>DNRP01000004.1:0-4261 GCA_003499955.1 Cyanobacteria bacterium UBA9971
CCCCTCCCTCGAGGGAGGGGGTTAAAGTTAGTTTTTTGGCTCGCTATGGTCGCTTCGCTCCCTGCTCGCCCTTTTTATTTTTTTAATTTCACATTTTTTTAATGCAAAAATCATGCCACACCTGCTTTTAAAAGGTTATGAATATGAAGGATTCCCTCTGGTGTTCCATCTGTTTTTAATATTACCAGCGAAGTTATAGAATATTTTTCCATAATTTGCAATGCCTGTGCAGCAAAAGCATCTTTTTCAATGATTTTTGCACCCATGGTCATAACATCTTTAACTTTTAAGCCGGAAATTTCGTTATATTTTTGCAACGCCCTTCTTATGTCCCCGTCTGTCAAAAGTCCTTTTAATAAGCCTCTTTCATCAACAACAATAGTTACACCGAGTTTTTTGGCGGTAATTTCTTGAATCGCCTCGCGAAAATTAGTTTCCATACTAACAACAGGCAGGTTTTCTTCTTTAGTCATAAGGTCTTCAACTTTCCAGAAAAAACCTTTGCCCAGTTTTCCCGAAGGATGAAAAAGGAGAAAATCTTCAGCGCTGAACCCTCTTTTTTCAAGAAGACATACCGCAAGAGCGTCACCCATAGCGAGTGTAGCTGTAGTACTAGCCGTAGGCGCAAGATTAAGAGGACATGCTTCTCTTTCTACCGATATATCAAGCGTAACATCGCTTTTTTGTGCAAGTGTAGAATTTAATTTTCCTGTCATTGCAATCATTTTTACGCCAAATCTTTTGATTAGAGGCAACAATTGAAGTAATTCCGATGTTTCTCCGCTGTTTGAAATTGCAAGCACTATGTCTTCTTTGGTTATAACTCCCGAATCTCCGTGGGTACTTTCCGCAGGATGAAGAAAATATGAAGGAGTTCCCGTACTGGAAAAAGTTGCGGCTATTTTTTTCCCAATAAGCCCTGATTTTCCCATTCCGGTAACTATAACTCTGCCTTTACAGCTGTAAAGCAAATTTATGGCTTCTTCAAAAGGTTCTCCGAGTCTTTTTATAAGGTTTGTAATTGATTGCGCCTCAATTACAAATACTTCTTTAGCGAGATTCAGTATATTTATATTTTTTGTATCAAGAATATTCGACACTTTCCACCTCTGAAAACTTTTATACACTTTATATTTTATTACACTTTAAAAATAAAATTAATCTGCTATAATAAAATAAGAGGGCGATGGTGCGCTAACACCATCATTAAAACCCCTTTTACAGTTGATTTATGACAAGAGTTAGTATTTTTACTAGCTCTTGTTTGTCTATAAAGAGTAAAATAAGAAATAACAAGTAAATCCAGTCTTTCTCATTTATAGATAAATTCAACTTCATTAGCATCACCTCCCTTCTGTAAACTATTTTAACGTTTTGAGCGTTAGTTACAGGGGAAAGTTTCAAGGGTTGCCCAAGTGTGATTATATCAAAAATGCACACATTGTTTAATTAATTAACATTGCACATTTTGTTACCCTAAACTACTTGTCACCCTGAATCAAGTTCAGGGTCTGTCTAACAAACAATTGAAAATTTAAATTCAAAAATTGTCATGCTGAATCACCAGGTAGGGGCATACAACTACGGCTCTCAGGTTCACCTTGCTTTGCAGTCAGTTCAGCATGACAATTTTACTATCCATGCATATCGCTCTGTTTTTGTAAAGTTTTGTAAAACGGGGGGGGGGGTAAAATTTAGCAATTTTTTCCTTTCATCTGATTTTATATATGCAGAAGGTTAGAAAAAAGGAAGGAAGATTTTATTATGGTATCAAAATTATTAGGACTAGCTAAAGGTAAAAGTATAGCTATTATTGATCATCATAAAACCCCACCCTTAACTGAAATGGTCAAGCCTTTAACTGAACAACAAGCAAAATTACAAGAAGCAGGGAAAAAAGCACTTACGCCTCTTGCAAGAGATATTGCAGAAATCAAGACCCCGGCACTGCAACCAAAACTAAAAGAAGCAGTAGAGAGGTTATCAGATCCGACAACAAAAGGTGTTGTTGATATACCTGTCAATAAAATAAGATTATTATAAAAATCAAAAAAAGCGGTAAACTTTTTGTTTACCGCTTTTTTTGATTTGATAATTATTACAATTCAAATCTCAATTTAAATTATTAATTTTTTTAAAGAACTATAAAGTTTTGTAAAGAACGTCCGATATAGATAAAAAGATGTGTTCGCATTTTTTAACAATTGTCATCGCGGCAACATTTTTGCACCACTAAGTGGCAATCTATCCTGCTTTACTATTTTAGTAAATTATTGAATAGATTGTTTCGGTAGTTAAACAATTTTGTTTTGTAAACATTTCATGCTTCGCAATGACAATATGGAAAATTAAATAATAGTTTATTGAGGAAATTTGGATGCTAAAAGAAACCTTGAAAAGCAAAATACCTGTTTTTTCAGGCGCTGATATAAATCATATTCTGGATTTAGCCCAAAAATCGCATGAAAATTACCTTATAAGGTCTAACCGGAATGATCTTGATAAAGCTCTCGTATATTATCTTGAAGCAATGAAGATAAATCCTTCCATTCCCCATGTTTATTATAAACTTGCCAGCTTATTATGGGAAAAAGGCGATATTGATTTAACTTCAGCTATACAAAAATGTAAAAAAGCCATAGAGCTTGATCCCAAATCGGCTAATGCCAGACTTTATCTCGGATATTTCCTAAAAGCATCCGGCAACTATAAAGAAGCTGAAAAAGCGTTTAAAACTTCTATTAAACTCGCGGGATTCAGGTCTTCCAAGCAAAGAATCACTCTAGGATTAACAATAATACAGCGATTGCAGCAATCAGATTTTAATTTAATTGATTTTGTAAGAGGAATTCATTATTTTATAACCGGAGTGCTAATGACATCCTATGATTATGATGTAATCAGGATGTTTTATAAAAGCAGCGCCGAAGATTTTTCTATATTTAAGTATAGATTTAAAGCAGGTTTTCATAAAAAGACAGGTAATTTTACAAAAACTATTGCAACTTATGAAAAAGCAGCACTTCGTACAGGCAGAAAAGATTTATTTTATTCAAAAATCGGTGATCTTTTAGTAGAGCTTCAAAATCCTCAAAAAGCAGCGGACTTCTACAGAAAAGCACTTTTGACAGCCGGAGATGATATTGTTCTCTGGGCAAAACTTGCTGAACTTCTTCAAAATTTTGATAAAAACAATTACGAAGAAATAATTGACTGTTTTAAGCAAATTGCCCGGTTAGAACCTTTAAACTCAAATCTGTTCTATGAGTTAGGTCATTTATACCTTAGAAAAGAAGATAAATTTAGCGCGGTTAATGCCTTTAAAAGGGCTATAGAAATTGAACCCGATAATGCCTTTTATCATAACAGTCTGGCTTATGCCCTTGTTCAGCTTCAGGATTATGAAGGAGCAATCTCTGAATATCAAAGAGCTATACGTTTAAATCCTGATAATGAATGGACGTCTATAGTTTCTCAGGCGCTTGGTGCAATTTATCATCAGGTTAAAGACAATATGGATGCAGCTATTGTTGCTTATCAAACCGCAATAGTGCTTGATCCTAACAATATTGACGCTTTTATTGCTTTAGGTGAATCTTATCAGGATAGAAATGACCTTGATAATTCTGTTGATTGTTATTGTACCGCGATAAAACTCGATCCAAACATTCCAAAATTATATTGCAATTTGGGGTTGGTTCTCTGGGAAAAAGGCTGTATTGAAGAATCAATTATTGCTTATCATAAAGCTATAAGTTTAAATCCAAAATATGAAATAGCTTTTAATAATCTTGGTGTTGTTTATCTTGACGGCTCAAACAGTCCCGAAGAAGCTATTATTATGTTTACTCAAGCCATAAAAAATAATCCAAATTATGCTCTTGCCCATTATAACAAAGGAAGATCTTATCAGGCTTTGAAAAATAAAGCAGGCGCAGCAAAATATTATCAAATGGCGATAGATATAAATAAGCTTACAGACGAAATTGATGAAACTGAAATTGAAGACCGTTTGTATAGTCTGTTTTCAGTTTCTTAGCAATGACAGCAGGTAGAAAAAAGAGAAAATAAACTAATTTGCCGGTGACCCTTCATTAATAAATTTTTCGGAAGCAAATGAATCAATATTTTTAATTTCTTCTTTTGCGTTTGATGCAATTTGAAGAAAAGCTTCAACAACTTTAGGAGAAAACTGCGTACCCGATGATTTTTTTAACTCTTCTACGGCATATTCATGCGGAAGACCTTTACGATAAGCCCT
>DNRP01000004.1:4290-11247 GCA_003499955.1 Cyanobacteria bacterium UBA9971
ACGTGTTTTTTGATTTCATCAAACTCTTCAGGAGTAAGATTGCCCGGTTTGTTCAAAATGGTTTCAGGCACTCCTATCATTCCTATATCGTGCAACAGACCTGCAAGTTCAAGTTCGCTAAGTTCTGTGTCGGACAATCCAAGTGTTTCACCGGTTTTTAATGCGTAATAAGTAACTCTTTTGCTTCTGCCAAAAGTATAATGATCTTTTGCGTCAAGCGCTTCGGTAATGGCAGAAATAGTTCCAGAAAATAATTCTTTTAAATCAAGCGCAAGGCTCTGGTTATCAAGATTTAACTGATAAACTTCAAAACTAGCTTCAAGTATATTTATTAAGTCATTAGGGTTCCATGGTTTTCTGATATATCTGTGAATTTTACCTTCATTAATCGCGCCGATTAAGCTTGTAGAGTCAGTATAAGCTGTAATTAAAATTCTTATCGCATCAGGCGCGTAATGTAAGGTTTTTTTTAACAGTTCAACGCCGTCCATGCCAGGCATTTTATGATCAGATATAATCATATCGATTTTGTTGCTTTTAAGGATTTCAATTGCTTCAAACCCTGAATTTGCAAGAAATACGTTATAATTGCTCCGTAGTGTTCTTTTGAACAACTGCAAATTATCTATTTCATCATCTGTGACTAATATATTGTATTTCATTTATTATGATACTTCTATAGGATTTTCACTACTTAAATTACTTTGTTCTGTCCAATTAACAGGAATTTTTATGATAAATTTAGTTCCTTTACCTTTTTCGCTTTCTACTTCCATTTTACCATTATGGCTCTTAATTATTTTGTAACAAATTGATAACCCGAGACCTGTACCTTCTCCAACAGGTTTTGTGGTAAAGAACGGATCAAATATTTTTGGAAGGGTTTCTTCATCAATACCGGGACCTGTATCTTCAATTTCAATTACCGCATCCTGATCTATAACTTTTGTTCTTACATAGACATTGCCGTTGCCTTCTATCGCTTGTGCCGCATTATCAAGAACATTCATAAATACCTGATTTATTTGTCCCGCATAACACATAATCTGAGGAATTTCGCCATATTGTTTATGAACGGTAACTCTGTCTTTATATTTGCTTTCAAGAATATTTAAAGCGCTGTCTATCCCTTCATGAATATCAACTTCTTTCACCATGGCTTCATCAAGCCTTGAGAAGTTTTTCAGGTCGAGTATAATTTGTTTTGAGCGTTCTGCGCCTTCATGACAACTTTTTATTAATAGAGAAAGATCTTCCACGATAAATTCATATTCAAGATCTTCTTTTAATTTTTCTATTTCCTGAATTTTTTCTTCAGGTAATTGATTTTTAAATTCTTCATATTTGGCAATGATTTGAATAAGGTCATTTGAATAATTTTTCAGGTGTGACAAATTACCGTAAATAAAATTGATCGGATTATTAAGCTCGTGTGCTACTCCTGCTACAAGCTGTCCCAGAGAGCGCATTTTTTCATTGTGAACTACCATTGACTGGGCATCTTTAATTTCTTTATTCGCACGTTTAAGTTGAAGATTTATCCTGCTTAATTCATGCGTTCTGTCCATAACTTTTTGTTCAAGGGAGTTATAAAGATCATTAAGCTTGTCAGCCATAGTATTAAAGGCTTTTGCAAGTACACCTATTTCATCTTCAGATTTTACATCTGTTCTGAATTTCAGATTTCCCTGTGAAAATTCTTCAGCAACTTCTACAAGATTTTTTATCGGTTTTGTTACGTATTTTGCAAGAATAAAAGCTGCCCAAAAACCAAAAACTATAAATAATATTGAAAGAGTAAGATTGCCTTTTACCAGAAGATCTACAAGATGCCCGATAGAATTTTCACTATAAAATGCAACAACAAGACGATTATCACCTACATTAAAAGTACTTTGCTGAATATTTTCAGGGTTCATGTTTGTGTATTTTGTAGAAAATCCGCCATCCATCCATAAGCTGTTTATGTTTGCTTTAGTTCCGGCAATATCACCAACTGTAGTCCATACATATTTTTGAGTGTTGTTATCTATTAAACTTGAATATAAAACCAGATTATTAGCTACAAGATTTTTTGCCAAATTATAAGTATTAATAAACTTTTTCCCTGTTTTAAGTTCTTGAGTTGCTGAACTATATATAGTATTTGAAAATGCTATATAATTCTGATTTTGATCTATTCTATATTGTTTAAGAATTGGCGTACTGGCATAAAGGTTATATGCGGATATAAAAAATACTGAATAAAAAATTGAAACGCCAATAATCGTTGTAAATTTACTGACTAACGATACTCTTGTTCTTAAAACTTTTTCTTTTTTCATAAATTTATCCTAACTCTTAATCCAATTATTATAATATTATAATTTAATTATTATTTTCTGATTCAGCATCATCGAACTCTTTTTTATTAGATTTTTTTGAATTTTTATAATTATTTTTTTTAGATGTATTATTTGATGTTTCTAAAACTTTTCCTATAAAAAATCCGAAAAAACCTGCTGTAATCGCTCCAAAAATACTGTACCAACATGCATTTATAACTGTATTATAGTCAAAAGACATTTCATTTAATAATACTATAGATCCTATTATTAATAAAGTGAAACAGGAAAAAATTCCGGCGATTTTAGCTGATAATCTAATAATTTATTCCTCCATTCGTGTTTATTTTTTATATTTTCTTTATTGCTCGCCCTAAACGGCGTTTCGTCCCGGGCTTTTATCTCCTGCCCGTTCTTCAGCCATTAGTGGTGCAGCGAGGCTGCCTCGCAATACACTCTAATTGACGCTTAAAACAAAATTGTACTATAGCTATTTTATCAAAGTTTGAGATGGTTTGAAATTTTCCGGAAAGAAGAATTTTTTCGTTCAGTTGCTCGCAATCAGCTCTCAAAATTTCAAATAAAGTATTTATTTCTTTTTTGTTAGGTAAAGAAAAACGGGCATTTAATATACAGTTTAAGTTATATTTAACGGAAGAAACAAATTGCATGCCGCCGCCTCCAATATTAATTGTTTCGGCTTCAATTTCTTTACTGTTAACTGTTTCCTTAATGAATACCGGTATTTTGGTTTTTATACGGGGGTATTCTCTTTTTTGGACAATAGTAAATTTTGGCGGAACAGCAAAAAATACTTTATTATTATCTATTTTATTTACTTTTGAAGCAAACATAATCATATAATCTTCTGCTGATATTAATATTTCCGGCTCAGAGTCGATCATGATCAATGAAGAATTTTTTACTTCCGCAACAAAATAATCTTTGCATGCAAAGATTATTATTCCCATTGAAAATTCTTCAATATTGTCAGGAATTATCTTTATTTTTTGATTTTTTTTTATAGGATTTACAAGATTCATTTTTTTATTCAAAATCAATAAATTATTTAATTAATATTTTTCTAAATATACAATAAATTACCCTAAAAGTGAATATTTATAAAAGCATTAGATAAAATAACTACTTATTAAGCAGCATTTTTTATTCCCTTTTTTATCCACATTAGGATTATAGCTTTTTATTAAAAATTGGATAATAAATAATATTCTAAAGCAATAATAAAATTTAAGATTCGGAGTTGGAGTTTAGGACATGTCAAAATTAGAATATTTTTACCGGAATGCAAAAAAATTAATTGCAGCTGTTATGTTAATTTCGTTTATTAATGCACAGCCGTCGTATTCAGAGAGTTATACTAAAGATGAGTTAAACACTATTAATGTTTACGAAGATGTAGCGCCTTCTATTGTTTCTGTTGATGTTGACATTGATGACGGTGTGTCAAGCGGAACCGGTTTTATCATAGAACAAAGCGGCATCATTTTAACAAGCGGTCATGTTATAGAAGGGCATAAAAAAATTAAAATAACTTTATCCAGCGGAGAAAAATACGATGGTCAAATTATAAGTGATACAGAAACAGGTGATTTTGCCCTTCTTAAAATAAAACCTAAAAAAAACCTCCCTATAATTAGACTTGGCGACTCTTCAAAAGTTAAAGTAGGACAAAAAGTCCTTGCAATCGGAAATCCTTTCGGGTTTAGCAGAACACTTACAGAGGGTATAATCAGCCGTGTTGATAAAACTAAAAATAAAATTCAGACAGATGCCGCAATAAATCCCGGCTGTTCAGGCGGACCTTTATTAAATACAGAAGGCGAAGTTATAGGAATTAATCAATCTATTTATAATCCTGATAATAACAAATCAAACATCGGAATAGGATTTGCTATTCCTGTAAACCTTGCAAAAAACTTTATAAGTGAAACNNTATAAGAATGTTTATATAAAATAAAGGATTTGCGGATGCAGAGTTATTTTGCAAAACACATGAAAACAGATACAAAAATACTATTAAAATTGGAGCAATAACAGTATTTTTAAACTTCATGACTTTTTTTTGCAAAAGAGTCATTACCTGACCCGTTATAAAGGAACTTATTAGATATCCTATCGGCCACAACCAGAGACTAATAAGAGCTATGGCTTCCGGCTTTAATATTGGTATATTTAAACCATATTTTATAAAAGTCATATTTAGGATTAAATTTAAGTTTATCGCAATTATAAAAGCAACAAGAGCGAGTAAAAAAGGATTTTCTTTCAATAAATCTTTAGGATTTTTCAAACTGTTAACTAAAGTTTTTATAAAATTTGGTCCTTTGGTCTTTTTTATTATATTTTTGTCATCTTTTAAGACAGTCGCAATTTTACTTAATTTGTCTTCAGAAGAAAATTTCTTGTTTGAACTTTCTAAGAGTTTTGAATTTTCCAGGAGGCGCTGTTCTATGGATTTTTCTACAGGTTTTTTGACTTTGGGTTCGTTAAGCCTGGTCTTGATGGGCGCTTGAATATTATAATCTATATTGGAAAGGATAATACCGGCAGGTTTCATGGAAGTTTCTGCTCTTTTGCATAACCTGTAAAGATTTAGCTGACCGGCATTTTTGGGAAGTTTTATTTCTCCCATATCTTCAAATCTGACATTTTCAACCTTGTCATAACTTGAGATAGACATATCCCTGAATTCTTTTGTGACAAAGATTTCTCCCGGCGTTGTAACAGGCTCGATTCGGGCAGTAATATTTACCAGAGTGCCATGAACATTTTGTTTTCCTGAAACAGGATCAAAAATCAATTCAAATTCTCCAAAATTGCCAGCAATTCTAGGATTTAATTTTCTTATGCCAAATTCTTCAAAATTAATTTTACTAAAAGATTCTCTGTAAGCGAGAGCCATATTGATTGCCATTTCAGCCTTATCATAAATTGCAAATATGGCATCACCCCAGGTATTCCAAATGATTGCCGCATCTTTATACTCTTTAAGCTGTTCAGAAACTACAGGAATAACTTTATTAAAATATATTTTCAAATCAGCATCTTTTAATGTGCTGTATTTTTCGATATCTGTGAATATTACATAACCATACATACTATAAAATAATTTCCTATAATTACCAGTCTAATTTGTCTATAACTTTTACATTGATTTTAGGACCATCACTTTCATTTTTTGAAGACATCTGTATTTTATCATTTCTCAATAAATAAACAGCGTATTCTATACCTGATAAAATTCCTATAAGACAAACAAAAATTATTGCAAAAATATTAATGTAAAATTTTTGTGCTAATGCAACAAACAATGGTATTGAGAGTCCTGAGCCATATGGTAAAGCATAGACACACAGTTGTAAAATTCCGATTAAAATTGAAGCAATAACAACATTTTTTGATTTTATTATTTTTATTTGCAAAATTGTTATACTTTGACTTGCCGCAAAAGAACTTATTATAAAACCTCTCAACCACATCCATGGGTTAATAATTGTCATAAATTCTGCGGTTACAGGATTTGTAAATACAGGTATTTTGATATAAGGATGGTCTTTAAATGCCGGTTGGAGATTTGAATTTAACCAGTATAAAGTTGAATTGAAATAATATTCACCCCATTTGAATAAGTTTTTGGTAAATTCCAATTCCAGCAAGTAATTTATAAGAATTGCTCCCGCAAGTATAATAATAGCTAGAAAAAAAGGGTTTTCTATAACCATTTCTTTGCCGGTTTCGTTAGTTTTACTTTTTGAGTTTTTTAGGCTTTTTTTGGGATCTCTCATTTTAAATATCCTTCTATCATTATATCCGGCGGAAAATTTTCAACTTTACCAAATTCAAATAATTTACTTTCAGAAATGTTTTTAATATTAAACCCTTCAAAAGAACTTATAGCTGTATTATCTCCAATAATTTTAGGTGCAATAAAGAAATAAACTTTATCAATGAGATTATATTTTAAGAAAGCACCGTTTAAGTTACCGCCCGATTCAATCAAAATACTGAAAATTTCTTGTGCATATAGTTTTTGAACTAAATATTCCAGATCAACTTTATTATCATGATTAAGCGGACATTTAATTATACTTATATATTTAGGATAAATTTTTAATTTGTTTTTGTCAATATTTTCTGATGTTGCAATAATTATGTTTGTTCCATCATCATTATAAACTTTTGAATCGGGAGAAGTTCTTAATTGAGAATCTATTATTATTCTTGCAGGATTTCTATATCCTTTTTTCCTGCAAGTCAGGCTCGGATTATCGGCAATTATTGTATTAGAACCTGTAATAATGGCATCATATTTATTTCTTAGTCTTTGAACTTCTTCTCTTGCTGCTTCGGAAGTTATCCATTTGCTGCTTCCCGTTGAAGTTGCTATTTTTCCGTCAATGGTAGAAGCTGTTTTTGTTGCAATAAACGGTTGTTTTTTTGTTATATTTTTTATAAAAATTTCGTTTATTTTTTCGCATTTTTTAGTCAAGATGTTTTCCAGGACTTCTAACCCTGCATTTTTAGCTTTTTTGATGCCTTCTCCTGAAACAAGCGGGTTTGGATCAGTCATTCCAACAACCAGAGTCCTGATTTTTTCTTTGATAATTCTGTC
>DNRP01000125.1:0-6573 GCA_003499955.1 Cyanobacteria bacterium UBA9971
TTCAATACATAAACAAGCCTTTTGGAGCTGATGACAGCGTTATTGTTTTTGGCATCAGGACAGGCATCGAGTTTTAAGCTAATGGATACTTATAATCTTACGCAAAGATTGTTTAAAAAATCTTCATAGCTAATCTTCAATCCTTCTTTAAGAGAAATTTTTGACTTCCAGCCTAGCGCATTAAGCCTTGACACGTCCAGAAGTTTTTTGGGAGTTCCGTCTGGTTTTGTCGTGTCAAATTCAAGTTTACCTTCAAAGCCGACGGTTTCTTTTATAAGCTCCGCCAGTTCCCTGATTGTAACGTCAATTCCTGCTCCGATATTTATAAATTCCCCGATTTCTTTGGCATTCTTGTTTTCCATAAGATAAACACAAGCTTCTGCCAGGTCATCGCTGCACATAAATTCTCTCATAGGGGTACCTGTTCCCCAAACAGTGACTTTTTCAAGATTTTTTTCTTTGGCTTCGTGGAATCGCCTCAAAAGCATCGGGATAACATGGGCATTTTCAGCATGATAATTATCGTTTATGCCGTATAAATTACAGGGCATGGCGGAAATATAATTTGTTCCATATTGTTTATTAAAAGCGCTGCAAAGTTTAATTCCCGTAATTTTTGCCAGCGCGTAAGGCTCATTTGTCGGCTCTAACGCAGAAGTTAAAAGATATTCTTCTTTAAGCGGCTGAGGAGCAAGTTTAGGATAAATACAGCTCGAGCCGAGAAATAATAATTTCTCAACATTATTTTTATAAGACGCTTCAATAATATTATTTTGAATTTTCAGGTTATCAAGCAAAAAATCAACAGGATATGTATTGTTTGCATAAATTCCTCCAACTTTCGCCGCTGCAAGAAAAACCCAATCAGGCTTTTCTTCTTCAAAAAACCTGAAAACCTGTTCCGAATTCATTAAATCAAGTTCTTCCCTTGTTTTTAAAATAAAATTTTTATATCCTTTTTTTTGTAATTGTCTTACAAGCGCACTTCCGACAAGTCCTTTATGCCCGGCTATAAAGATTTTTTTATCCATTAAATTTTCCTTTTGGTTATTTTTCCGAATATTGTCATCCTGAGCAAAGCGAAGGATCTGTTCATTTTGGAATTTATGCTTTAATTCTCTTTAGGACAGATTCTTCAGGCTAAAGCCTTCAGAATGACAATCCTATTATAAAATAAAAAACCTCTGTTTGAAAGGAAAAACAGAGGCATTCAATTCAATAATTATATTTTTACATTATTTTCTTGGAATATTGTATTTCATATTCATAATCGCAACATGCGGATTTTTCTTTGATGAATTTCCGGAGAAAGATAATTCATTTGGCTTTCCATCAAAATTCTTTTCTCTGTAAAGAAATAAATCTGTTCCGGTCATTGTAATATTTACAGGATTGTCATTTTCATCAAATTTCTTTAATAATTTTTTTCCATACGCGTTAACAATTTTATATGTAGAATTATCAGCTTTATCAAGGGCGTTTTTGTAAGTAGTGCCTGCTTGTAAATTGTCTAAAAGCCCTTGTTCAATTTTAGTGCCTTTGGCTGCTTCATAATTAAGCATTGTTTCCTGAGAAAGATCGATATGTTGAACAGAAACAGACTTATCTCCATCTTTTAATCCTGCCTGCGCTCTGCTTGATCCAAAACCTTTATTATTCATAAGGACAAACATATCTTTTTCATCGTTGTATCTATACATTCCCACGATATCTTCATAAATATATTTTACTTCCGCAGTAATATTACTTGTTTCTTCACCTTTATCATCTTTATATTTTAATTCTTTGCCTGTATTATCTTTTATTTTTACTTTTATTTCTCCATCTTTATCTTCTCTTTTTTCAAATTCAAGTATATTTCCATATTCATCTCTTATATTTCCATCTTTTCCTTTCAGGCAGGTTTTTAAGGTAGGTTCACTTGCTCCTTGTTCCCAATATGACATAGTCATTATAAAATTGCCGTCAGCATCTCTTTTTGCGGTATCAAGCACAACTGTTGAACCATTAACAAGAGGTGATAGCGCTTTTTCTTTTCTAAGATTCATTAATTTCGCTATTTCATTTTTGCCGGTTTCTATTTCCCGAATATTGTCAGAATTGTCTTGTTCAGCTCTATTATAGTGATTAAAGTTTCTGTTCTGAACGTAGGTATTTTTATATTTGTTTTCAAAACCGGTTTCGCCGAGTTCATCACCAGCATATACTGTAGGATTACCGTTCACTGCAACCAAAAACCCCATAGCTGCCCTGTATTTTTTAAGGGCGGGAGCTAACATTTCTTTAAGGGTATCTTTTTCTAATTTTTTCATTGTATCAGAATTTGTATCAATATATTCTGAAGTTGTTTGTGAAATTAATTTTGCTTCTTTCATGACCTCTTTAATGTTGACATCATAAGGTCTTACACCGAAAAACTCGCTGTCCATTTCTTTTTCAACAATCTGACCATCCTTTTTCACATGGTATTTCCCGTTTGAAAGATTATCAACAGCTTGTTTTATATCTTTTTGAACGGATTCAGGAATTGAATTAGATACATAAGCTTTGTCAAATGAATCTTTCAAAGCATCACCCATGGCTTTACCTTTTCCTTCATTAAAGAAAGTGTCGGCATCAAGACCAAAAAGATGAGCCGCTCTTGGTTTGTCATGATTTCCCATGCTGTTATGAGCATAGTTAGCTGTATCTAAACTTCCGGCATGTAAATGTCCTAAAGTATTATAATGCTGACCAGGTTCTGCCCAGGCGCATAATGTATTTTTTATAACTTCACTTATATCACAATGATCATGCTTATCTTCTTCCGTAAAACTTCCAAATAATCTGTGTGGAAGACTATAGAAGAAATTATAATTTGTGGGTGTTGTAGCATTAGCTCCTTGAATAAGCTTCATGCTTGCTTCCTGCATATCTGTGTATTTTTCTCTTTTTCCAACAGGATTTGCCTGAACAAGTCCGCCTTCATCAGTAACTTCAAGAATTTCGTAAGCTCTGGGATTGTATTTTCTTACGCCTTGAGTAAATTTATCCCAGAATTTAATTCCTTTATCCCAGTTTAATTCAAAATCAGCTTTGCCTTCAAGGATTTCTTCAACGGGACAGACATCTTTTGCAGCGTCAATACGCCATTCAAGACCGCCTTCCGCTTTATCGACGACCAATTTTGCAACTTTTACCGTGTTTCCGTCAAGCCCTTCAAGACGTCCGGCTAAATGATTCGCAAATTTTTGCTTATCTTCATTGCCAATCATACTTATGCCTGATTTAAGGCGGGAAAATAAAATTTCAGCTTCCTGCGTAGGATTTGCGGCATTTATATCAAGACTTTGCGGTGAAACTTTCTTGAGAAGTTTTTTGTTATACTCAAGAGCCTCTTTATTTTCGTAATTCGGGCTTAATTTTTCGTCTTTGAATAATTCGGGAGAATGCTTGCCGGCTTCCGTCAAAAGCCCCTGAGTAACGATAAATTTCGCTACGTCATTAGAGATAAGGCTGTATAATTNNATTTCTACAGCCGTTCTTGTCATTTGATCGGCAATTACATTGTCCATTTTTTGATAAACAGACCTAAACTCTTCAGGAACAATACCTGAATATTTTTTATCTTCTGATTTTGCTCTTTCTTTTGCAAAAATTTCATAGCGTGATTTGCCTATCTGATCTTCAGAAGAGGCAAGTTTTTTGAGAAATGGGCTTCCAAGAATTCCACTCATGCCGGAATTAAATTCTACAGCATCAAGCGGATAAGACATAAGCCCGTCTGTGACATTTTGAGGAGCAGGAGCGGTTTTTAAGCTGTAATTTCCATCGAGTAAATTCTTAATTTGGGTTTCATTTATTTTAAGCGCAGCACCAGGAAGGGTTCCAGCTGCAACTTTAAATCTTATTTTATTTAAATAACTTTTTGCATCAGTTACACCGGAAAGTTCTTTCGCGGTATGCGAATGAAGTGTTTTTGCAACTTCATTTGTCCAGAATTCGCCTACCTGAACAATATTATCCTGAACCTGATTTATGGATTGTTCTACTTTTTGAATTTTTGTTCCAGCATCTTTGCCATAATTAAATTTTATTTCTTTTTTCTCCTGCTCTGTAAGCATAAAACGGAGTTTGGAAATGTCTTTATTTCCTACCCATAAAGTAGTTCCACCATCGCTGTCAGATGGTGCAGCAGCAAAATTTGTCCATTCGGTAAGAAAATTACGTAGCGGAAGCTGCTCTTCTGTTTCTTTTTTCGCTTCTTCCCAATTTTTAAGCTTTTGTCCCACTTCTTTAGGGTTAATTTCAAATCTATAAGGGACTATTGAATCCATATAGTCGTTTACTTCGTTATGGTCTTTAGAATTTTTATTGTCATAATTTCTTATAACTTCATCATTATTGACCTGCTCTTTAGAAGCAAGCCTTTTATCATAGACCTGAACGTAAGTCGGTTTTTTGCTGTCATAATTAGTATTTTTTTCTACTGTTTCACTGTAATTATCGTTCAATAAAACCTTATATTCAGCGTTTACAAGTCTGATTCCAAGGTTTTCATTTTTAACGTCTTCTTTTTTGGAAAGAATACCGAATTTAAACGGTTTATCGGGGAAGCTAAAAGTATTAAGCCAGTCAATATATGGTGATTGTGTACCCCATTTACTTATATGTTCTGTATGAACACCTTCAAGTCCTTCATTAACAAAAGCGCCATCAGCTATCCAACCCATGCCACGTTTATATAATTCTGTGTTTAATTTTTTGAATTTAGAAATATCACCAAGCCCGTCAGTTATCTGGTACGGGTTTGTTGTCCAGTAACCATGACTGGAAAGATTGTCCTGACCAAAAATAGGCGTACTTAAAATCCTTTTTATACCAAAATCATTCATATAATCGACTTTTTCGATTATACCGTCAATATTTCCGCCTAATTTGTTAAAATGAGTTCTTCTTTCATCATAGATTGCCGGATTTTCTTTCTCTGTTTTCCTGGAAATCATTAAATCAGGCATAATATGATACATTGATCTTGCTTCTTCAAGGATAGGTCTGCTTGGAGGTGTAGCGATATTCCACTGCCTATCAGAAGTTAAAAGTGTTGAATCAAGATAATCTTTTCCATTTATTTTAAATTTATAACCTAATGCTATATTTGCAAGTTCTTTAGGATTATCGGTTAATCCATGCAATTCAAAGTGACGATCTATATAATTTTTTCCCGGTTCAAAATCAAATTCTTTGACATCTGTCTTGTTTTTATTTCCTAAAACCTGATAATTTCCGTTATCGTCTTTTATAAGCTTAACGATCTGCACGGAAGCTTTATCACCTTTTTTTACGGCAGGCAAATAAAACCTGTAAAGATTTTCACCGTTATCATCCTGAATAACTTTATGACCGGTAAAGCTTACATTTGATTTAGTTTTATTAATATTGTTATTGTTTAAGTTCTTTTCATTAAAACTATCTTGAACTTTCAACATTCTAACCTTTTCCCTTTTATAAACAATATAATCCGCTACATGTTTATAAAGTCGGAAAAGTTGGAAAAATGAACTTTTTAAGGGTATTTTTGAGAAAAAATTTACAATTATTAACAAGAACTCGGGCAGATGTCATTGCGAGGAACGCAGCGACGAAGCAATCTTATTTTCATGTAAATAGATTGCCACATCAACCCTTCGGGCTTACTTGGTTACTGGCGTGTAACGGCATTACGGTCGGGCAAAGCCCGACCTTCAGCCTCAGCTCGCAATCCGCTCCTCGCAGTGACAATACACTACCGGATAGATCCGTCGCTTTGCTCAGGATTACATTTTTATAAAAACGATATTTTAATCGTTATCAAATATTTTGTTTATAAACTTCTTTTGCGTCTTTTTCAATGTTAGGTGTATTAATTTCAAACAGGTGGAATCTTGCTGGACCTAAATTGACTTCGACCGCATTTTTTCTTGCCGAATATCCACTGAGAATTCCATAGGAAGGACATAAATCTTTAAGATCTTCCATTGGTTTCAATCCGGGAATCTTAATTTTTCCTATCTGTTTTGAGTTCACGTCTTTATTTGCGACCGCAAGAAGTGTTTTGCCGTTGTAATATCTTGCATAAGCAATAATTTTGTCGTCTTTGTTGTTTTCAACTTCTAGAGGAATATAAGAGCCTTTTGTAATTACGTCCGCGTAATTATTTCTTATTTTTGACATTGCTGTCATGTAATCGCCTATCTCAGGATTTTCTCCGGCAGGTTTTCTTGAAAGATTAAATATGTCTACCCATTGTGGATTTACGTGTCTTACATTATTGTCGGTCATTGATTTTTCAGCAATTGTATTTTTATAAGGATAAATATATCTGTCGCCTGACTCAAATCCTGTTACATAATAAGGATTAGTCATAGGAAGAGTCATTTGAACTCCAGTTGTCATATTGCAGTAAGGAACTCCACCGTTTGACATCGGGCTATTATCATCGTGTGTTGCAAATGAACCTATTAATGATTTACCGGGTTCAAATTCTTTAGACATTTCAAGGTTTTCTTTCATGTAAGCATGAAAATCTTTTGCTTTTTCCATATGAGGGAAAAT
>DNRP01000125.1:6621-31736 GCA_003499955.1 Cyanobacteria bacterium UBA9971
TCAGCGCCTATTTCTTGAATAAGGTCAATCCATTTTTTATGCTCTTCAACAAGTGCCTTGTTTAGAATTCTATGATCTTCATCAGCCCATGGTTCCATCATTCTGATATCCTGCCAGCCCTGAGGAACTTTGGGGAATCCTTTTGAGTCAATTGCAGCCAATTCCGGTCTTTTTTCATACATATCAACAGACATACAGCTTGGAAGGTCAATCATTACGCTGATTCCGCGTTTGTGACACTCTCTGATGAATTCTTTCGCCTGTTCTTTTACATCTCTCGGGTCATTTTTATCGCGAAGAATCGGATCTATTGTCAACATATCTTCAGGCGCATAAACCGAACCCGCTGTTCCTAATGCCTGTTTTTTCCCCGGGGGATGAATAGGGAGCATGTGAATTGTATTTATGCCGTATTTTTTTAATTCATCGAGTCTTTCAATGTCATTAAGGAAGTTGCCGGTTTCTTCGCCTTTATCCAGATCAATTAAACCGTCGCCATTTTTATCTTTAGCATTGAAAGTTCTTGGAATCATAGCATATATAACAGCTTTATTGTCTTTAAAGGTTTGTCTTAAATCATTTTTCCATTCAACCTGTCCCTCTGTCTGTAATGCGTGAACGAGTTTAACAGAAGTTACAGTATTTGGAGCATTTGCCTCAATAAGTTTTTCAAGTAGGGTTCTTTGGCAAACAACTTGCTGTTTCATCATAGGAACATATTGATAATTAACAGGCTCATAAACAGATCTTATCGGTTGTTGCGCGTAAGAATTAACAAAAGACATAACAAACTGCTTCTGCTGCGGTGTTGAAATACCGGCAGATGGAACAGCATATTGGTTATGTATGTTGTTTACGCCCATTAATTGCTTCCTTTTTCTACGTATACATCAGTATTGTATTTATTTTTCTTTCCGAATTGTGAAATTGCCAGTAAACTTACGGCTACAACAGGCACTGCCACGAATAATACTCTTTTAAGCCATGTATTTTTGATTCCCTGTGCTGTAGCGGCATCTCTTATCAAACTTTCAAAAGATTTTCCGACTCTTACAGCCCAATCACTTCTGTTTGTGGTTGCATTACCGATGAAATTTCTGGTAGCTCCGTCAATTTGACTTAAAGGAGTTTTAATATCCTGATGATATTTACTAATTTTAGTCTTTAAGCCATTATCCGCGCCTAATATATTTTTAATTGGAGCAAAAGCTTCATCAATAAATTGTCCGAAACCTTTTGCATCTTTTATTCCGCGATGTTCGCCTTTATTTGACCAGAAATCAATTCCAAATCCGCTAATTAATTCTTTTACAACTTTTTTAGAAGTTTCAGGATTTTTAATTTTTTCAAGAACAAGCAAAGTCTTATAGAAAGANNGCGTCTTTTCCGGCAGCCTCAAGAGCAGGAGAACCTGTAGTAAATTTTCCGGTAACACGTTTTATTTTTCTCCAAGATCTTATTAATTTAGCGGCGGCTTTTCTTTCCCTGCCTATAACTTCTTTTGCAATTTTTGCCGTTTTTTCTGCAGCTATGTTTAATTTTTCTTCATTTCCGGGTTTTGCAAGCTCTCTAAGATGCTGTTCAATGTATTCAGGCGCTTTAATAGGATCGCTTGCGATTAATTTTATTGTCTTTTCATCCATTCCAAGAGTTTTAAGAATTTGTCTCGGAGCATTTTCCCAATGATTAGCGGTTTGAGAATCAGCTACGTTTGCAATTGTGGCTTTTGCGTAATTATCAACAAGATTTTTTCTTGCTACAAAATCATGAACAGCTTTGAATAGATTTTGTAATTTTTCGCCTGCAACTTCAATTTTAGAGTGTTTTTTGAATTCTCTGTGTAGTTGTTTTTGAACTTTTTCGTAAACTTTATTTCTTGTTTCTCTTTGTAATCCTTCTACAGAAAGGAGTTTTTCAGCCAATGATTCTCTGACAAGCTGTTTTAAGCCTATTCCGCCTTCTCTGTTTAATTCTCCGGCTGTTTCTAACAATCTGTTAAATTGTTTTTGATCTATAGATTGTATAGCTTTTTTTACAGCTTTAAAATGTTCCGGTGATCCGCCAACTATAGCTTTTAGTGCGTCATCGCTAAGAGAAATCGCACCATGCAAAGCTTTTGTTACAGCTTTATCAGCTTTAACTGCAAGTTTTGATGCTCCAACCAGTTCTTTAAGTTCTCTGGATATGCCGTCACCAAGACCAGTTCCGTCAAATTGTTTAAATAAATCCCTGACCTGTTTTGCACCTTTAACATCAAGTTGAGAAGTTTTGCCTGTTCCAAGGATTTTACTTAATTGTTCCAAGCCTTTTTCACTACCGGACATCAATTCTGTTTCGGAAAGTTTGGCAAGCCCTTTTTCTGCTTTGTTTAATTGATATCTTTCTATTGCTTTACTAACAGGGTTTTCAAGAGTATTACAAATAAGCGCTGTAGCAATAGGAGTTGCAAAGCCTGCGGTAAGCATCATTAAAGTATTACCTTGAGTAGCAACCTGTTTAGCTTTTTCTTTAATAGCATCTTTTCTGTTTTCTATGTTTTGAGGAACTCCGAGTTTGTCGCCCATTTTATAGAGGTCTTTATCCTTGTATAAATCCCATGTAATGTACTGGGCATCTTCAAAAAATCCTTTTCTTCTTCCATAAGAATCAACATATTGCTGATTTATGTCTACACCTTTGGTAGCTTTTATTGCAGTACCAAGAAATTTAGGCCATAAGGACATGGAAGCAAACCATGTTGCAAAACCGACAAATTCCATCATTTTAGCTTTTGGATTTTTAGCCGTTGAAGCAAGGGCTGCAGCTATGCCCAAACTTCCGAGGAATCTTGCGCCATCGTTAATTCTTCCGACTGTATAATCAGTTCCTTTGCCATTAACGGCATTTACAAAATAAACGCCTGTTTTTGCAAGACCTGTAACACTACTGGCCGCAGATTGAAGTGCGTTTTCTTTTACAATATAACCTTTAGGGCTGTCAGGTTTAACATTAGTATTTGAAATACCTTCCTTTTTTCCATCTTTCAATGCAGCATTTTGAGCGACAGAAATTACATTTTCCTGTTGTCTTGAGTTTATGAAGTTTTGGATGTAAGGATTTGCCATTTACTTTCCTTGTTTGTCTTCTCTAACTGACTCTATCGCTCTTTATAATTTAATTAGCTTTTTTGTTTTTTCTTTAGTCCGGGAATATATTCTGAAATATCAACGAATCTGTTATGTTTTTCCGATGTAAGCTGTAAGATTCTTAAGTTTGCAAGTATCGGGGCTATTGCTGAAGTGAGTATTATTGCCTTGCCGATTTTATTGTTTTTCCAAAGTGCTTTAAAACTTTCTTTCATCGGAGTTATAAGGTTTCCTTTTATGATTTCTCCTGCTATGGTTGCTCTTTGTTTTAAATTCAAAAGTGATTTAGTACTAAAAATATTTTTAATATTTTCACTAAATGCTTTTCCTCCTATGTTACCCCAAGCATCCTGTGCGGCAATCGCTACACCAAGTGCCACAAAAGGAGCTGTTAAGGCATATTTGAACGCTGTTGAAGAGATAATAAGCTTTTTAATAGAACCTTTTAATGTTGCATCAGTATCCTGAACGTTTTTATCAATTCCAAATTTTTTAGCCAATTTGTCAAATTGTTCATTTACAGCTTGTCCGTTTTCCTTGGTTTCATCGCCCGACATCAAGTCAAATCTGGTAAAATCAACGCTTTCAGGGACTTTGTGGTATTCAATTTTCTTGGGAGAATAGCCTGTCGTGGAAGTAGCTCTGCAATCAACCACGTTTTCGTAAGGATGATTTAAATCCACGCCTCTAAAGAATTTCACAGGAATATCAATGACTTTTTTGGCGAGTTCCGCGCCTAAATAATACAAGCCTACGCCTACGGCAATTTGTTTAGCTCTTATAACAGCAGAAACTTTTTCCTGTGTACCAAATCTTGTTGCTCCAAATGCAAAAACAGCAGCCAATAAAGGGCCGCCTATAAAATAAGGAATATTTCCAAGACTTAAATACTCATAAAAGTTTGCGTTCGGATCGCCTTTTAACCCTCTGTAAGCATATTCGGGAAGTTTTGCAGCTTTTTTAAGTTCAACCTTTAATTTTGTCAAAGAATCATTTGGCAGCATTTTTGATTTAAGCTTCTTTTCGCCTGTTTTATCGCTTATTGTTTTGACATAAGAAACGTCTTGCACCGCAGGAGTAAAATCTGATTTTTTTGCAGCTGTATCAGAATTACAAACAGATGTATCCGCAAGAGGAGCATTCTTTTGATTGCTAACCTCATTTACGGATATGTTTGTGTTTACTGAAGTAAATTTCTTAAACACTTCAAAACTGTTAATATTACTTCCCATTTAAACCCTCTAAAGATATAGCTGCATGTATATAAACAGTTGAAAACAAAAAAAGATGCTAATTTTTTTCCTTTTTTTTTACAATAATTTACAATAATTTATTTATATAAAAAACATGCTATATTTATTCAATGAAAACAGCTTTTTTAAATTTTATACATTATCAAAATCCGGAAATTTTAATTAGAATAAGTGTTTCTCTTATTCTGGGTCTTGTTATAGGACTTGAAAGAGAAATGACAAACAAAACTGCCGGATTAAGAACGCACATACTTATTTGCCTGGGTTCTACAGTTTTTACAATCCTTTCACTGCATGGCTTTACAACAGAAACCATGCACAATGGAGTTATAATACAAAATGATCCCGCTCGTATAGCCGCGCAAATACTTACAGGTATAGGTTTTATAGGCGGGGGGGCAGTTCTTCATTACGGGGTTAATGTTTATGGATTAACAACCGCCGCTACTATCTGGATTACAGCAAGTATAGGCATGGCTGTCGGAGTCGGTTCTTATGATCTGGCAATAATCACAACATTACTCACTTTTGTTGTCCTTGTTGTAATCAGAAAATTTGAAAGCGGTTTTCTTGCGCAGCATATAAATAAAGGGGCTACAATAAGGGCTTCTGTTGTATGTTCAAAGGAAAACATGTCAGAAATTCAGGACTGGTTTTTCAAAGAATTTAAAAACATTGAAGAAGTTGATGCTGACAGAATCTTAAGCAAAAAAAATCAGGTTAAGTTAACTTATATAATCAATGTGGTTGATAAAAATCCTGTTAATACAGTCCATAGAAAGTTGCTTGAGCTGGAAAATATAGAATCCCTTGCTTTAAAACAAATTATAAAATAATTTTTAGCTTACACGGAATGCCGTTTATCCGCTTTCCGTCCGCTTCGCTGACTCGCTCGCCTTTTATTTTGCAGATAAAGTATTTACAGGGGTCTTCTTCTGGAATTAATGACCTGTTGAAACTCTTCATCTTCATGATAAGGAGTAAAACATTTATCAATTAAAGCCATGTCTTTAATTATAGGGTTAAACTGAATTGCAATACTTAATTCTTTCAGCGATTTATTTTTATCACCCATGTCCGCATAAGTGCATGCCCTCTTATAAATCAAAAGAACGTCTACAGAATTGCTTTCAAGCGCATTATTAAAGTATTTCATAGCTTCTTCAGCCTGCCCTAAAATAAGATATAAATCTCCCATTTTATATTGAAGAATAATATCATCCGAATTCAGATCAAAAGCTCTTTTATAAAGCGTTAACGCAATATCGAACTGGCTTGTCTTTTTAAAACATTCCGCCATATATTCATAAGCTTTGCCTTCTTTTGGATTTAACTCAATTGCTTTCTGGAAATGCTTAACAGCTTCTTTTATGTTACCAATTTCATAATAAAGAATCCCCAGATCAAAAAGACAAAAATAGTCATCAGGGTTCATTTTAAGAGATTTATTATAACTTTCAATAGCTTGTTCAAATTTTTCCATTCTGCTGTAAGCTACGCCTTTATTGTAATTAGCAAGCGCAAGGCTGGGTTCTTTTTCTAACGCTTTGTCATAGCTTTCAATAGCTTCTTCATAATCCTGAATATCAAGAAGAAAAT
The DNA here is from genome assembly GCA_003499955.1 of Cyanobacteria bacterium UBA9971. Lineage (GTDB taxonomy): Bacteria > Cyanobacteriota > Vampirovibrionia > Gastranaerophilales > UBA9971 > UBA9971. The sequence goes on from DNRP01000125.1 coordinate 12,599, forward strand.
TTGCATAATTATAAAGAATTTCATAACTTTCAGAATCTGTTTCTACAGCCCTTAAATAATATTCTTTTGCTGTTTTTAAGTGATTTCTCGCCGCTTCGATTTTAGCAATATTTACCCATGCAAAAGATGCCAGCTCAGGACACTCAATAACTTTTTCATAAGCTTCTTTAGCTCTTTCAAAATCGCCTACTTTTTGATAAAGTTCTCCGATTTCAAGATAATTTAAAAAAGGTTGTATATCACCCAATATTTTAGCTCCCTTATTTCTAACTCTAATTTTAATTATACCTAAATAATAAAATAAGGTGAACAGTAAAAAAACGGCAATAATTATTACCGCTTTTAAAAACTTATAAAAAATTTTATTATCTTAAATCTTCAGGTTTAAACTTAGAAAACGATTTATAATTATCGTTATTTTTGGCTAACTCAGTATGAGTAAGTTTAAACAATCTGTTTAAAATAGGATTTGACTGATTGGAAGAAATATTCACAGGTTGTTTAGCCTGACTTTTTTGTTCAGGCTTAAAATCAGCTGTTATTAATTTGCCAATTTCTTTATTTTTTCCTGTTTCTTCCATTTGTAACCTGTTTCTTGTTTTTTATTAATTTCTATTATACTGATTTTTTCAAAAAATAAAAATGAAAAGAAAATTCTTTTCTAATTATATAAAAACTTGAAATATTCTTAAAATTCAGGTTCTTAACAAAAACTTTACTAATTTTAATATTTTTATTTTTAAGAGTAATTTTTTTGGCTCGCTTTCCGGCAGCTTCGCTGCCTCGCTCGCCTTTTTATTTTTTTAAAAATCTGAACAAAATATTCGTCAATATTAACTCAGTTTATAGGTATCTTCAGGTTTTAATTTTCTTGTCATAAGCTTATTAACGACTTCTTCAGGCTTAATGTCAGTATAAACAGCTTCATAAATTGCCTCTGAAACAGGAGTTTCTATGTTCAGTTTTTTAGAAAGTTCTACTACAGCTTTTGAAGTTTTAACGCCTTCCGCGACCGTACCGACTTCTTTAAGAATATCATCAAGCTTTTTACCCTGACCTAAAAGATATCCTACCCGATAATTTCTGCTTAAAGGACTGCTGCAAGTTGCAATCAAATCCCCTACTCCGGAAAGTCCGTATAAAGTGCTTGGATTTGCGCCTAAAGCAACACTAATTCTTACCATTTCAGAAAGACCTCTCGTTAAAAGAGCTCCTCTGGCATTATCTCCAAGCCCCATTGCTTCAATAAATCCTGATGAAATAGCTATAACGTTTTTCAAACTTCCGCCAAGTTCAACACCAATTACATCATTATTGCTATAAAGCCTAAATTTATCAGAGACGGTAAGCTTTTCCTGTACAAAATTAGCTGTTTCCATATCCGTACATGCAACTGAAGCCGCAGTTGGAAGATCTTTAAGCACTTCTCTTGCGAGAGTAGGACCTGAAAGAACGACAACTTTATTTTCAGGCAATTCCTGTAAAATAACTTCGCTCATCCTGTAAAGACCGGGTAATTCAAGCCCCTTGGAGGCATTTACAACTATCTGATCCCGTGTAATTCCTGCTTCTTTAAGTTTTTGGCAAACAGGTCTTATCCCTGACGTAGCGACAACAAACAATATAATTTTTGCGTCTTTTATTGCTTCTTCAAGATTAGAAGTTATTTGAACTTTATCATCAAGCTTTATTTCAAAAGGAAACCTTGTTGATTTGGTAGTAATAAGCTCTTCTGTAAGATCTTCTTCTCTTGACCAGAGACAAATCTCTTCAAAATTGTCATTTAAAAGTTTTGTAAGACATAAACCCCAACTACCCGCGCCTAAAACTGCTAATTTCATTATTTATTCAAAACCTCTATCACATTCCAAACCTCACTTTATATCTTAAATCAAAGACAAAAAATATTAAAATGTTATATTTTCAGAAAACATGATTTATAATAAATAAATAATTTATCAATAGAAAATAACAAATGGGTTTCTTGTCTTATTTGACATATTGTCTTAAAAACGACAAATTATTGAGATGGTCTGACAAATGCATGCCTCTTAAAATTTATGTCGCGCCTTTTCGGTGGTATAAAGAAAAAGGGAATGAATATTTCTATTATGCAATGATAAAAGAAGCTTTTGATATCTGGAAAAAAGCTTCAGGCGGGAAATTATCTTTTGAGTTTGTTGATAATCTTTATGCTTCCCAGATAAATATTGAATGGAAACGTGTGGACAGAAGTTCATTAGGACATTGTTTATTTAATTTTGATAATGAAGGCAGACTTTTTTCCGCTGAAATAGAGATAGGGCTTTCTGATGGTCTTATTCACCGGCAATATGAAGACAAAAACGAAGTCAGGCATACTATTATTCATGAAATAGGGCATGCTTTAGGGGTTAATCACAGTCCTTATCCTGAAGATATAATGTATGTGCCGCATCAATACGGAGTTACTTCTGTTTCAAAAAGAGATATACTCACTTTAAAATGGCTTTATAATTTCCCTGTCGGTGTAACACAAAAGGAAATTCTGGCGCATTATAATCTTAATTCCGCTCATACTCTTGATCATTTGATTTATTTTCTGGAAAATCCGGATAAAAAACCGAATAAAGAACCACTCCAACAAAAAATGCCAAAGCTTCAGCAGGAAAAAGTTTTGCATTATGAGCAGGATACACTTGCGGATATTAATAAATACAATTTATCCCTGCAAAACATAACTGTTTCTTCAAATATGCAGGAATATTTTAAGAAGATAAGAATACAAAAAGATTTAGAGAGCTAAAGATTAAGGCGTTTTACTTATAAATAGTACTAATAATCAATGACGTTTTTTGGAAAGTAATGTATGATGAAACTATTACAAAAATAAAAAACTCGAGTGGCAAATGAGTAAAAATATAGAGATAAAGAGGCTTTTCTCAACTTTTTTAGTGGCGGTTTTTCTTTTAAGTCAAAGCATGCCTTGTTTTAGTCAAGAACAACAAATTCCGACAGGAATGCAAAGTTCGGGAAACGCGATTCAGGGCGGCGTTGATTATAGCGAACTTGAAGAAAACAAAGATTTGTTTACGGGGCAAATAGAAGCTGTTCAAAAAGGCGCTAAGCTTAAAATGACGGTTTCCAGCGTTATAAGCAGCGGTTTTCATCTTAAAGGCGACGAGTTTTTCGCGGAAATTACGGACGATTTCTCAACTCAGAGCGGAATAGTTATTCCTTCCGGCACTGTTGCCCATGGGACGGTTACAGAGCTTAAGGACAAGAAACGTCTTGGTCGAGATGCTTATATGTCAATAAAATTCGATTATTTAATAACTCCGGACAACAGAAAAATTCCTATTGAAGCAGGAATGACTACAAAAAGAAACGCGGCGGTTTCTGCGGCAAAAGTTGTTCTTGAAGATACAGCTTATACTGTTGCGGGAGGAGTTATAGGCGGGATATTGGCTTTTAAAATCCTCGGATTAGGCGCAGCGGTTGCAAGTCATGGTTATACCGTTGCAGGGGGAGCAGGAATAGGTGCTCTTATCGGAATGACGGCTTCTCTTGTCAGAAAAGGGCATGATGTCTTAATTCAGCCGGGCGACGAAATTAAAGTGAATGTAAATGAAAGTATTGCTCTTCCTGTTATGTCAGAAAAAGCTTTGAGAGATGAAGAGCTTATTCTTGACGGGCTTGATGTAAAAATCATAGGGTATTCCCTTGAAAAAGACCCGTTTGATGAGTTAAACACAATTACTTTAACTTTGGATATAAGAAATAACACTGATAAAACTTTCAGTACTTTTGATATGGCTCTTTTAAGCGATTATAAAACAGTTTATTATTCTTCCCCTTTTGGTGATACAAGTATGTGGTTTAGAAAAATCACTCCCGGCTCTGTAATGAGAGGCAGATTATCTTTTTCTGTGGACAATCCAAAGAAAAGACACTGGCTTGTATTTTATGACAATAGGAATAGAAAACCTCTTGCCAAATTTTCTCTTAAAAATGCCGAAAGAGAAATAAAAAAGGTTTCAAATAAAAAAATTAAAGTTATCCCGGGTTTTTAAGATAGTTCATTAAATTTTTAATATTTCTGTCATTTTTAGCATCAGGATTAACTTTTATAAGATTATTAAGAATTCTTAAAGCTTCATTGGATTTTTTATAATATATTAAATATAGGGCAAAGTTGTGAGCATAATTTAAGTCATCAGGTTTCTGTTTTACAAGCTTTGTAAATTGCGTTACAGCCTTATTAAAATCGCCTGTTTTTTCATATACAAAAGCAAGACCGCTTATAGCAGCATCAAAAGAAGAGTTAATTTCAAGCGCTTTTTGATAACATGTAATAGCGTTCTGATATTGTCTGGAATAATAGTAAAGATTCCCGAGCTTTGTCCAGTTTAAGGCATTTTTAGGGTCTTTTTTTACATAATCCACAGCTTTTTGTATTTTTTTATCTAGTCTTCCATCTTTATTACCAATAAATACATCGTTTTTAACAGAGTTAACCATAGGTGTTTCTCCGTTAGCAAAATTAGATAAATCAGGATCGAGTCTATAAAGAAGCTTTAAAGTATTGATATCTCTTTGAGATAAATTTTTTATATAATTTGACAGCTGAAAGTACATGATATCAGCCTCTTTAGGGCTGTGTCCCAATATTCCCAAAGCATGACCAAGTTCATGCTGGGCAAGATTAAATAATTTCTCTTGAGAATATGGACTATTAGCTGCATTGGTTGTTTTTAATTTAATAAAATTTGGTTTTAGGAAATAACCTATTGTATGGGTTGTTGAAAGACCAGCTTTACCAGGGTCTAGGGAAGCAACAAAAGTAACAATTATATTAGCATTTTTATAATTGTTTGTTAGAGTATAACTTATTGTTTTAGGCTCCGATATTTTTACCCAGGAATCCATTGCTGCTACTACTGCCGTATAATATTCGGAAGGTTCTATATAAATTTTTAACGGCATTTTGGATATATTCCAGCGGGTAATTTTGCCATTATGTGCTGCAACTTGTATATAATTATCACCAATTGGACTTCCAAGAGTTATTGGAGGTTCTTGTGATTCTCCTGAATAATATCCGTGAATTTTTGAGATTGCAATTGAAGAAAGTTTTGCCAGTTCACTATTTGGGGATTGTTCTATTACTTTTTCGTACTCTTTTTGAGCTTTTGCAAGATTATTTATGCCTACAAAGCTCTGTGCATAAATATATCTGCATTTTAAATTTTCAGGATTTTCCGCAAGTTCATTTTTAAATAATTCATTAGCTTTTGCATAATTGCCTTTTTTAAATTCAACTTTGCCCCATTCATAATTTTTGTAAGCAAAAGCAGAATTTATTAGACTTAAGGAAATGATTAAGGCTATTATAAAGATTTTCATTCTTTAAACTTCTTTTGTTTAAAACACTAAATAAATTTTCAATATAATTATCGGCTTAAAATAAAAAAACTTTTGTTGGCTTAAATTGTAAAGTTGATAAACACTAAAAATATCTAAGTTTGCTGAAAACCAGTGAAACTCATGAAAATCATGTTACGAACTATTACAAAATTTTTCATGATACGCAATTTTGCATGAACGAAATACTTTATATATATATACGATATAGCTTCCTGAACTTACTTCCTAACCTTCCCTTCTAGCAAGATTAGGCCCTGAGATTACTCAGGGTTTTTTTTTAGGCTTAGAAAAAATATATAAAAATTAAGGGGATTGACTAAAGAGGAAATATACTCAAAAATAAATCTATTATGATGATAGATTACGATAAACATTCATTAATTATTGATAATAAAAGAACCGTAATAAACAGTGCCTCTTTTCATTATTTCAGGTGTCCGGGAGTGGAAACCTGGAGGGATAGACTTAGTAAAATTAAAGCTTGCGGATATAATACCGTAGATCTTTATTTTTGCTGGGGTTATCATTCACACAAGCAAGGCGTTTACGATTTTACGGGAATAAAAGATATAAGAGCGCTGTTGGACTTAACAGCGGAATTAGATTTATTTGTTATTGCAAGACCCGGTCCGTTTATAAATGCCGAGGTTTCTTTGGGAGGGCTTCCCGAGTGGCTTTTAAATATTCCTGAAATTTTTATCAGAAATAAAAAAGACGGGGATTTTGTTTATTCAGAGCCTTATATGAAGGCTTTAAGAGAATGGTATTCCAGAATTATCCCGATAATAAACGAATATCATAATATAATTACATTCCAGATAGAAAATGAGTACTTTACAAATGAAGCGGAGCCTGATTATTTGCAGGAGCTTTATGATATGGCACGTTCTTTAGGTGTAAAAGCTCCGATATCCCATAATGATGCTCTTTCTGTAGGCTTATATTCTGATATTGTTAATATTTATGCTTTCGATACATATCCGACAATCAATTTGGATTATGATTGGAAAGATTTCCCTGATTCTTTCGGGGTTTTGGATAATGCAGAAAGTAATCTCGGAGAATGTTGCGAGGATGCCCCTCTTTTTATAGCGGAACTTCAAGCGGGATGGTTTGATAAATGGGGCGGCATCGGATATGAAAAAATATGGTCGCAATTCAAGAAAGAACATATAAATATTGTCACAAAAACAGCTCTTTCGCAGGGAATAACAATGTTTAACCATTATATGGGCTGTGGAGGAACGTCATGGGGAAAACTTGCAAGTTCTGAAGTTTATACTTCCTATGATTTTGCCGCTCCAATTTCTGAATCAGGCATCCCCAGAGAAAATTATTACAAAGCAAAAGAAATAAATTATCTTTTAAACTCATTTAACTTTGCTTCAACGAATTTAATAAGTGAAGGCGCAGAAATAATTGGAGAGAAGAGAGAAAATATTTTTGCAAGGCTCAGACAGGACAATTTAAATAACTGTAAATGGCTTTTTATCAGGAACTTGAACAAAGATACGCAAAAATTAAAGGTTTTAGATAGCTATGATATAAATATTAAACCTTTTGACATGAAAATCATGCCTGTCGATTTGGATTTAAATGCATGCCGAATAAATTTTTCTTCTTTTGAAATTTTCGGCAGAGTCAATAAAGATAATCATGAAATAATTTTCTTTATTATTGATGAAAATTCGGAGATTTTTGTTTCCGACTATGGTGATTTTTCTTGTAGTCGAAATTGTCATTCTGAGGGCTTTAGCCCGAAGAATCTGTTAAATAGTGAAAATAAACAATTGGACAGATCCTTCGTTTCACTCAGGATGACATCGAAGGCTTTAAAAGATTTAGATTCTTTTAAATTTGCTAAACAGGATAAAACAACCGAATTTATTTTTATAAGCCCTGAAACTGCTGATAAAACATGGGTTTTTGATAATAAAGTTCTTATCGGGGCTGATTTTTTAACAAATAATTTTGAAAAAGCCGCTTTTGGTCAGGATGGAGAAATTAAAATCTTAAACTTAGAAAAAGATGCAATTTGGGAAGTGAAAGAAGTAAAAGTTTCTCAGCAAGAAGCTTTGCCTGAGTTAACAAACTGGAAAAGCTTTAGATGCTCGCCCGAAATAGACTTAAATTATGATTATTCAGGTTGGAATTTATTAACAGAGCCTGAAAAATCAGATTGTATTTCAAATAAAGTTTATGATGACTATATCTGGTATAAAACCTCTTTAAAACACGTTCCTGAGCAGATTGAAATAAACGCAAAGCATTGTTATGCGGTTTATTTAAACGGAAAACAGATATATTCGCACAATTCACATTCTTTTGAGCATGGGCATGAACTTTCAGAAACCATAACTTTTAATGTCGACAAAAAACATGTAAACAAAACAGGAACTAACGAACTAACGATTCTCGTGCAGAATTTGGGATTTGATAAAGGGTTTCAGAATGAACTTATTATGCCGAGAGGAATAATCTCATTTAAAACTATTCCCTGTCAGGAAATTGAATGGAGAATAAGAGGCGAATTGACTCCGCAGATTGAAGAATGGGATTTTGCTCCTGAAGAAGACCTTGAAAATTCCTCGGAAAATTCTTATTTAATCTGGTTGGGTGCAAAATTTAGACTCGTTGAAAATAATAATAAATATAATCCCCTGTTTCTTGATTTATCAGAAGCGGAGTTTAATTGCGAAGCGGGAGTGAAAGCTCGAAACGGCGATGCGAATGCAGCGGCGGTGCAGGGCTGTAACTCGTTCAATAAAGCCGATATTTATTTGAACGGTAATTTGATTGGAAGATTTTGGAAATCAAAAGGTCCGCAAACAAAATTTTACTTGCCTGAAGAATTTTTACAACCTCATAATAAGCTTTCATTAATAATATGGGATAGAGAAGATGATAGTAAGGATTTAAAAGACTATAAATCAAAACCATTGTGTGTTAAAATAAAAATAGGAAATATTAAAACTTTTAGTCTGGTTTCTGTTGAATAGCTGGTTTGATAGTTTTGAAAAAATACAAGAGGTTTAATTTGACTATTCTTCCAAGTTTTTTACTTAAAAAAATCTACAAAAAAGGCAGTTTGCGGCATATAGAAGAAGGAATTGCCTTTGATTTAAAAAATATTTTAGCGCCGGGACTTATAACAGGAATTAATTTTGTAAAAATTAATGACACTCTTTATAATTCTTCTGTTATTCAGATTATAAAATCAGGAGCAGAAACGATAGCCGAGCAAATTTCTTCAGAAAATCCTTTGCTTGTTAAATTTAATGAAGAAATTACATGTGTTATGAAAAGCGGATTAAAGCTGCAAGAAGGAATAAACAATATAATCGTAGAATTAACAAGCTATGATGTAGGCAAAGTGCAGGTAAATCTTTCTGATACCATATAGTTTTTTGTCACCCTGAACTTGTTTCAGGGTCTAAGATTCCGAAACAAGTTCGGAATGACATTGATTGCAAATCAAAATTAAAACTGTTTTCTTACGCCGCTGGCAAACTGTTGTTTTCTTATTTTTGAGTCTTCTTCGGCTTGTATTTCTTTTTCTTTAAGTTCTTTTAAAAGTTTTTCAGCATCTTTTTTATATGCATCGTTAGAATTGTCAAATATTATAACATTGCCTTTTGTTTTGCCTTCTTTTAACAGGTTTTTAACGGCGTCACTTGTTGTTGAAGAGTCTTTTTTCTCCGGTTTTGCAACATCTTTGAATTTATCTATTTCTTTTTTTAAATCTTTCTTGAATTCTTTAGATAAAGTTTCTGTTTTTAATAAATTATTCCTTAATATAACAATTTCAACGCGTCGGTTGTCTTTTCTGCCTGATTCTGTGTTATTAGAGGCAATCGGTCTGCTGTCGGCATAACCTAAAGCACTGAACCTGTCTTTTGAAATACCAAAGTTGCCAATCATGTGACGAACAATAGAAGAAGCTCTAGCGGATGATAATTCCCAATTTGAAGGATAAACAGCCGAACTCATCGGTAAATTATCCGTATGTCCTTCAACTCTTACTAAATGATTGGGGAATTTTGTTTTAAGTATCTTTCCAACTTCTGCAAGGGTTTTGTAAGAATCTTTTTTTATTGTAGCAGTGCCGGATTCAAAAATAACATTTCCGACTAAATTTATTACAAGACCTCTTTCGGTTACTTCCGCTTTAATTCCTTTAGTTTCATTTAATTTTTTGCTATCCAGACTATCCAGAGCATCTTTAAAATCAGATTCTTCCTTTTTTGCATAAGGCGCATCGAGTATTGGAGGAATTAAATTCTGATTATCCTGTTGCCCGCCTGAATCCATTACCTGATTACTTTTATTAAGCATTCCCGGATCACCCTGAAGAAGAGTCGGAGAAGATGAAAAAGCCTTTGCAAGAGAGATTTTTAAATCTTTGAATTTAGCAAGATCAATCTGGGAAAGAGCATAAAGCACAACAAAAGTTGCAAACAGCAAAGTAATAAAATCAGCATAAGATACGAGCCATCTTTCAAGATTTACGTGTTCTTCAGCATGTTTTTTTCTTGCCATTATATTTCCAGCTTTCTATTAAACCATAACTTCTTCAGAAGATTTTTTGCCGCCGTGAGATGCTTCTTCTTCAAGAATAAATGCTTGAAGCTTTCTTTCAATCAGGGCAGGACTTTCTCCTGCTTGAATTGAAAGAATTCCTTCAATCATCATTTGTTTTGCAAGAAACGAATGGTGGTCTTTGTTTTTAATTTTAGTATTTATGGGAATAAATACTAGATTTGCTCCGATTAGACCGTAAATAGTAGCAACAAAGGCTACCGCAATACCTGCTCCGAGAGCAGAAGGATCAGAAAGGTTTTTCATTACCTGAATAAGTCCCATTACTGCGCCGATAATCCCAAATGTAGGTGAATAAGCTCCTGCTGCTTCCCAAACTTTTTGATCACTTAAAGATGAAGCTTCCATCTGGGCAAGTTGTGTTTCCATTAAATCCCTGACAAGAGAAGGGTCAGCTCCATCGCTCACTGCTTCCAGTCCGAGTTTTATGAGGGAGTCGCTTGCATTTTTTGCTTCTTTTTCCAGTACAATAACGCCTTCTTTTCTGGCTTTTGTTGCATATCGCACAATTTCCGCGATAATTTCTTTAAATTCTATATGCTGAATAAAAAATACTCTTTTTGTCGCTTTCATTGCAGAAAGAAGTTGTTCCTGAGAAAAACTAAAAATAACCGCCCCGAAAGTTCCGCCAAATACAATCATTGCAGCCGTTATCTGTATCAATGACCCTATTGTACCGCCTTCCATGGCATATGCAAGCATAATAAGCGTTATACCGGCTATAGGACCTATTAATGATGTTAAATCCATATTTTACTCCAAAAATTTATAATTTTTCCAATTTTATTCCTATTAAACCCGAATTTTTAAAAAGAGTAATCATACAGTTAAATTAAGTGTATGCAAAGCTAATTCATGTAGTCATGATAGCAGAAACAATATAGCCGTTTTGATAGCCAATAAGATTAGAAATGTAATGTGTAAGAAATTTTGTATATGGTAAAATTTTAAAGAATACATGAATTGCTATTTAGTTAAGATTGTCATTGCGAGGAGGCACGAAGTGCCGACGCGGCAATCTAAATATTATGGATTGCTTCGGGCAGGCGATAAAAACCCGCGCAATGACAGCCAGAAATTAAAAATTGGGGATTAAAATGATAGATTTATTGTTAAAAGTTTTGGGAGATCCAAACGCAAGAAAAATAAAAAAAATTCAGCCCACTGTTGAATATATAAATTCTCTTGAGCCGGAGATAAGTCAGCTTTCAGACGAAGAATTAAAGGCAAAAACAGCGGAATTTAAACAAAGATATCAAGAAAGACAAAGATCAGATGATTTATTAAGAGATAAGGCTTTAGAAAAAGAAGCATTGGATAATATTTTGCCGGAAGCTTTTGCTGTAGTAAGAGAAGCAGGAAAAAGAACTCTTAACATGCGTCATTTTGATATGCAGTTGATAGGCGGAATAGTTCTTCATCAGGGACAAATATCAGAAATGAGAACAGGTGAAGGTAAAACCCTTGTTGCTACTTTACCCGCATACTTAAATGCGCTTACAGGCAAGGGTGTTCATATTGTTACAGTAAACGACTATCTGGCAAAGCGCGACAGCGAATGGATGGGCAAAATTTACAAGTTTTTAGGGCTTGAAGTCGGTCTTGTGCTTTCAGATATGGCTGAAAAAGACTTTGACAAGAAGAAAAAAGCTTATGCGGCAGACATTACTTACGGTACAAACAATGAATTCGGGTTTGATTACCTGAGGGATAATATGTCAGGAAGCATTGATCAATGTTGTCAAAGACCTTATAACTTTGCGATTGTCGATGAAGTTGACAGTATTCTTATCGATGAAGCCAGAACCCCTTTAATTATAAGCGGAAGACTTGAAAAATCAGCCGAAACCTATAAAACAATGGCAAAAATTGCTCCATTACTTCAAAAAAATGTTCATTACGAAGTTGAAGAAAAAAACAGAAATATAATTTTTACGGAAGACGGCATAGATAAAGCCCAGGAACTTTTAAATGTTCAGGATATTTTCGATGCCTCAACACAGCTTGCGCATTATCTTTTACAGGCTTTAAAAGCAAAAGAACTTTTTATGAGGGATACTGATTATGTTGTAAAAAACGGCGAAGTTGTTATAGTTGATGAGTTTACGGGAAGAATGATGGAAGGTCGCCGCTGGAGTGACGGACTTCATCAGGCTGTTGAAGCAAAAGAAAACGTAAGAATACAAGATGAAAGCCAGACACTTGCAAGTATTACTTTTCAGAATCTTTTCAGACTCTATCCGAAGCTTGCAGGTATGACAGGTACTGCGGTTACTGAAGAAGCGGAATTCGGCAAAATTTATCGTCTTGAAGTTACGCAAATCCCGACAAACAGAATTGATATAAGAGAAGACCTTCCTGACGTTATTTATAAAACCGAAACACAGAAATTCAAATCTCTTGTTGAAGAAATTGAAAATCTCCATGCGCAGGGAAGACCTATACTTGTAGGGACAATAAGTATCGAAAAATCAGAGCTTTTGTCCAGAATGTTAACCGCAAAGGGGCTTAAACATAACGTATTGAACGCGAAACACCATGAAAAAGAAGCTGTTATTATTTCTCAGGCAGGCAGATATGGGGCTATTACAATAGCAACAAACATGGCAGGTCGCGGAACAGATATTATTCTCGGAGGAAACCCTGAATTTCTTGCAAAAGAAATGCTTACAGGTGTGAAGAAAGATGAAATTTCTCCTGAAGAGTATGAAAGAATTAAAAACGAAGCTCTTGATAAAGCCTATCAGGTAACACAAGATGAGCATGAAAAGGTAGTTGAAGCCGGAGGGCTTTATGTTATAGGTACAGAAAGACATGAATCAAGGCGTATTGACAACCAATTGAGAGGAAGAGCGGGAAGACAGGGCGACCCCGGTTCCACAAGATTTTTTCTTTCGCTTGAAGACAACTTAATGAGGATTTTCGGCGGGGAAAAAATCAGCGGCTTAATGAACATGCTTAATGTAGAAGAAGATATGGCTATTGAAGCCGGAATAGTAAGCAAAAGTATAGAATCAGCCCAGAAAAAGGTTGAGGTATACCATTTTGATATAAGAAAACACGTACTTGAGTATGATGATGTTATGAATAGACAAAGAGAACTTTTCTATGCGCAGAGAAGAAAGGTTCTTGAAGGCGGAAATATCTATGAAGATATTGTTCATATGATTGAACAGGAATTAAACAGGATTATGTCTGTTTATATAAGTCCCGAAACCCCTTATCAGGAATATGACGATGAAACACTTACTTCTCTTGTAAAAGCTATTCATTCGGTTATTCCACAGCTTTCAAGCGTTTCTCTTGAAGACGTAAAAAACATTAAGTATGTTGATTTGCTTGAAAAACTCAAAAAAATGGCTATTTCAACTTATGAAAATCATGAAAACGACATAGTTTCTTTTTATAACAAAATTATGCTGGAAAATCATGAAGAAGGAGAGTATAAATTACAAGTTCCCGGTTCTGAAAACAGTATAATGAGAACTCTTGAAAGAGATACACTCCTTAGAATTATTGACAGCAAGTGGATTGACCATCTTCATAATATAGACATCTTAAGAGAAGGCATAGGTCTTAGGGCTTACGGACAGAAAGACCCTCTCATAGAGTACAAAAGAGAAGCTTTTGATTTGTTTAACGATATGATGCATGAGATTCAGAGAGAAACTGTCGCACATCTTTTCAGGACAAAATTTGAGGTTCAGGTTGTGCATATGCAGGAAGAACATTCTGATGTGATAGATACACCACTTTCAAGGGCTGCAGAAGCATTTGTGCCGGATTTTTTAAAAGAAAATCAGGTAACTTCAGGTGAAAAAATAGGAAGAAACGACCCTTGTCCTTGCGGAAGCGGTCAGAAATATAAAAAATGCTGCGGAAGCAACGTTATAAAATAAAAATATTGAAAATTCCTTGTACTTTTCAATAAATATGTTAAAATAGAAAATACAAAGAAAAATTCAAATGCAATACGAAGTTATATTAACGAATGAAGCTAAAAAAGATTTTAATAAACTTACAAAAGTTGCTCAAAAGAAATTAGACAATGATTATGAAGATATTAGGAAATACGGAACAGACGTTGCTTATATCAAGCATTTAGAAGGAAAATTGTTCGAGATAAGGACAAGTGATTTAAGGTCTTTATATACATATAAAGAAGGGCAAATCATTGTAATAGCGATTATTTTTATTAAAAAATCACAAAAAACTCCTGAAATATATAAAAAACGAGCTAAGAAAATTTTAGAAATATAGGAGAATAAAATTATGAAACTTGTCTATATTAAAGATAATGAAGGTTTTGCCCGTAAAAAACCCATTAATAAAGTTTTAGAAAATGAAATAATAATAACCGAAGAAGAATATAAAAAAATTACTGGTTATGAAATTATGCTTGAATTAACTAAACGTGGTGGAAAGCGTGAAGGTTCCGGACGTAAAAAATTGTACATTTGCCGTAAAAAGGCAACCTTTGATCTTGACGAAACAGATATAATCAGTTTAAAAGAATATGCTAAAAAGCATAAAATCAGTAAAAATAAAGCTATAAGCGAAGCAATCCATTATTTAACAAGAAATGAAGCATAAGCTTTATCAAAAAACGGAGAAATAAATAATGAAATGCAACGTAGAAAAAAATATAAAAGACTGTACTTGTAGCTATTCTTGCTCCAAAAGAGGTATTTGCTGCGAATGTGTGGCTTATCATCGCAGCAAAAAAGAACTTCCGGGATGTTTTTTCCCTTCACATGCCGAAAAAACATGGGATAGGTCTATTGATAATTTTATTAATAGTTGGAAAAAATAATTATGACCATAGAATATAAAAAAGAACTTGAAAAAATCAATCAAATCCTAAATCAGGTAAGAGGTTGTCTTTGACCCTGAATTATCGCAAAAAAAGATAGACGAGCTTGAAAAAAAGCTTCAAGAGCCTGATGTCTGGGATAATCCGCAAGAAGCCCAGAAAATTGCGCAAGAATTAAGCGAAATTAAAAATAGTTTTGAAGAATATAAAAACTGGAAAACTCAGGCTGATGAAGTGGAAATTCTTATTCAGCTTGCGGAAGAAGAGCAAGATGAGTCTGTTTATCCTGAAATAGAGGCAGTTTTGGCAAAATTGACTTCCGCGCTTGAAAAATGGGAACTTCAAAAAAAACTTGGCGGAGAGTATGACTCTTCTGACGCGATTTTAACCGTAAATGCAGGTGCGGGAGGAACAGACGCACAGGATTGGGCGCAAATGCTTCTCAGAATGTATCTTAGATGGGCTGAATCAAAAGGCTGGAAAACCGAAATTCTTGATACTTCGGAAGGAGAAGAAGCAGGAATTAAAAGCGCGACCATAAAAGTCAGCGGAAAATATGCTTACGGCTACGCGAAAGCAGAAAAAGGAGTTCACCGATTGGTCAGAATTTCTCCGTTTAACGCTAACGGAAAACGCCAGACAAGCTTTGCTTCTTTGGAAGTCAGCCCTGTAGTTCCTGATATTGAGTCAAAAGTTGAAATTAATCCTGATGAGATAGAAGTTGAAACAATGCGCGCAGGCGGAGCGGGCGGTCAGAATGTGAATAAAGTTGAGTCTGCCGTCAGAATAGTTCACAAACCAACAGGAATTGTTGTAAAATGCCAACAGGAACGCTCTCAACTTCAGAATAGAGAAAACGCTATGCAGCTTTTGGCTTCTAAACTTCTTGCATTAAAGCAGGCAGAGCATGAAAAGAAAACTTCCGAGCTTAAAGGTGAAGCTATGGATGTGAATTTCGGTAGCCAGATAAGGTCTTATGTTTTTCATCCGTACAGTATGGTAAAAGATCACCGCACAAACCATGAAACAGGCAATGTTGACGCTGTGATGAACGGCGAAATTAACGAATTTATTGAAGCTTACTTAAAGAAATATTCGTAAAAATTATGAAAAAAATCTCTTTAAAAAACATCATAAAAACCCTGATGCTATTGGTTTTTTCAATTTTATTCGTTAAAGCTTTTTTTATTGAGCCTGATAAAATTGTTGTTAATAAAGTAACACTCAAGCTGAATAATTGGGATAAAAAACACGAAAATCTTAAAATAGCGATAATTTCAGATATTCATTTTGGCGCGCCTTTTATAAATGCTAAAAAATTGGAGAAAATTGTAGAATTATCCAACAAAGAAAATCCTGATTTGATTTTATTTCCGGGTGATTTCGTAAGTAATGGTGTTATTGGGGAAACTTTTGTAAAACCTATTTTGGTGGCTGATATTTTATCAAAATTAAAATCAAAATATGGCATGATAGCTGTTCTTGGAAACAATGACTGGGGTTATAACGGTAAAAAAGTAATTTTAGCTTTAGAAAATAAAAAAATAACAGTATTGGAAAATAATGCCAAAGAGTTGATTATTAACGGGAAACCGCTGTGGATTGCGGGAGTTGCAGATTTAATAAAAAGATTTCCTGATATTGATAAAGCATTAAGTAAAATAAACGACAAAACTCCTGTTTTATTGTTAAGTCATAATCCTGACGTTTTTCCGTTTGTCCCAAATAGAGTAAATTTAACTATATCAGGACATACACATGGGGGACAGGTCAATCTTCCTTTTGTAGGAAGGTTAATTGTACCGTCAGGATTTGGTGATCGTTATGCTTTTGGTCATATTCATGAAAATAATAAGGATTTATACGTCAGTACAGGTATCGGAACAAGTATGATTCCTGTAAGATTCGGTGTTCTGCCGGAAATTGACATTTTGACGATTAAAAACAAATAGTCTGAAAAAAGCAAATTATACATATACTGTTAATTAAAATTTACAAAGAAATTTTAATTAATGAAGTTTTGATTATGTTTGAAATAAACTTTAAAAAGGGGTTTTGTATAAGCATTTGTTTTGAGGTTTTTGATGAAGCTAGTTGTTAACGCCCTCTTTCTTACTCAAAAGATTACAGGGGTACAAAGATACGCAATAGAAATATCTAAAGAACTTAAAAGGATTTTTAATGACAAAATAAAATTTGTCGCCCCAAGCAATATAATTCATCATGAGCTTGCAGAATATCTGGATGTAGAGGTTATAGGGAACTTTACGGGATTTTTATGGGAACAGGTCGATTTAAAATTTTATCTTTCAAGAAACAAAAATCCTCTTCTTCTTAATATGCGTAATACCGCGCCTTTGTTTCATCCGAAAAACATTATTGTTATTCATGATTTGATTTTTATGAAGAATAAAAAATGGTTTTCAAAAAAATTTCCTTTTATTTACAGGTTTTTTGCTCCGATTTTGTTAAAAAAGGCGTTAAAAATAATAACTGTCAGTGATTTTTCAAAACAGGACATCATAAAAACTTTTAATATAAACCCTGATATGATAGAAATTGTTTACAACGCTGTTTCAAAGGAATTTCAAGAATATTCGAATGAAAATTTTGAAAATAAATACGGAGATTATATTTTAGCTGTTGCATCGTTTTTAAGCCCTAGAAAAAATCTTTGCAGTGCCATTAAGGCTTTTAACAAGTTGCAGGTTCAGGATTTGAAGCTGGTTATTGTAGGAGCTGAATTAAAACATTTTTCAGACCAAAATATGCTTGATGAAATTAAGTTAAATAAAAACATTATTTTAACAGGATATGTAAATGATAAAATTCTTGCGAATTTTTATAAAAAAGCAAAACTTCTGGTTTTCCCTTCTTTTTATGAAGGTTTTGGGATTCCTGCGATTGAGGCAATGTCTTGCGGATGCCCTGTTGTAGCTTCTAATGTAACCAGCCTTCCCGAGGTTTGTGCGGATGCGGCTTGTTATGTTAATCCTTATATGGTTGATGACATAGCTAATGGAATGAATAAAATTTTAAATAATAGTGAATTAAGAAATGAGCTGATTCAAAAGGGTTATCAACGGCAGACAGAATTTAGTTGGGAAAATTCCGCCCATAAGTTAACTAAAATTATTGAGAATATTTATACTAATAGCGAATTTTAATATTTTAATATTGCTTTTAAAATTGATTTTATCTTACTAAAATAACTTGAATTGCTAAATAGCCAAAACTGTCATTGCGAGCGACCAATGGGAGCGTGGCAATCTATCCAAATTACAACGTTAGTTAGATTGCCACGTCGGGGCTTTGCCCCTCCTCGCAATGACAACAACAAATAACGGAATGGAAAAAATCATGATTGATGAAAAAAATTTTAAGTTATCGCCTGAAGGATTAAGTTTAAAAGACCGTAAAAAAGCTCTGGACAATTATTTTAATCATTTGGAAACCCAGAGCAAGCATTTTTTAGGCTATCAAAATGTCCAAACATTAAATTTTGAAGAGGATATTAAAGAATTTCTTAATTATCATATTAATAATATTGGCGATCCATTTGTTTCAGGAAATTATACACCGAACAGCAAGGCGATAGAAAGAGCTGTGCTTGATTATTATGCAAAACTCTGGCATGCCAAAACNNGGAAACGAATTTAAAACAAAAAAACACAGAACAAAATATATTCATGCTCTTCCCGTAGAAGGAAACCCTAATGCCTACACGCCTGTAGCATTCTTTTCGGAGGATACTCACTATTCAATTATTAAAGCGATGCGAGTCCTTCAAGTTCAGACGTTTTACGATATAGGAAAAAAATTCTATCCCGGTCAAAATCCTCTAAATTCGACAGGTGAATGGACAAAAGAATTTTTTGAAGTACCTTCTTTGAATGGAAACGAAGGTATTGGGGCAATTGATGTTGAAAAGCTCACTATTCTTGTGGAATTTTTTGCATCTAAAGGTTATCCTATCCTCATTTGCTGCAATTATGGAACAACTTTTAAGGGAGCTTATGATGACGTGAAACTTATCGGCGAAAAACTCATGCCGATTTTTGAGAAATACGGTCTGGTAAATCGCGGCGTTATTTATGATGAAGAAGGACATTCAGATGTTCGCAACGGTTATTGGATTCATGTGGACGGAGCTTTGGGGACATCATATATGCCTTTTCTTGAAATGGCTTATAAACAGGGCAAAATAGACTCTTGCGGTCCTGTTTTTGATTTTCGGCTTCCTTTCGTTAATTCTATTGTTACAAGCGGACATAAATGGATTGGAACTCCTTGGCCATGCGGGCTTTTTATGACAAAAGT
>DNRP01000125.1:31760-33899 GCA_003499955.1 Cyanobacteria bacterium UBA9971
GCGGAAGAACAGCTTAAAATTGTTCAGGAATATCATCCTGAAATTGATTTATATGTTGAACGAACACCGTTAGCTTTAACAGTGCGTTTTAGAAAACCTAATGAGCAGATTGTTTATAAACATTCTCTTTCCTGTGAAACGCTTTTAATTAATGACGAAGAAAGGCATTATGCGCATATATTTACTATGGATTCCGTAACTAAAGAGGTTATTGACGAATTCATAAGTGAGTTAAAACAGCCTGATGCTTTTGATACAGGAGAAAAATCGGCAAAAGGCTTAAAAGAAGTGCTTCAAAAAGCCGTATTTTTAAGTGAACGCGGACGTGGTTGGAGATAAATTTTTAATTAAAACCATAATGTAATAAAATGGTCTTATATAAAATTTAAAGGGTGAAAAAACATGAAATATATCTTTATAACAGGCGCATCTTCGGGAATAGGAAGAATTTCCGCCATTACTCTCGCAAAAAACGGTTTTCAAGTACTGGCAGGGGTTAGAAAACAAGAAGACGCCGAAAAACTAAGAGATGAAAATCTTAATATCACACCGATTTTTATAGATGTAACCAATCGGGATTCCATCAGCGAGGCTTTTAATAGAGTTTCGGAAATAGTCGAGGATAACGGGCTTTATGGGCTTATAAACAATGCAGGAATCGCTGTAGCTGGACCACTCGAGTTTTTGCCGATAGACAGGCTAAGACACCAGCTTGAAATAAACGTAATCGGGCAAGTTGCCGTAACTCAAAAAATGCTTCCGCTCATAAGAAAAGGGCAGGGAAGAATTATAAATACAAGTTCCATAGCGGGATTTACAGCTTTTCCGTTCAAAGGAGCTTATGCCGCATCAAAATTTGCTATCGAGGGTTTGTCAGATTCTTTGAGAAGAGAATTAAGACCGTGGAGAATCCCTGTTTCCATTATTGAGCCGGGTGTTATAAAAACCCCTATCTGGCAAAAATCCATAAACCTCGTGGAAGATATAGTCGCAGAAATGCCTCCCGAGGCTGAAAAATATTATGGGGTCGTCTACAGAAACCTTCTTGAAAGGACTTTAAAAAGAGTTGAAAGAAGCGGAGCCGCCCCTGAACAGGTTGCTAAGGCAATACTTCATGCTTTNNGACAAGCTTGTTGACAGCTTCATCTGTAAACGTGTTGGGCTTGATAAATGTGAGTTTGAGGGATAAAAATTTAAATTACTCCCACATTAATGCATCTATCGGACCAAGTAATACTGCTTTGTTTTGCTGCTATCCGCCATAATAACGAAATTAAAAAAATAAAAGTTTATTTAAGTATTCTTTTTAATATAAAACATTATTCTATTTTATTAGCAAATAGTATTATATCGTTTTGGTAATTTATATTATATTAATTAGGCTGATTTTATGTTTTAACCGGACAGACTCCAAGATTGAGCAGGAGAGAAGGGGATTAATATGAATAATATATATAAAATTAAAAGAATTTTATTATTTTTTAGTTTAGCGGGTTTACTTTTTAATTTTTCCGCAGATAAAGCAAAGGCTACTAAAAATCCAGAGAAAGAACCTGTTTTAAAAGAGTCTTCAATTCAAGAAAATGTAAAATTGCCGTCTTTAGGAGAATATAACCAGTCTAAAAAACTTGTAGCCAGAGAATATATTCTTGGAGCAAACGATATAATATCAATAGAATTTTTGGGTATTCCAGAATTATCAAAAGAAATAAGAATTCAGCCGGACGGAAGAATAACAATACCTTATATGGAAGATTTTCATATTGCGGGCAAAACAGTATCAGAAGCGCAGAATGCAATTAAAGCTACTTATAATGAATATCTTGAAAATCCAAAAGTAAGCATTAAACTTGTTCAAACAAAACCTTTTATTGTTTATGTCGCGGGAGCAATATTAAATCCGGGAAGTTATGAATTAAATACAGTGACAAACCAATCTCCTTATATATCAAAACCGGAAGCGTATATTGAAAGGAAAACGCCTTTATTATCAAATATTATAGTTGCGGCGGGAGGTTTATCGCACGATGCCGATATTGAACATGTTGTAGTTTCCAATGATCTTGACGGATCTTTTTTTCAGGTAAATTTATTAGAATTGATAAAAAACGCAAACAGTGTTCAAGATTTATATTTGAC
>DNRP01000115.1:0-9533 GCA_003499955.1 Cyanobacteria bacterium UBA9971
GGCTCTGGGCTTTTATGGTGGAGACGGAGAGATTCGAACCCTCGTCCAGAACGGATATTCGCAAACATCTACGAGTATAGACAACTGGTTGGTGTCATCTTAGCCAGGTCAGTGTCAAACCCTTGACTAAAATCAAGAACATTTAAAGCTTGCACAAGCTTTAAGGGCTTGTCTTAGTTCTGCGTACCCTTAATTGCAGAAAGCGTTCGATATTGGTGACCGAATAATCCTACCGAAGAAAATTATTCAGTGCCTCATCAGAGACGACTATGCAGCTTGCGCTACAGCGTTTCTGAAGTTGAGGTGACTAACAATGTTGTTGTCGTTTATTTTTTTTTGCTCGTTGGTAACGGAGAACAGCGCTCCGACTCGCCGCTTACTCACATCAGTCGCCCTGTCTAATCCAAAACGTCCCCATGTATGTAAGATTTTAGTATAAATTTTCAAGGTTCAATAGATAAGAATGCCGATGGTCGGATTCGAACCGACACGGGTCGCCCCGGATGATTTTGAGTCAACTGCGTCTACCATTTCGCCACATCGGCTTGTTGCTTATTCATAATAACAAATACATTTTAAAATTTCTAGTGTATGCCCCTTTAAAAATATATTTTTTGGCAAAATTGACGCAAGAAAATCAATTGTTTTTATATTAATAAATTTGTAACAGGATATTAATCCATATTTTATAAGACTTAAATTAGCCGCAATATGTTCCATTTAAAGATTTTTGACCTCAACAAACACATGTAATAGAAAATTTTTGATTAAAGTTTCTCTGCATATCTGACGAAAAATAATTTGGTAGGGATATATTAAACAGGGAGTAAAATTATGACAAATAATGTAATGCAGGGGTATTCAGCTTTTATTTATGAAGTAAAAGACAGATATATGGCTGAATGTTCGACACTTCGTGTAGTAAGTTCGGGAATTACACCTCATGAAGCCGTAGAAAACCTTAAACAAGAAATTCATAATACATTTAAGAATAATGAGATTCAAATAAATCCTGTTTTTGAAAGAAGATAGTTTTTTTATAAGGAAATTTAAAACCCTCACCCCCCCTCTCACTTATAAGTGAGAGGGGGTATTATATTATTTTTGGCTCGCTGCTTGGTTTACGATAATAAACGGCATTTTGTGTCGGCACAGCCAACCCCTACATCCTCTACCGTTAATCCGCTTCCTGGACTCGCTAACCATTTTTATTTTACTTATAGGACTTATTCAACAAGTTCAAAAACACCTTAATTCAAAAAGTTTTTCTGACATTGGTATTTGTCTTGATTTAAAAAGTTTAATTCTCTATTGATAATCGATAGTTTTATTTTTTTATTTAGTATTTTTCAATAATTTCAACAAAATGATTGAATTATTCATTCGATTGATTTATAATCATTCATGAAAAAAACTTACCTGGAGTATGAAATATGATCCATAGCGACAAAAACAAACACTCTAAAAGTGCTCAAGATAAATTATTATTTGCGGCGCTTGAATTATTCGCAAAAAATGGGTTTGATGGGACAAGTACAAGAGAAATTTGTAAAAAAGCGGGAGTAAATATATCTTTAATTCCATATTATTTTGGCGGAAAAGAAGGATTATTTCATGCTTCTGTAAAAATGCTAGCAGAGTTTGTTTTAGAGCAAATGAACCCTGTTCTTCAAAAAATTGATAATGTTCAGAATAATACAAAAAAAGAAAATATTTTGTTGCTTCATTCTTTAATAGAGCGTTTTGCGGAGTTTATATTGAATGTAAACTTGCCTAAAACTGTAATTTTGCTGATTATTAGAGAACAACTTGAGCCTTCGCCGGCGTTTGAAATTCTTTATAATACAACAATGAAGCATGTTTACGGAGCTTTTAAAAAACTTGTAGCCGCAATTTTAAATATAGATGAATCAGAACCCGAAGTAACTTATCGTACAACAACAATTGCGGGACAAATGTTGTCTTTTAGAATAGTTAAACAGGCAACTCTTAGATCTCTGGGAAAAGACGAGTACACAAATGAAGATATCCGCGCAATTAAGCAAATCATTATAAGCAATACTAACGCAATACTTAAATTAGATGGAGAATTCTAATGAAAAAGAAAGTATTATTCATAATAATTTTGGCTTTAATCGGATTAGCTATTATATATTACATTTATATTAAGCAAGAAAAAAAAGAGGTAGGTATTTTAACCATCTATGGCAATGTTGACATCCGGGAAGTAAATTTAAGTTTTAGAATTCCCGGTCTTGTAAAAATTATGAAACTTGAAGAGGGCGACATTGCAAAAAAAGGTCAGATTATTGCTTATATTGACAAAAATCAGTACACAGATCAGCTTAACGAAGCTAATGCCGAGCAAAATGTCCAAAAGGCTAATTTGGATAAACTTCTCGCAGGAACAAGAGCGGAAGAAATTGCACAGGCTAAAGCTCTTGTTCAAGAAAGAGAAGCAACTTTATTAAATGCGAAAGATTTTCTTGAGAAAAACGAAAAAGGATATAAAGCAGGAGTAGTATCGCAACAGGAATATGATAATTCAGTAAAACAAAGAGATGAAGCTGCCGCCAGATTATCTTCTTCGAGAGAAGCTCTTGTTGAGGCATTAAACGGTCCAAGAATGGAAGATGTTCAGGCAGCAAAAGCAAGTCTAAAAGCGGCTCAGGCAAAATCTTCAAGCCTTCAAAAAACTATTTCATATACAACGCTAAATGCTCCTTCTGACGGAGCCATTTTGACCAGAATTAAAGAACCCGGTGCTTATGTTAATGCGGGAGAACCTGTCTATACACTGGCTATAAATTCTCCAAAGTGGATTCAAACCTATGTGGATGAAATAGATTTAGGCAAAGTGCGTCCCGGAATGAAAGCGCAAATAACGAGTGATTCTTTTACTAATAAAATTTATTCGGGTTATATAGGCTTTATTTCTCCAACAGCGGAATTTACTCCGAAATCTGTTGAAACACCGGAACTTAGGGCAAGTTTAGTTTACAGGTTAAGAGTTATTGTAAAAGATCCCGAAAATGAGTTAAGACAAGGAATGCCCGTTACTGTAAAGCTTAAAATCGGATCAAATGAAAATGACAAAACCTCTGGTAAAAATAAATAATTTATCCAAAAGATTTCCTAAAAGTAATGGATTTGCGCTTAATAACATTAACCTTGAAATATGTACAGGCGCTATAACAGGTTTGGTAGGACCGGACGGAGCGGGAAAGTCAACATTAATCAGGATGATTGCGAGTCTTTTGTTGCCAACTTCCGGTAATGTTACTGTTAATGAGTTTGATAGCGCAAAAGAAGCCCATAAAATTCAAAGTATTATTAGTTATATGCCTCAAAAATTTGGCTTGTACGAAGATTTAACCGTTATTGAAAATTTAAACCTATACGCTGATTTAAAAAATATAACAGGAAATGAAAAGGAATCTCAATTTAAGAGATTATTGAAATTTACGGATTTAGAACGTTTTACAAGTAGGTTGGCGGGTGATTTGTCGGGAGGAATGAAACAAAAACTCGGTTTGGCCTGCTGCTTGATTAAAACACCGCAGCTTTTATTGCTTGATGAGCCAAGTGTTGGCGTTGATCCAATTTCAAGACGTGAATTATGGACTATGGTAAAAGAACTTGTAAACGATGAAATGGGTGTAATATGGGGTACAGCTTATCTTGATGAAGCAGAAAAATGCGATGATGTGCTTCTGTTAAATGAAGGTAACCTACTTTTTCAGGGCAAGCCTGATAAATTATATGAAAGAGTTAAAAATAGGACGTTTCAAATACAAAACATTGAAGGTTCCAACCGAAAAGTTCTTACAACGGCTTTAACAAACAGTAAAGTAATTGACGGAATAATTCAGGGTCGCAGTGTAAGAATTGTAACCCGCGAAGAAAGTGTTTTTCCTTCGACTCAAGAAATTGACTCAGGCTTAGATTCAAGGATAGTAAAAGTTGCGCCAAGATTTGAAGATGCTTTTATTGATATTTTAGGCGGCGGACCGGGCGGCATATCACTTTTGTCGGAAGAAATGTTAAATATCCCTGAATATAAAGAAGATATTATTAATGTAAATTGCTTAACCAAGGCTTTTGGCGATTTTATAGCCGCTAATAATATATGTTTTTCGGTAAAGCAAGGAGAAATTTTCGGTTTACTCGGTCCTAACGGAGCCGGTAAGTCTACTGTATTCAAGATGATGTGCGGTCTTTTAAAACCTACAAACGGAACTGCCGATATTGCAGGGTATGATTTAAGAACTGCACCGGGTGAAGCCAGATCAAAACTCGGGTATATGGCTCAAAAATTCTCGCTCTATGATAATTTAAACGTTCAGCAGAATTTAAATTTCTTTGCAGGAATATACGGGCTTTCGGGCAGGAAAAAACATAAAAAAATCGAACAAATGATTAAAATTTTTGACTTAAAACAATATCTTGAAACTTCGGCAGGAGATTTGCCGCTCGGATTCAAACAAAGACTCGCCCTCTCTTGCGCAGTAATGCATAATCCCCCTGTTTTATTTCTTGATGAGCCGACATCGGGGGTTGATCCGATTACAAGAAGAGAATTCTGGGTGCATATTAACGGATTAGTGCAAAAAGGTGTTACTGTCGTAATAACAACCCATTTTATGGACGAAGCTGAATACTGCGACAGGATGGGGTTAATTTATCAGGGCAATTTAATTGCTATAGGTTCTTCTGATGAGTTAAAAAACAGTGTGCGTTCGGAAATTTTGCCTGATCCTACCCTTGAAGATGCCTTTATCGAACTTATTAAGGCTGAAAATTTGCAAAGGCAGGCGCTAAAGTGAATGTATTTGTAATTTTACGCAGATTAAAAGGATTAATTTATAAAGAAACTTTGCAAATTCTCAGAGATCCGAGCAGTTTGCTGATAGCTTTTTTTATACCTGTAATGTTCTTATTTTTGTATGGTTACGGTCTTTCTCTTGACATAAAAGATATAAAACTTGGAATTGTAATGGAAGATACTGCCCCAAGAGCTCAAAGTTTAGTCAGGTCATTTATGAATTCCAAATATTATGACGTTCGTATTGATCACAATAAAAAAGTTTTTGAAAAACAGTTAATTGCAGGAAAAATAAAAGGAATACTGGTTATTCCACAGGATTTTTCCAAAAAATTACAAAATAAGGAGGATATAGCCCCAATTCAGTTAATAACTGATGGAAGCGACCCTAACACCGCGAACCTTATTCAAAATTATACCCGCGGTGTATGGCAAAATTGGCTTATTCAGGAATCATACAATCGACCCCAAAATCAACCAATCGGGCAGATTAATATGATATCAAGAGTCTGGTTTAACTCTGAACTTAAGAGCGCTAACTTTATTATACCGGGAATTATTGCGATAGTAATGGCACTTGTCGGGACTTTGCTTACATCTCTTGTTCTGGCAAGAGAATGGGAAAGAGGCACAATGGAGGCTTTAATGGCTACTCCTGTAACTATTGTTGAAATAATACTCGGAAAAATCATTCCTTATTTTATTTTAGGAATGATTTCCATGGCTTTAACGGTAATAGCGGGAATTTTATTGTTTGAAGTTCCGTTCAGAGGTTCTGTCTTCTGGCTTTTAATAATGTCGTCAGTATTTATGTTTATTTCACTTTTTCTTGGATTATTGATTTCAACAGTGACCAAAAGCCAGTTTGTCGCATTTATGACATCTTTAATAGTCGCATTTTTACCTACATTCATTTTGTCGGGGTTTTTATTTGAAATATCAAGTATGCCGGAAATAATACAGCTAATCAGCGTATTAATACCCGCAAGATATTTTGTTTTAGGGATACAAACTTTGTTTTTAGCCGGAAATGTCCCCGAAGTTTTTATTCCTGATACTTTAAAGATGATTGCTTTTGGAATTATTGTGTTTTTAATTACGGCTAAAGTAACCGTAAAGAGGTTAGACTGATGTTCAACAGAATTATTACTTTGATTATAAAAGAACTCTTAACCGTATGGCGTGATAAAAAAAGCCGTATGATTCTGATAGTTCCTCCCATTTTACAGCTTATAGTTTATTCTTATGCGGCAACATTAGAAATTAAAAATGTTTCAATCGGAATAATAAATGAAGACACGGGAATTATATCAAGACATATTGAAGACAGGTTTTACGGTTCAAATACGTTCAGTAAAATTTATCAATTACAGCATAAGGATGCCAAAAATTTTATAGATACGCAAAAAGGACTGCTTATAATTCATTTCGCTCAAGATTTTTCAAAGAAAATTTTAAACAACGAACCCGGAAATATACAGGTGATTCTTGACGGCAGAAAATCAAATTCCGCGCAAATTGTTATGGGCTATGTATCAGAAATACTAAATCAATATAACCTGGATTATATGAATCAAAATAATCTTCCTAAACAGCAAAGTAGTATAATTATTACAAGAAATTGGTTTAATCCCAATCTGGAATTTAAGTGGTTTATGGTGCCTGCTTTAATGGCGACTATTTCTTTGATTATGGGAATGGTTATTACAGGGCTATCTATTGCCAGAGAAAGAGAGCTGGGAACTTTCGATCAGCTTTTGGTTTCTCCTATTCATCCGTTTGAAATTTTAATAGGCAAAACACTTCCCGGGCTTATTATAGGTCTGGCGGAAGCGACTATTTTGTTCCTTATAATAATATTTATCCTGAAAATCCCTTTTACCGGTTCAATTTTTTTGCTTTATTTAAGTTTATGTATTTTCTTGCTGTCGGTGCTGGGAGTTGGCTTATTTATTTCTTCATTGGCAAAAACGCAGCAACAGGCATTTCTGGGCGCATTTATATTTATGCCCCCTGCTATATTGCTTTCAGGCTTTGCAACACCCATTGAAAACATGCCTTCCTGGCTTCAACCTATCACTCTTATAGACCCCTTGAGATATTTTATGTTTATTTTAAGAGGATTATTTTTAAAAGATATGCCGGCAGATATTGTGATGACAAATCTTTTGCCATTGCTCACCATATCAATTGTTACATTAACCGGATCTGTTTTATTCTTTAGAAGGAGGCTCGAATAATGAATAAAAATATATTGACGTTATTGGTAATTTTAATTTTATTTGTTCAAATACCTTATTCTTTAGCTTTTCCTAAAGTCAATCCTGATATTAAAATCGCACCTATTGAAGCTTCTGTTGATTGGAGCGAAAATAATTCTTTTATAACCAAAGATGACCCGATAATAAAATGGTGGAGTCAATTTAATGACCCACAATTGAACAGTTATATTAATGATGCTGTAAATTGCAATTATGATTTGCAAACAGTTGTTTCAAGAATACTCGAAACCAGGGCATTAAGAGCAGGTGCTAAATCTGGCTTATATCCTCAAATAGATGCAAACGGCAAATATTCAAGATATCAATTTTTTGTTGCTACACAAAATGCATCGGGAAAATCATTGGATCTCGCAAATGCGGGGTTAAACACATCGTGGGAAATAGATTTTTTCGGTAAAAATCGTTGGAATATAGAAGTCGCAACAGAAAATATGGAAGTGGCAAATGAGAATAAAAGAGCCGCTTTAATTTCTTTAATATCAGAAGTGGCGACAAACTATATGGAATTAAGAGGAAATCAAAGCCAGCTTTCTGTTTTAAGGAAAAACATTGAAAATCAGAGTAATAATTTAAAATTAATACAGTATAAGCATAAAATAGGCTTATTAGCCGAAATTGATGTTATAGAGGCTCAATCCTTACTAGAATTGTTAAAAAGCCAGATTCCTAACCTTGAAACATCTATTAAAGCTTATGCTTATAATATTTCCGTATTGACCGGACGTAATCCCGAAGTGCTTCTGTGCGAGCTTTTACCTGCAAAACCTTTGCCAATTTTTGCTGAAATTGTAGCTGTAGGATTACCTGCGAATCTTATCTTAAGAAGACCTGATATAAGACAGGCGCAAAGAAATCTCGGGTCGGCAATTGCTTCCGTTGGGGCTGCTGAAGCTGATTTGTATCCGTCTATAAAAATAAACGGAAGTTTCGGGCTTCAGGATATAAATATTACTGATTTAGCTAACATTACAGGCGGACTCTGGTCAATAACTCCCTCTGTTAATTGGAAAATATTTGATAGAAGCTTATTAAAAGCTAATATTGACGCCGCTAAAGCAAGGGCAAGATCTGCTGATACGGAATTAAGACAGACTGTGTTGAATGCTATTAAAGATGTTGAAACCGGCATTAGTTATTTTGATTCATCCAGAAAAACCGAAAAAGAACTGGAAAAGGCTACTTTATTAAGTCAGCAAACTTCTAACATGACCAACAAAGCTTATCAAATAGGCTTAAAAAGTCAGCTTGATGTCCTTGAGGCTGAAAAAACTTACATAAATAATCAATCTCAACTAATAACGAGCAAAACTGAAATAAATTTACGGATAATTAATCTCTATAAAGCTCTCGGCGGCGGCTGGCAATGTTTTTAGCGCAAAATCCAAAAACTACAAATAAATTATATGATATTAATGTTATGATAAATAATTAACTTTTTGTTGTTTTTGCAGGAAAAAATATTAATTTATTATGAAAAACTATAATTTTCAGACTCATATTGAAACATTGGGAAATTTTTGGATTAAAGCCTTAAAACATGTATATCTGGAAAACAGTATTGCTTTTTCAGAAAACTCTTATAGCGACGTTAAAGTGCTTAAAGGATTAAAAATAGCGGGGCAGTTTATAACTGCCGAAGTTAAATGCGCAGATTCCCGATTATATAAAATTAAAATTACTGTTAAAGAAACTGATAAAAATACAAAAGAGAAAATAAAAAATATTATATCGTCAAATCCTTCGATAGCTCTGGATATTAGCCTCGGGTGTTTTTCGGAATCATTTATGGATTTGATTGATAGAGAAGATTTAAATATTTTTCCGCAAATTCCTGATGATGTAAAAACATTGTGCAGTTGTGGCGAAAAACTTATTTGTCCTCATATATCCGCTGTTTATAGATCTCTTGAAAAAGAAATCAATAAAAAACCCTTTCTGGTTTTGAATTTAAGAGGAATTTCAACAGATGAATTAATCGAAGCGACCGGTTTTAAAAATGATTATATTGATAAACTTAATAAAAATATTCACGATAAGTTTATACCGGCAGAGGAAGCCATATTTAACCGGCAAGAAAACACTGTAAATAATGACTATCCTGACATTATTTTTCCTAAAACAGATATAAATTCTTTGTTTTTCATACTTCCAAATGACCCGCTGTTTTTTGAGCGAAAAGATTTTAAGTCTAAATTAATAAATATATATGAAACTGTTGAAACAGAACTGGACAGTATTCTTGTCACAGAAAAATTGCCGCCAGTAAGAAATACGGGCTTTTACCTGTATTATTCCGATGATAATGTTTTGAAAGCCTTTGTTACACCCGTAAACAGTTTTCTGTATTATTTGAAATCAAAAGGCTCACGCGCGCGATTTTCTACAAAAAACTTAACAGTGCCTGTATTTGATGAAAATAAAATTTT
>DNRP01000115.1:9625-12040 GCA_003499955.1 Cyanobacteria bacterium UBA9971
GTTATGCCGCCAAATTTTGTGTTTAAAGATAAAGGCGGCAAAGTTCTTGCGCAAGAAGCTTCTTATGATATTCTGTCAATGTTTTTAACTCATCTTGTTCACAAAGTAACGTTTTTAAGAGCATCAAAATTCAAAAGTGATCCTGTGACAGGTGTCTTTACCAAACCTAATTCTCTTAGTGCCGTTACATCAGAAGGCAAGAATATTGCGTTAAGTATTTCTCACTGGCTGGATGTTATTTCGGGAAAAAATAAAAGCATCAGACCTGTTCTCAGGATTGAATCTCTTAAAACTAATGAAGATTTTGCGCTTTATATAGATATTATTAACTCGAAAAATAATGATATAATCCCTCTTTCCAGACTTTTTGAGGAAGAGAGAGAAATATTTTTACTTCCTGTAAAACAAGTCAGATCTGATATAATCGGGCAAATTATGGTTGCTTCCAATTATCTGCCTGTATTAAAAGATATTTTAGACGCAAAAGGCCTGGAAATTGCTGTTATTGACTTGAAAGAGATTTTGGAAATAATATCAAAACTATCTGTTTTCTTAAACGCCCTAGAGATAAAAGTTGTAATACCAAAAGAGCTAAAAAAGTTAATTTCTCCGCGTATTTTATTAAAAGCCCGCTTGAAAAATCCTAAAAACTTCGATATAAGTGCTTTATTTGATATGGATAAAAAATCAAAACTTTCTTTTAACGAGTTGTTAAATTTTTCTTATGAGATTGCAATAGGCGATGAAAAGATTTCCAGAGAGGAATTTTTAGAATTGGTAAAATCAGCCGACGGAATTGTTAAATATAAAGACAACTATATTCTTTTAAAACCTGAGGATATAAGCTCAATTCTTCAAAAGTTAAATGACCCTTCGCCTGAATTTTCGGATTCAATGGGGCTTTTGCATTCTATATTTTCGGGATTTTATAACGGTATAGACTTTGATGCCGGTGATGCTTTCAAAAGAGTGATTGATGATTATCTTAAAATTGAGGAAATCACTATTCCTGAGGGCTTAACAGGAACTCTTCGTCCGTATCAGGAAAGAGGCTTTAAGTGGCTGTATTCAAATTCCATGAGGGGTTTTGGCTCTTGCATGGCAGATGATATGGGACTTGGAAAAACAATACAGGTTATAAGTCTTCTTTTAAAACTAAAAGAAGAAAACAAACTTAATAAACCTGCTCTGGTTATTTGCCCGACAACACTTCTTGGCAACTGGTACAAAGAATGCGCCAAATTTGCGCCGTCTTTAAAGGTTTATATTTATCATGGAACAGAAAGAAGCTTGGAACTAAACGGAATAGATATTGCTTTAACCACTTATGGACTTCTAAGAAATGATTTAGAGAAATTTAATAATAAAGAATGGGATTTTGTAATTATTGACGAGGCGCAAAATATAAAAAATCCTGACGCGGCTCAGACTGTTGCGGTAAAATCTTTAGTAACAAAGACTTATATTGCTATGACAGGTACTCCGGTAGAAAATCGTTTGAGCGAGCTATGGAGCATTTTTGATTTTACCAACAAAGGCTATCTGGGCAATTTAAGGAATTTTCAGCAAAATTACGCTATGCCTATAGAAAAATTTAGAGATGAAGAAAGAATAGAAAAACTCAAACTTGCGACAGCACCTTTTACCTTGAGAAGACTGAAAAATGACAAGTCAATCATAAGCGACCTTCCTGAAAAGCTTGTTTTTGACGAATATTGTTATCTTTCAAAAGAACAGGCGGCGCTTTATGAAAAAGTGCTGGAAAATTCTTTCAAGGCAATGGAAGGCAAAATAGGAATCGACCGAAAAGGGCATATTTTCAAGCTTATAACTTCACTAAAGCAGATATGCAACCACCCCACCCAGTATACAAAAATAGATAAACTTACAAAAGATTTATCGGGCAAGACAGAAAAATTATTCTCAATAATCGAGCAAATACAGGAGCAGAACGAGAAAGCAATAATTTTCACCCAGTATAAAGAAATGGGCGATTTGCTGGTCAGTATGATAAAAGATGAATTTAAAATAGACGCGCCGTTTTTTCACGGCAGCGTAACCCGTATTCGAAGAGATGAAATGGTTGAGGCATTCCAAACCAATGAAGACATAAAGCTTATGATTATTTCGCTAAAAGCGGGAGGAACGGGGCTTAATTTAACTGCGGCTACAAACGTAATTCATTATGATTTGTGGTGGAATCCTGCTGTAGAAGATCAGGCAACGGATAGAACTTACAGAATCGGGCAAACTCACAATGTAATTGTCCATAGGCTCATTACGCTGGGAACTTTTGAAGAAAAAATTGATGAAATGATTAAATCAAAAAAAGAACTGGCTGATTTAACCGTCTCCACAGGCGAAAAATTAATCACAGAACTTTCTAACCGGGAATTAAAAGAAATTTTCAGCTTA
>DNRP01000080.1:0-12375 GCA_003499955.1 Cyanobacteria bacterium UBA9971
CGTCGGCGCTTCGCGCCTCCTCGCAATGACAACGCCGCAACTGTTGTTTTAAACGACAAATAAAGGAAAAACAAATGCAAACAGAAACAAAACCCGAACTCTATAAAGCGCTTGGATTAACAGATTTTGAATATGCGGAAATCCAGAAAAGACTCGGAAGAGAACCTAATAAACTGGAAACGTATTTATTTTCCGCTATGTGGTCAGAACACTGCGGGTATATGCATTCCAGAAAATATTTGTCAAAATTCCCTATAGGCGGAGCGGTAAGCCACGGAGAAAATGCGGGCGGTATCCAAATTGGTGAACATGTTATAGTTTTTAAAGTTGAATCGCATAATCATCCTTCGGCAGTAGAACCATTTCAAGGAGCTGCAACAGGAATAGGCGGAATTATTCGCGATATACTCGCAATTGGAGCTAGACCCATCGCGCTTTTAGATTCATTAAAATTTGGCAAAATCACTGATAACTTTTCAAAACATATTTTTGACGGCGTAGTTCGCGGAATTTCTCACTATGGAAACTGCATAGGAGTTCCGACAGTAGCGGGGGAAGTAGGTTTTGACGAATCATACACAGATTCTCCGCTGGTAAATGTTATGGCGGTCGGAATTGTGAAAAAAGACAAAAT
Source organism: Cyanobacteria bacterium UBA9971 (assembly GCA_003499955.1). Lineage (GTDB taxonomy): Bacteria > Cyanobacteriota > Vampirovibrionia > Gastranaerophilales > UBA9971 > UBA9971. The sequence continues at coordinate 635 of DNRP01000080.1, forward strand.
CCGCTCTGCAAAAGCCGAGCCAAACAAAGTTGTAATTGTTGTAGGCTCTCATACGGGACGTGACGGGATTCATGGAGCGTCTTTCGCCTCCAAAGAGCTTAACGAAAACTCAAAAGAAGACAGACCTTCGGTGCAAGTTGGCGATCCGTTTATTAAAAAGGTTTTAATAGAAGCTACACTTGAAATTCTTGACCTAAAAGAAGTTCAAAGCTGTCAGGATTTTGGGGCGGCAGGACTTTTGTCGTCTTCATCAGAAATGGCTTACAAAGGGGAATGCGGCATAGACCTTCATCTTGACAGGGTTCATCTTAGAGAAGATGGAATGCAGCCTTGGGAAATTATGCTTTCAGAGTCGCAAGAGCGAATGCTCTTTGTTGTAGAAGAAGAAGGCGTGGAAAAAGTCCTGAATATAGCTGAAAAATACGAAATTCCCTCAAGCATTATAGGCAACACCACAGAAACAGGATGCTTTAAATTATTCTGGAATGCGGAAGAAGTGGCGAATTTACCGCCGGAGATATTGGCAGAAGCTCCAAAATACACATTAAACGAAGAAGAACCTGAATATATAAACGAATATAGAAACTTAACGCTTGATAAAAACATTCCTATTAATGAAGCAGTAGAAAAAATGGTTTGTGACCCTAATTTCGCTTCAAAAAAATGGGTTTACAGACAATATGACCATACAGTAGGAACAAGAACAGCAGTTAAGCCTGCACAATCAGGAGCAGCTGGAATTTGGATTCATGAAGAAGGCGGAGTTATCGGGCTTGCGATTGATTCAAACGGAAGACAGGTTTTTCTAAATCCTCACGAAGGCGCAAAAAATTCGGTGTGGGAATGTTGCAGAAACCTTATTTCCAGCGGATTCAAACCCTTGGGCGTAACGGACTGCCTAAATTACGGAAATCCCGAAAAGGACGAAGTCGCCTATCAGTTCGTAAAATCCGTAGAAGGTATTGCAGATGCCTGTAGAGAAGCTAAAGCGCCTGTAGTTTCCGGAAATGTGTCTTTTTACAACGAATCACCCGACAGAAGAGTTTTTCCGACTCCGACAATAGGAATGATTGGATACACAAATTCGGCTGATAAACTGTTAAAAGCGGCTTTTTCTAATAAAGAAACTGTAATTTTACTGGGTAAAGAGATTACGGATGATTCAAATACAGGTGGTTCTCTTTATCAAAGAGTTTTGTATGACTTTATCGGTGGAGAAGTTGATAAAACAAATGCTGATTTGGAAAAAAAATTCGAAGAAACAATATTTGAATTAAGAGATAACAAATTAATCGGCGGATGTATTGATGTTTCTGAGGGAGGACTTTTCGGAGCTGTATTTGAAGGAGTAAAGAACGGAAATACAGGCTTCAAAGGCAGTCTTATTTTCTGCAAAGACGAAGAAAAAGCGCTATTTGGAGAAATTACTGGAAGATATGTAATTTCAACAGCAGAACTTGAAAAAACAAAAAAAATCCTGCAATCTAAACAAGTTCAATATAAAATACTCGGCAAGTGTGTAAATAACATTATGGAATTTGATAAATACAGTTTTGATTTAAGAAAATTATATGACCTGTATGATAAATCCATTGAATTGGAGATGGAAAGATGAGATTTTCCTGCGAAAAACATTGTATAGGCTATGCTGATTCTAGAATTGACGGGATTAAATTCTCGGAAGAATGCGGTGTTTTCGGCGGTGCAAGCAAGGAACACAATATAGCTCCGTTTATTCAGCAGGGGCTTTTCATGCTTCAGCATAGAGGGCAGGAAAGTGCCGGTATATGCTGCGGTGATGATGATTTATTTACTTATAAAAACAGAGGACTTGTGATGGAAGTCCTTTCCGACAAGATAATCAAGACTATAATAGGCAAAATAGGCATCGGTCATGTCAGATATTCAACACATGGGGAATCCGATGCACTTCATGCCCAGCCTTATGTCATAACTTATCTGGGAGAGAAGGTTGCTGTAGCCCATAACGGCAATGTTAACGCGGCTATAAAGATGAAAAAAGATCTGGAAGAGCAAGGAGAAGTCTTTCTTACCACCTCTGATACCGAAATGATCCTTAAAAAAGTAGTAAGGGAGCTTTGCAAGCCACCTTCCGAATGGCTATTCGAAGAGATAGGAGAGGTCTTAACAAACAATTTCCTTGGCGGAGCTTGGTCTATCTTATTTTGTACGTCAGAAAAAGTCTTTGCTTATAGAGATCCTTTTGGGTACAGACCTTTAGTCATATGCGAGGCGGAAGAAGGAGTATTTGTAAGTTCGGAAGATACCGCATTTCAGGTTCTTACCGTAAAAAAAATTATACATATTAAACCCGGCGAAGGCGTAATAATTACCAAATACGGTTATGAAATAAGAAGATTCGCCCCAGAAATGCCGTCAAGAATGTGTGTGTTTGAACATATATATTTTGCGCGTCCGGATTCCAATATATTTAATAAAAACGTCTACATGACAAGAGTAGAACTCGGGAAAAAATGCGCTATAGAAAACCCTGTGGATGCAGATATTGTTGTGCCTGTAATGGATTCAGGTTTTGCACCTGCTTTAGGGTTTTCACAACAATCAGGAATTCCTTTTCAAATGGGCTTAATGAGAAATCGCTGGGTTGGAAGGACTTTTATTCTACCGGAACAGCAATTAAGAAAAAACGGTGTAATAAGAAAGCTTACAGCCATGAGAGAAGTTATTGAAGGGAAAAAGGTTGTTATAATTGATGATTCTATTGTAAGAGGAACAACTTCTGTTGAAATAGTAAGAATGATAAGAGAGGCAGGAGCAAAAGAAGTTCATTTCAGGTCAGCTTCACCAAAATTAATCAATACATGTCAGTGGGGAGTTGATATTCCGTCAAAAAATGAGCTTATAGCAAATAGCCATAAGAATACTGATGGGGTAAAAGAATTTATAGAAGCGGATTCATTAAAATACCTCTCTTTAGAAGGACTGAAAGATGTTTTTGGCAGGGAAGGGTGGTGTTATTCCTGCTTAATCCCTTCAAACACAAACACATCAGAGAATTCTCACCGCAAGCTTATTTCAATTAAATAACGGGTAAAGAAGATGAAAATTAGCTATGAACAAGCCGGAGTAAGTATAGTAAAGGCTGATGCACTTACAGCGCTAATACAAAAAGAAGTAAAAAACGAAAATATAGGTATGTTTGCAGGGTTTTACGAACATCCGGTTCTGCCCGACTATTATTTAGTGAGCTGTACGGATGGTGTTGGCACAAAAATCATTCCTTTAATTAAATATAACCTGATAGAAATAGCAGCTATTGACCTAATAGCAATGAATTTAAACGATATGATTTGTCTTGGTGCGGCTCCNNAAAACCGAATTAAGTAAGTATAATTGCGCTCTGATTGGAGGAGAAACCGCTGAACTTAACGAACTCGTGGCAAATGGGCATTTTGATGTTGGCGGATTCGCAGTAGGGCTTGTGAAAAAAGACAAAATGCTAAAAAAAGAAAATGTCAAAGAAGACGATGTTATAATCGGTCTTAAGTCAAGCGGTCCTCACTCTAACGGATATACTTTGATAAGAAAACTCCACGAACAAGGACTTTTATCAGAAGAAGAACTTAAAGAAACCCTTGAGCCGACTTATATTTATGTTAATGAAATCTTGAAACTCTGTGAAGAAAACGCGATTAAAGTATGCGCGCATATAACAGGCGGAGGAATAGCGGGTAATTTAGAACGAATTATTCCAGATAGTTTATGCGCGGAAGTTTTCACAAAAAATATTCCTGATAATCCTATATTTAAAAAGCTTGAAGATTTAGTTGGTTCAGAAGAAGCTTATAAAACCTTTAATATGGGAGTTGGAATGTGCGTTATAACTTCTCCTGATAAAGTTAATAGGGTTATAGAAGTTTGCAAAGCCTATGAACCATTTGTTTTAGGAAAAATAATATCGAACATTCATAAAAAATAAAATTAATTTAGGAGAATAATACTTGAAAGTACTTATATACGGGGGCGGAGCAAGAGAACATGCACTCGCCTGGAAGATAAAACAATCACCTTTACTGGAAAAATTATATTTATGCAAGCCTAATGACGGTTTTGCTTATCTCGGAGAAGTTCTAGATGCTGAAAATTTTACAGAACTAGCGAAAATTTCAAAAGAAATAGGCATAAGTTTGCTTGTAGTTGGGCCGGAAGATTTTTTAATCAGGGGAATCGTTGATGAATTCAAAAAAGCTGGAATTTCTGCAATAGGCGCTGATAAAAAATGGGCGATGCTCGAAGGCTCAAAGTCTTTTTCCAAGGAGTTTATGGTTAGAAATAATATTCCAACGGCAAAATACAAAATAATTACAGACAAATCACAAATTTCACAAGTTCTTGATGAATTTGAAATCCCTGTAGTACTAAAAGCTGACGGATTAGCCGCAGGGAAAGGTGTTTATATAGCCTGTACAAGAGAAGATGCCGAAAGCATGCTTAATGAATTTTTGGAAGGTAAATATGGCAATGCTTCTAAAAAAATCGTAGTGGAAGAATTTCTTGAAGGGGCGGAAATTTCCCTTATTTCCTTGTGGGATGGAAAAACACTGCTGCCTTTAATTCCAGTAAGGGACTATAAAAAGCTTTTATCAGGTAATAAAGGACCAAATACAGGGGGAATGGGAGCTTACTGTCCTGTTTCGCTTACGCTGGAAGAATATAAAGAGCTTGAAAATTACACAAACACTCTAAAAGACGCTTTAATTAAAGAAAATGCAGACTTTACAGGCGTGGTCTATTCAGGCTTAATGCTTACAAAAGAAGGGATTAAGGTGCTTGAATACAACATGAGGTTTGGTGATCCAGAAACACAGGCTCTGTTGATACATCTTGATACTGATTTACTTGAAATTTTCAAAAAACAATCCGAGAAAAAGCTTGACGAAGTTGAGCTTAAGTGGAAACAAGGGCAGTCTTTTTGCGTTGTGGTCGCAGCCGAAGGTTATCCTGAAACTCCGATTAAAGGCGGTGAGATTGTTAACATTGCTGAAATTATTGAAAATAACGACGTTACTGTTTTTTATGCGGGAGTACAAAAACAAGACAAAAAGCTTATCGCAAATGGCGGAAGAGTTTTATCAGTCTGCAAAACAGGAATAGGAGTACAAAAAGACATTTACGATGCTATAAAGCAACTTGATTACGAAAATAAAGCGTTTAGGAATGATATAGGCGAAGTTAGTATATTTGGAAAAGGCTGTTGCAAAGATGAAGGAACTGGTGATAATTGCGGGATCTGAAAGCGATATTAGCTTTGTGGAGCCTGCCTTGAAATTAGCGGAAGAACTGGGTATAGATACTGAATTTGTAGTGTATTCCGCACATAGAAACCTTGAAGATCTTTTGAATTATCTCGGAGAAATAGAAAAATCCGGTAAAACAAAAATTATAATAGCGGTTGCCGGTTTAGCGGCTGCTTTGCCGGGAGTAGTCGCGGCAAGGGTCAATCTTCCCGTAATCGGCGTGCCTAGAGATACGGGTCCCCTCAATGGGATGGATGCGCTTCTTTCTATTGCCCAGATGCCAAAAGGAGTTCCTGTCGCAACTATGGCTATTGGCATGCATGGTATGCTAAACTCGGTAAACTTTGCACACAGGATTTTTAAGCAAATTAAATAAAAAAATAAATATTTTTTATATAAAAAGGCAATATTTTGTATCTCGATGTTTTTATATAGATAAGAGAATTAAATTTAAAAACAAAGGGGTATAAGAGTATGATTTCAATAAAAAACAACACACAAACAGTCAGAAAAGCCGATATTAACGCATTAGAAAGAAGATTGCTTGAACTTCAGGAAAAATATAATTTAGAAGATGAAGCTGTTGAAAAAATTCTTATATTTGCAAAATAAGAAATAGATTAGGTTGTCATTGCGAGGAAAGCCGAAGGCTTGACGTGGCAATCTCAGTCATTTGTTAAAAAAAATTTACATTTATTTTTTTCAAACGGGGCAAGGGATTTGCCCCGTTTTCGATTTAAAGAAATGGATTTCTGAAAATAAATTATTAAGTTTAAAAAAGATAAGCCGATTATATTAATACGTGATTTTTTCAAATACAGAATTCATAGGAGGCTAAAAAATTTTATAATTGTTAGACTATTTTTACGGACACAAAATGCTTAATTAAAAGCAGCGTGGAGTGGTAGGATCTTGAAAATATACCAAAAAATCATAATAATATTTATTTTGTTTCTCTGTTTTGTAATTCAGGGAGATTTTGCGTGTGCAAAATATGATGTAGTAGGACCTGTTTTAGGCAGAATTTCTTCCGAATTCGGTATGCGACCGGATCCTTTCACGGGAAAACCTGCTTTTCACAGCGGAATTGATATTGCTGCGGACATGGGGACTCCCGTATATGCGATTCAGGACGGCACAATCATTTACAGCGGTAAAAAAGGCGGTTACGGAAACTGCGTAATAATCGACCATTATTATCCCGATGTTCCTCAAATACCAAGATTACAAACACTTTACGGACATAATTCATCGCTTCTTGTAAACGTTGGAGATAACGTAAGACGCGGACAGGTTATAGCTTACGTAGGCTCAACAGGTCGTTCTAACGGACCGCATCTGCATTTTGAAGTTTCATACAATAAACAGTATGTTAACCCCATGGATTATTTATATAAATTACCATCGTATCTTGATTATGTAGCTTATGCAAGGTCAAAAAACAGGTATACTTCATATAAACCCTAAAATTAGGTTTTTTTAACAATTCGATGTCATTGCGAGGAGGTGTATAGCACCGACGTGGCAATCTAAAAAAATAAAAATTAGATTGCTTCGCTTTGCTCGCAATGACGACCATGGTTATTTGGCGACAACGGTTAACTTACTTTTTTTCTATAAACCAGTTCGATTTTGGGAAGACCGAGAGAAGCTCTTTCAACGCGGTTTCTGCCGCCTTCTTTTGCCCTGTAAAGAGCTTTGTCAGCTCTTTCACAGAAATCAACAGGTGTTTTATCAGATAAATCTAATTGCGCAACGCCCACACTAATCGTAGCTTTTATAGGTTTTGCCGATTTATTGAAAATTTCTTCGGCTACAATTTCTCTTAATCTGTCCAAAAGCTCATAAGCTTCTACTTGTGATGTTTCAGGAAGTATAAGAACAAATTCTTCGCCTCCATAGCGACATGCAACATCAGAAGTTCTTGTTTTGTTGGAAATTAAACTTCCAAGCTCTTTTAAAATCACATCGCCCGCATGATGACCGTAAGTATCATTAATTTTCTTAAAAAAATCAATATCAAAAAGAGCAAGACTTAATTGAGAATTATGTCTTTTAGCCCTTGAAAACTCTTCGGCAATTCTTCTGTTAAACTCTCTTCTGTTTATAAGACCCGTTAAAGCGTCTGTTGTCGCCATATTGTGAAGGACATCCGCTTTATTTCCCGCAAATTCAATGACACTGTTGAATATTTTTACCAGATATGTCAATACCCCCATAACAGTAAGAAATGAAAGAGTTTTAGTCAAGATAACATTTTGATTTGAAATCAAAAATTCTTTTTCAAACCAGCCAAAAACATTAGCAAAAAATATTATAACCGCACAGCCGATAAAAATCTTTAATGACAGCTTTGTTTTTCCGTACGAAATACATTGAATAAGCGGAATTAATGAGAGAAAAATATAATCGCTGTTTCCCGTAAATATTGTAAGAGAAACTATCATAACGGTTGTAAGAATCGTATTGAACTCTGACAGGTTTTCGCAGGAATGTTGAGACGACAAATCAGGCTTGCTTGTTACCCATAAGAGTATTTCATTTAAAATTATATAAAGCCCGAGAATAATCCAGCTTAATGAAAGAAGGATATGACAAACCATGCTTTGATTTCCGGAGTCTTGTATTGAATAAATAAAAAGATTTATAATTATTGCAATAGTCAAAAACCGATTAAACCTGAGTGTATGGGCAAGTCTTGTATTTAATTCGCCGTGAGCAAACAATATTTTTTCTCCGAACTTTTTAATATACGGGTTTAATATTTAATTCTATATTATTTTTTGATTTCGTGCAGAACTTTAATATATTTTAATATTTTTAAATTAGTTTAAAATATATTCATGAATATAAAAATTTTAATTAAATTTATTAAAAATATTTATTATGAAATAATGTCTAACTTTGTTCTGAAAAAAGTCAAATACGGAATAGAGGGGGAATGCTGCCGCTGTGGTGATTGCTGCCGATTTATGTACAGTCTTGATACTTATACGGAAAAAGAATTTAATTTTTTAACAAATTTTTACCCCAAATATAAACGATTTAAAGTTATCGGCAAAGATGATTACGGAAATTTAATTCTTGCCTGCAAATTAATAGATGAAACGGGTCTTTGTCCTGATTATGAAAACAGACTGGAGATGTGCAAAGATTATCCAAATCCGGCAAAAATCAGAGCAGGTGGACGACTTTATAAAAGATGCACCTACAAATTAATTCCTGAAAAAAACTTTGAAAGTTTTCTTTCTACTGAAAAATAAAGAAGAAGGCTATAAATAGCCTTCTTCTTTTGAATTTTATTTTACTTTCCGTCTCTAATTCCGTTTAAATCTAACTCCGGTTAAATAGGATAAACAGTAACGCCTTTTTCTCTCATATAATGAATATAACTGTGGAGTGCCGTTAAATTAAGGTTTGATTTTCTTTTTTCTGTTTCATACTTTGAATTTGTGGTTTTGGCTACGGCAGTAGAAAGATCATGAAAAAATTGTTCTCTCATTTGAAATTACTCCGACATTTTTTGTTAAAAGTACTAACCCAAATAAACTCAGATTTTTACTAAATTTACCTCCTTTCTTTTAAATTATTTTTTTGTAAACACAATGAAATAATAATTTAATCTATTCATTAACAAATTATTATTTTAATGAAACTTGTTTTTTAAATTTTTCTAAAAATTACATTTAAAAATTTAATTAGAAAGCGAAAAATGTTTTTAAATTATATAATTTTTTTTAAAAAAAATAAAGAAAAACTTTTTTAAAAACAAATTGTTAAATTTTGTTAAAGCATGGCAGCAGTTTTGTAACTTTTTTTTCTGGTTTATTTAAACTATTTAAAGAGAGTTAGTCAAAAAATTTAAAATTTCAAAACAACAATTTATTTAAGTTCATCTTCTTCGCCTATTTATTAAAATACAAAAATTTTTAGTTACAGGGAGAATGCTATGTCAGTAAGCTTTCGTTCAAATCTTACCGCAAATCAGAGAGTTGCTTTCCAAAAAAATCACGAAAAAAGTTCTCACTCTTACTTTGGATCAACAGTAAAAGGCGCGTTAACCGGCGGTGTTATTGGAGCAGGTGTTGCAGTTGCGACAAAAAAAATAGCCGCTATGGAAGTTCCGGTTGATAGAGTTACTCTTAGCAAATTAAAAACCACAACAGAAAACTTATTAGGACAAAAACCCGTTAAAAAGTTTGCACATATCGGCGCAGTAATAGGAGCAATATCATTAATAGCGCATGCGGCTAAAAGTAAAAAAATTGAAGCTGCGGCAGAAAGACTTAAACCAATATCATAAGTTTTTAAATTTATAACAAAATCCCTGACTTTAAAATCAGGGATTTTGTTTTTAATCTTTTATTTCATCCTGTCAAATCTGGCGAGCCGATCAAAAATCTCATCAAAAACAGAAATAAAATAATCCGTTTCTTCTTTTTTAATATTATATGGGGGTGAAAGTATAATTTTGTTATCGCTTAGGGTATCTAATATAATTCCTTTTTTAAAAGACTCTCTCGCAAATTCATAAGCTGAAATATCAACAACCAGAGTAAAGAACATACCTGATGAATAATAATCAACAAGACTTATATGTGTTTCGGACAATTCGCCAAGTTTTTTCGTTATGTATTCTATATTTGAAGCTATAACTTCACGAGTTTTATTTGTTTGAAAATTTTGAATTAATTCACACGCTGCACTGTAAGCCGGAGAATAAATCCCTGATTTTGACTCAAAACTTTCTGCTTGGGAAACTTTTTCTGATGCTACAAGCGTGCTGAAAGGAAATCCTTGACTTAATCCTTTTGAAACAATAAGAATATCGGGCTTAATTTCATGATTATAATTAAATAAGTCTTTGTTTAGCCGAAAAGGCGCTGTATTCGCAACATCAAATACAAGCAGGGCGTTGTTTTTATCGCATAATTTTCTTACTTCTCTTAAATATTCTTCTTCTGCAAAAACAAATTCATCTGTTTTTTGCGCAAGCTGGATTATAACAGCTCCTACAAAGCGAGAAAACAATGTTTTCAGCAAAGAATCTTTATTTACGGGTATTAATTCCGTTTTAATACCTTTTATTTCATATAAGTCTTTATCAGCCGTAATTGAAGACAAAAGAACCTTGTCTTTGCCTGCATTATTAAGGTGAATATTTATTAATTTGCCTGATAAGTTATATATTTCTTGCAAATTTGACGAGAAATACGCTTTTTCTAATCCTGTTGCTGTTTTTAAAACTTCTACCAGTTTTAATGAATCATAAGAATTAAACAATTCCGAATCCAAAAAACGATTTTCTGTTTGAATATTTACACTTGAGTATCCTAAAGGATTATTTTCCCTGTTGGAAGTCAAATCCAGATATTTTTTTCCATCTACTTCATACAAATAAGAATTTTCCGCTTTTTTTACGGTAAGCGGCAATGGAAAAGAGGGAAATTTTTCTTTTTCCTCTATGTGTTCAAGTATTTTGTCATCAAATTTGTCTTCAAACATGAAGTTATTATAACAAGAATATTGACAAATTTAAAACAAATGATATCATATTAGTATATTCTAATATACTAATAAATAAAAATGGGGGCAACTATGGAAAAATCCGAACCGGAAAACCTTTCAGAAATATTTAAGGCTCTTGCTCATCCCATAAGGGTTCAAATAGTAATGGGCTTGATGCAAAAACACGAGTGCAACGTGTCTAAAATGGTTGAAGGGCTTGGCGTTCCACAGCCAACAGTTTCTCAGCATTTAAATATTCTTAAATCCCACGGAGTTATTGAAGGCTTTCGCAATGGCAATCAGATTTGCTATAAAGTAACTAACGAACAGGTAAAAAAACTTTTTAAATCACTTTCAGATCGTCATTGCGAGGAGGGCGCAAGCCCGACGCGGCAATCTAAATAATATAAAAATAGATTTTGGATTGCTTCATTTCGCTCTCGTTTAAAAAATATAGGAAAATAATATTATGCTAAAAATAAATCCCAAAAAATGTCCGCAAGACCATAGATGTCCCGCAATTAAAGTTTGTCCAGTCGGTGCAATCTCTCAGGAAGGTTTTGGTTTACCGGTTATTGACAATGAAAAATGCATAGAATGTTTAAAATGCACTAATTTTTGTCCTAAAAAAGCGATAGAAAATTTGTAGTGGTAAAAATAACTAATTTTTTATCACCCACCCCCTACCCCCTCCCTCAAGGGAGGGGAAACATAATCGGTGAGGGGGCGAAGCCCCCTCACCTTGACACCCCTAAAATATTTGATTGTTAACAATTTTTGTAAATATAGGAGAATAAAGATGAAAGTAGTAATAGTAGGCGGAGTTGCAGGCGGCGCAAGCGCTGCTGCAAGACTAAGAAGACTTGATGAAAACGCTGAAATCATAATTTTTGAAAAAGGAAAACATATTTCCTTTGCTAACTGCGGAATCCCATACTACTGCGGAGATGTAAT
>DNRP01000080.1:12477-13236 GCA_003499955.1 Cyanobacteria bacterium UBA9971
TCTTATATAAGAAAAAACAAAGTAAAAAACGCTGTGGTTATAGGTGGAGGATTTATCGGGCTGGAAATGGTCGAAAATCTCAGGCATCTGGGCTTAAAAGTAAGTCTTGTAGAAGGAGCCACTCAAGTTTTAGCGCCGGTTGACAGCGAAATAGCGGCGCAAATTCANNGTAAACCTGTACAGCGGAAAACAAATCAAAACAGACATCGTCATTCTTGCAATAGGGGTAAAACCTGAATCAAAATTTGCTAGAGAAGCGGGGCTTAAGATAGGTGAAACAGGCGGAATTATTGTAAATAAATACCTCCAGACCTCTGATGAAAATATATGGGCTGTGGGCGATGTGATTGAGGTTAAAGACTTAGTCACGGGACAAAATGCGTTAATTCCTCTTGCGGGTCCCGCAAACAAACAGGGACGGATTGCCGCGGAAAACATATGCGGAATGGACTCAAAATACGAAGCGACACAGGGAACTTCTATCTTGAAAATATTTGATATAACTGTCGCAACAACAGGAAGCAACGAAAAACAGCTTTCTAAAAACAATATTCCGTATCTGAAATCTTATACTCCTGCATTTTCGCATGCCGAGTATTATCCCGAAGCTTTTCCTCTTATGATAAAAACACTTTTTTCTCCCGAAAACGGCAAAATTCTTGGTGCGCAAATCATAGGTCTTGACGGCGTAGACAAAAGAATAGACGTGATTGCAACAGCGATAAAATTTGAAAAAACTGTCACAGACCTCGCAAAACT
>DNRP01000120.1 GCA_003499955.1 Cyanobacteria bacterium UBA9971
AATTTGCCTGAAAATTTGCGGACTTTGCGGACTGCCGGAAGGCTTGATAAAGATTCTACAGGACTTTTAATTCTTACAAATGACGGGGAATTAATACAGAAGCTTACTCATCCTAAAGTAAAAGTGCCTAAAATATATAGAGTAGTCGCGGAAGGCAAAGTTACGATAAATGATTTGCACGAATTCCAAAAAGGAATCGAAATTGAAAACGGTAAAAAAGCTTACGCTGAAGGGGTTATTCTGGAGTATGAAAATGGAGAAACCACGATGGATCTGATTTTATATCAAGGTCTTAACAGACAGATCAGGAAAATGCTTGAAATTGTCGGGCATCCTGTGGTTATGCTTAAGCGTATTCAGCATGCAAATATAAATCTGGGAGCTTTAAAAAAAGGTAAATTCAGGTTTATGAACAACAAAGAAGTTGATAATCTTTTTAAATATTTGAAGAATCTTGAAAAAGCAGTTGTAGATAAAGAAAAGAAATTTGACAAAAAGAAAAAGGGGTTTTAAACTCATTATTTTTGTTTTTTAAGAATAAAAAAGCATTCATTAAAGGATGATATGACGTTACATTTCTGAAAATTGTTTTGATAATCCATTGTTTTTTGTGCCCAAGCGAGATTTTTAGATATAATCAAGCTATGCTAAATAATGATGTGAAAAATTTTTTAAATATGATTAAGGCTGTTCTTTTTATTTTTTTAGTGTTTTTTACGGTGAATTTTGCTTTAGCACATAATAATGAAGAACAAAAATTTATAAGTTCTGATAATGTTATTAAATTATTTTTTTTAAGCCCTTTAGAAACCCGAAAACCGATAAATGCCTGTGAAACTGAAGCATGTCAGGCTCTTTTGCGGGAGATAAATAATAGTAAAGAAACTATTGATTTTGCAATTTATGGTATAGGGGGACAGGATGCTATATTTAATGCCATTGTGCAGGCTAAAAAAAGAGGTGTAAAAATTAGAGGCGTTACGGATGCAGATAAAAATGGGGTAAATATCTATAAAGATACAGAGAAATTAATGCAAATCCTTGGGACAATGAAAACCGATAGCATTCTTTCTAATGATAAAGAGTCAGAAAGTGAATTGGGTTTTCAAACAGCAATAATGCACGATAAATTTTTTGTTATAGATAAAAAATTTGTATGGACCGGCTCTGCAAATATAAGTTCAACGGATATAACAGGATTCAATTCAAACGTTGTTTTATTAATTAAATCACCTCAAATAATCTCTTTATATTTACAAGAATTTGAACAAATGTTTCAAGGAAAATTTCATACTTTTAAAAAGGCTGTTCAAAATAATGAAAATATAATAATACCTGACAATTCAGTAGTGTCTGTTTATTTTTCTCCGGAGCATCAAGCTATATCAACAAAAATAATTCCTTTAATTTATAACGCCAAACGTTATATTTATATTCCGGCATTTTATCTTACACATAAGCAATTATCCCAAAGCCTTATTGATGCGCATAAAAGAGGAGTTGATATAAAGATAATTATTGATGCAACAAGTGCATCAGGAAAATATGCTGTTCATAAAACTCTGAGAGAAGAAGGAATTTCCGTTAAAGTTGAAAATTTTGCAGGGAAAATGCATATGAAATCAATTATTATTGATGACAATACTCTGGTGATTGGTTCAATGAATTTTACTAATCAAGGCGAAAGAAGAAATGATGAAAATTGTTTAATCATAAAGAATAATTCGGATATGACCATAAAATATCGGGAACATTTCTTACAATTATGGAAAGCAATTTCTGATAAATGGCTTTATGCGAATCCCCCGGCCGAATCATCGGATTCGCCGGGATCTTGTTCTGATGGAGTAGATAATGATTTTGATGGTTTTGTAGACAGCAACGATTTTGGTTGTACGTCAAGATCAAAGGTGACAAAATAAGCAGGTGTTTTCATTATCATCAAACATATCAATAAGTTTGCCCGAGTGACTTTTTACGCAATTTTGAACTTTTTTCTTCTGTAATTTTTGATAATCTTCCTTAATTTTTTTGATATTTTCAGGAAGAATCATTTCTTCCAATGTCATTTCCATATTCCAATGAACTTTAGGGAAATCAGGATTAATATTTTTTTTATCTTCGAATTCTTTTGCTTTAAAAAATAAATCGGGATGAATTTCAAAAAGTCTAATCCAGTTTATTTTGGGCTGGAAAAAACAGAAGTAGCAACCGGAACGTCTGCTCCATTTATAGTATTCAGGTAATCCTATTCCCGCTTGTTCGAGAATATCAAGAACATCTTGTCTTCTAATTCCATTATCAAAAAACGGATAATTTTCCTGTATGTAATTATCTCCATACTTGTTATATCCGGCTCTTTGCGGTTCATCAGCCCTTATTCCGATGTATAGATTAACTGAACCCTCTCCATTACTTTGAAATTTATCATAAACATATTTTCTAAAAGGCTTTGTTTTCAATTCAACCGTACACCATCTGCGATTTACTGAAGGCAAATATTTATATATTTGCATAAGATGATCAAAACCGATATAAGGTTTTATTCTGGTTATAGGTTTATTTAAAAATACTTCAATTTTATTAAGATAATCGTATGTTTCAGGCAATTCCTGTTCTGTATCACAGAAAACATATTCTATTTTTTCGTGAATTTCCGGCATTTTATCTTTTATGAAAAATGCTAATGCTGTGCTATCTTTGCCTCCAGACAGGCTTAAAATATGGTATTCGTTAGACATTTCCAAAACTCCTATGTAACGCTGTTAATAGTTCTATCCGTTGACTTTCAGGTAAGTTAAAAGCTTTTTCAATCATTCTTTTTAAAACACTATCAACTTTTTCAGGTTCATTTTTCTTTATAAAAAAGATATTAGCACTGTCAAATTCGTTAGGAATATTCATGCTAAACCTTATTGGAGTTAAATCATTGTCAAAATTAAAACTTGACTTCTTTATATCCATGGCAATAGGCTCTAAATTTTTAATTTTTCTTGCAAATTGGGCAATTTTTACATTAAAGTCGACTAAATCCGTATCACTCCAATCTTTTGGGATTCTTGACTTATTAACAAATGTGGCAATTTTTTCCAGCCATTTATCATAAGGTAACCCCCTTCGTGCCAACCAAAAACAGGTGTTAGTTCTTTTGTCTCTAACACTTATTCAATTCTTTATCTAATTTAGAGGATTACATTGCTGAATAACTCTTTATTTTGCCTGATATAATTCAGTTTAGATTGTTAATATGTCTAATATTCAGAATGTCTCTATTTAAAATCTACTTTAAGTAGCTTTAATCCAAAAACTCCAGATCCCAATTCCTTTTAATAAAGGACATAATTCGATTACTAAGTTGATAAAGCTGCTATTAGCTCAATATAACACATTTTTTTACATCCATGTGGCTAGAGTTTATATCCAAACGGCCAAAGTTTTTAAGTTTAATTTTTGTTCTTATATTTATTACTTTTTCAACAGATACATATAAGGAATTTTTTCGGCAACATCCTTTATATTGACAGCTCGCGAATTCGCTTGATTGTTCTCATAGGTTGAAGGTCATTTCATGTTAAATATAATAATATTTATTTAGCGATGCAAGTTAATTATTGACATTATTTTAGATATCGTCAATAATTGTTTTTGACTATAATCAAATATGAGTCATTAATAAAATTAAAGATTCGGATATTATGGCAAGACCTAAAATACAATTAAATAGAAAAACAGGGATTATTGATGCGGCTCAAAAGCTTTTTGCTGAAAAAGGTTTTGAAAAAACAACAATGCAGGAAATTGCCGACCATATCGGGATTGGCAAAGGCAGTATTTATCTTGAATTTAAAAACAAAGATGAAATATATTTATCAATGGTAGAAAGATATGCGCTTTCTCATATTGAAAACCTTAAACATCAAATAAATAATGCAAAATCGCCTTATTTAGAATCGCTTGAAAAAATACTTATAAATCATCCTCTCGAAGTTTATGATATGGCTATATTCCGTATGCAAGGATATGCGGCCTTGATACATACAAGTTATCAGGTTAAACAAAAATTAAGACATGTAATTCAGGAATTACATAAGAACATAGGCTGCATGCTCAATAAAGCTGCTAAAAATGATGAAATTCAGGAGTATAAAGATTTTGAAGTGTTGTCGCACTTGCTGCATATTTCACTTCAAGGTTTTTTCCCCCCTTATGATATAAAATATTCGCCCGAACATAGAAATGATTTATCAAAAGAAGAAATTCGCGATCTATTGGAAAAAGACCTTTCAATAGTTGTAAAAATCATTTTATCGGGATTAAAAACAGTAAAATATGAACATGTTGAATAATAAGAGGAGTTAAATAAAGATGAGCAGAGCAAAAAACAAATTAATTTTAATTTCATTAATGATGTTTTTTATAGTCGGTTTAACAGGATGCGCCAAACCTCCTTTTATGGGGAAAAGACCTCCTATGCCTGTTGAAACAACTGTTTTAAAAGCGTCAAAAGTTATGAATTCCGAGATTTATCAGGCAAATCTTATTTCTCGCTATTCAGTAGTTCTTCAGCCGCAGGTTTCGGGTCAAGTTGCGAATATCTATGTAAAAGCAGGAGAACACGTTAAAACCGGTCAATTATTAATGGTTATTGATAAACGCAAACAGGAATCAGCCTTGAATTCAAGCCAGGCTGCTTCTTCTGCGGCAAAAGCAGCTCTTTATAATTATCAGGTTCAAAGAAAAATTTTAGAATCAACTTTTGAATATAACAAACAAATGTATGAAAGATATAAAACTTTATATGCCAAAAATACAGTCAGCAAACAGGATTTGGAAAAATATACTGACAGCTATAATAAAGCCCAATTTGATTTAGAAGCTAATGCCGCGCAAATTGAAGCGCAAAAAGCAGAAATTGAAAAAGCTAATTTTGCCATCAAAGAACAGGAAGTACAGCTTCAATATTACAAAATTACAGCCCCGTATAGTGGAATTGTTGGTGATATACCGGCGAAAATAGGTAATTATGTAACTACAACCACCCCGCTATTAAGTATTACGCAAAATGATACTTTGGAAATCAATATCGGATTGCCTTCCGAAAAAGTGTTTGATATTAAAAAAGGATTGCCTGTTGAAGTTTTAGATAATAAAAATAATGTGATCAGCGATTCTAAAATTTCTTTTGTATCCCCTGTTATAGACAAAGACACTCAAACAATATTAGTAAAAGCAATTATCTTTAACCCTGACGGACTTTTAAAAGCGGATCAATCAGTCAAAGCAAGAGTTGTTTTTAGTGATGCAGAAGGTATCACAGCACCGACTGGAGCTATAGCTCATTTTGGCGGTCAGGATTTCGCTTATATTATTAAGATAAAAGATAAAAAGCCCGTTGTTAAACAACAGCCCGTTACTCTTGGAAATATTCAAGGCGACAAATACGTTATTCTTAGCGGTTTGGCTTCCGGTGATAAGATTGTAACACAGGGCATTCAGAAATTAATGGACGGTGCGCCCGTAACAGTCATGGGAAAGGGTAATTAATCAATGTTTTTAGAATTTTTTGTTAAACGTCCGAGATTTGCAGGGGTTTGTTCTGCAATAATCCTATTAATAGGTTTAATTTGTATTACTAAACTGCCTGTTTCTCAATATCCTGAAATAGCTCCGCCTCAAATAACGGTAAGAGCTAGTTATATCGGAGCTAACTCGCAAACAGTAGAATCCGCAGTCACTACGCCGCTGGAACAGGAAATTAACGGCGTGGAAGGAATGAAATACATTACTTCCAGCAGCAGTAACGATGGTGTNNCCTGCAATGCTTTTGATTTACGGGTTTTACTCGGAAGGCGACAAATATGACAATTATTTTATAAGCAATTATGCTGACCGCTTTATTAAAGACAGATTAAAACAGATAAAAGGTGTTGGACAAGTCAATGTATTCGGAGAAAGAAAGTATGCAATGCGGCTGTGGCTTGATCCGGGAAAACTTGCGGCAAGAAATTTAATTGCAAGCGATGTTGTAAAAGCGTTGCAGGAGCAAAATGTTCAGGTAGCGGCGGGACAAATAGGACAGCCTCCTGTTGATGACAGTCAGGCAATTCAAATGAGTGTTAAAACTACCGGAAGACTTCAAACTGTTGAAGAATTTAATAATCTTATTATAAAAACAGGTTCAACCGGCAGTCTTGTGAAATTAAAAGATGTCGGCT
>DNRP01000112.1:0-1556 GCA_003499955.1 Cyanobacteria bacterium UBA9971
AAATTAAGTTTCATGAAGCCTGTTTATTAAGAATATTTATGTTGCTTCTCTAATAGTACTATATTATCTGCCTTTTCATCAATCTAATTTTCAGGAACATTAAAATTTCTAACATCAAAAACATCTGCGCTTTCAGGCAATTTTGATGTTTTAACATACAAAGATACTATTTTTCCTTTTCTCACTAAGTTAATTTTGAATTTTTTTCCTACAGGCGCTTCTGCTATGTCATTTTTGACCTTATTTTTATTCGAGATTTCTTTGCTGTTTACGGCTATTATGATATCGCCTTTTTGTAAACCGGAATTATAAGCGGGGCTATCCTTAATCACGGCAGTAACAATCACGCCTTTAATTATATTTTTTGCGAAAAATCCTGCAATTTGGACATTAACATCCTGAATCCCTACTCCAATCCAACCTCTTTGCACTTTTCCATTTGCCATGATATCCCGATAGACTTTTTTCGCCATATTTGAGGGTATCGCAAAGCCGATACCCTCATAGCCACCGCTTTTTGTAAGTATTGCGGTGTTAACTCCCACAAGTTCTCCCCTTGTATTTACCAGCGCGCCTCCCGAGCTTCCCGGATTNNNNATATCAGCTTTGTCAGAATCAGCTAATTTTATTGTAGGAAGATTATTTGCATCTATTTTTATTACCGCTAAATCTGTCTTGGGGTCAGTGCCTATGATTTTCGCCTTAAATTTTCTACCGTCAGAAAGGCTTGTATTGATATTTCCGCCAAGATTTTCTATTACGTGATTATTTGTAAGGATATAGCCGTCAGGAGAAATAATTATTCCTGACCCCAGAGTGAAATATCTTTTTTCTAAAGGTTTATATATGCTTGTTGAGCTGTTTCTTAATACAAATTGCGACATATTCCTTCTGCCTAATGAAATATGGACAACTGCTGGAATTGCTGTATTTGCCGCTCCTGAAATTGAATCAGGTTCTGCAATATTTGTATTATTTGATTTTAACTTTTGAGCAGACTCAATATTTTTTTCAACTTTTTCATCTTTTATTTCTTTAGCCGAATTATTTTTATGAGAGATAATTCCTCCCGTATATCCTGAAAAAAATGATAAAACTAAAATAAAAATTATTAATATATATTCTTTTTTATTTATATTTAGCAATTTTATCACCTGTTACTGTTGATTATAATTCTGCTGCGGGTACTGTTGAGGATATTGTTGATAGGTTCTATTTTGCTGCGGTTGTTGATATTGCTGCTGTTGCTGCTGCTGTATTCTTTGATATCTTTTTTCGTAATCATTTTCATCCGGCACATAAGTCCTAGGCGGAAGCGTAACTTCATTATTTTTAGGTTTATTTTCCACATTTTTAGAGAAGTTTCTCTTTCTATATCGTTGTCCTTTATTAGCAACCGGGTTTTTAGCCAGTTCTTTAAGTTTATCTTTTTTTGCTTTTTCTTTTAATTTAGCGGCTTCCTGTTTTTTTCTTTCCATATCAGGAATCGGAAAGTTTTCAGCAGGAATATTTCTTATTTTATAATATTCTGCGCTGAATTTATTCCATAAAATAGC
>DNRP01000112.1:1584-4232 GCA_003499955.1 Cyanobacteria bacterium UBA9971
TACATCCACGAGTATTGAGTTTAATTCTCTTACAGGCTGCGAGCTTACAACTCTTACAGGCGTATTAGTCGATATTTCAAGGACGTTTCCTTTATTATCTTTAATGTATCTTATTGCTATAGGTTCAATATAAACTCCGTCGCGGGCAAGTGTGCTGTAGGTAGTTGCAACTTCAAGAGGCGTAAGTTCAGAAGAGCCTAACACCATTGAAAAACCTCTTCTTATATAGCTTTTTATTCCTAATAATCTGGCTGTTTCAATTATTTTGTCTACACCGACTTTTAATGAAACTCTAACTGTAGGTGTATTTCTAGAAAGAGTTAAAGCTTTTCTTACAGTCATTTTTCCCATATATTTTCCGTCCCAATTGTGTGGACACCATACATTCCACTTTGTGCGATAAGCAACAGGCGCGTCAAAAATTGTAGAATCGGGATTAATTACACCTAACCTTAATCCTGTCAAATAAACAACGGGTTTGAATCCTGATCCGACAGGTCTTTTTGCCAGGACTGCCCTGTTAAATTGGCTCTTCTTAAAGTCAACTCCTCCAACAAGCGCCTGAATATAACCATTTTTTACATTGATAGAAACTAGCGCGCCTTCCTTAACTCCACTACCTCTTGCGGATTTTACACCTTCATTAATAGTTTTTTCCGCTATTTGCTGCACTTGCGGATCTAAAGTCGTATAAACATTGAGACCGCCTCTTCTTACAATATTATCGCCATATCTTTTCCTTAGCAGGTAAGACACGTAGTCAACAAAATAAATATATTTCGCATAAGCAAACTTTCTCGGGGCAAGTTTAAGAGGTCCGGCATACGCCTTATCTCTTTGATTTTTAGTTATATAACCGAATTCATGCATTTTATTCAGCACTATTAATTGTCTTTTCTTGGTTTCCTTCATATTGCTATAAGGAGAATAAAGCTCGGGAGCTTTAATCAACCCTGCAAGAATACTGGATTCTGACAAATTAAGGTCTTTTGCAGATTTTTTAAAATATCGCCTCGCTCCTTTTTCAATCCCATAAGCCTGATTTCCCCAATAAATCTGGTTTAGATATTTCTCCAGAATTTCATTTTTTGAATAAGCCATTTCAACTTTTACGGAAAGAATAGCTTCTAAAAATTTTCTTTTCATCGATCTTTCCGGGGTTAAAAAAGAATTTTTAACAAGCTGCTGGGTTAAGGTGCTTCCGCCTTGAATAGAGTCTTTATGCAAAAGATTGTTATAAAGAGCCCTGACTGTACCCATTAAGTCAATTCCGCCGTGACTGTAAAATCTGTTGTCTTCTATAGAAATAACCGCATTTTGCAAATGCGGAGAAATTTTATTTAGTGGCACTGAAATTCTGTCTTCATCGGCGTGAATACTTGCAACAAGATTGTTATTTATATCAAAAATCTGTGTTGACTGATCAGGAGCATACATTTCCAGAAGTGATACATCAGGAAGTTCTACTAAAATTTTAAACAAATAAGCCGTTACGATAAAACTCATCAACAATATCAGAATGCCTGCAAACATAAAAGTCTTTTTAAATGCGGCTCTAAACAATTCTGATCTTTCAAGGTCAGTTTTGGTAAGTTTATCTATATTATAAAGATTATTTATCGGTCGATTTTTCATTTATTACCTGTTTTAAAATTATTTTTAAAATTTTTAAATTTGTATTTTTGATTTATTTTATACCACTTGATATTTCTGAGAATGAGTCTATGCGGTATACCCGACAGGTAGTTTTTTTATAAATCAGTTTTAAACCATTCAAAAAATCTAATATGGGCAATTAAAAAACATAGAATTTTAGCCATGTATGTAATTTAAAAATCATTAAAAGTTTAATAATCTATTATACAGTTACATTAAAAACCAATATTTAAGCTTATACATAAATTTATCATTTTTTTTTAAAATTTCTTGTATAGCTTGATAAGTGTATTTATGTTAATATGTATTTATATAAACATAAGTGTAAAAATAACACTTGTAATTTACAAAAAGGAGGCAATTAAAATGGCGACCTTAATGACTAGCAAAACAAAGAAAAAAACCGGTTTGAATGATGAATTTGAAAAATATCTCGATAAACAAAGGGGTTATACAACATTTAACGGTATAGAGGTTGCCAGATTCTCTTCTTACAAAAAGCTTTTAGGTCTTAAATAAGTAATCTAATCAATAATATATAGAAAAAGGAGAAAAACATGGTTTCTCCTTTTTTATTTGTTTTAAATTTNNGCTGCGATTTCGAGGTGGTTTTTTTCTCTTTTAAGTTCTGTTAATACCCATTCAGGTACATGGACTTTTCCAAGAACAAGTTGTCCGTTTGGTCTTGGACCATGGCAATCAGAGCCTCCCGTCATTATTAATTTGTATTTTTCGGCTATGCTTGAATAATATTCTATTATTGCCGGCGAATGTTTTCTGTGATAAACTTCTATACCTCTTAATCCATAATTCATAAGCTCTTTGATTAGTTCTTCCGCGCCATCAAGATCGCAAGGGTGAGCCACAACAGGAATTCCTCCTGTTTCATAAATGGTTTCTACAGCTTCATGAGGAGAAACCGTTTTACGTTTTACATAAGTCGGTGAATTATCGCAGATATATTTTCTGTAAGCTTCAATCATAGAAGAAAC
>DNRP01000112.1:4344-10795 GCA_003499955.1 Cyanobacteria bacterium UBA9971
AAGAGGTTTTCCTTCCTCTTGTGAACGTTTTTGCGCATGATTTTTTGCATATTTATATGCAAGTATATTGTCATGATCCGTGATTGAAATAGCTGTTAATCCTAAATCAACAGCAACATCTATAATCTCTTCAGGTGTAAGACTACCGTCAGAGTAGACGCTGTGGGTATGCAAATCTAGTCCCAATTTTTTATCCTTTCATAATATCAATTACCTCTACTTAAACTAAATACTTCATTAATTCTTTTTATATTTAACGCATACCCTGTTTTCACGTTAATATTCAACTCAATCCCGTTTATCTGAACCTCATCGTTAGGAGATACTTCAAATTTAACCGGCAAACAGGTTGTCAATCTTTTTACAGAATCATCTATTTCCATTCCTATAACACTGTTATAAGCTCCACAAAACCCTGCATCGGTAATATATGCCGCTCCATGTTCCAAAATTCTTTCGTCCGCGGTTTGTATATGTGTATGTGTTCCAATAATTCCGCTTACAGATAATCTATCTGCTATATAACCGCAGGAAACTTTTTCTGCGGTGGCTTCTGCGTGAATATCTATTAATATAATCGGTGTTTTATATTGAATTCTTTGAATTTCCGCTCTTAACATTTCCCATGGAGGTACTATCGGCGACATAAAAACTGTCCCTTGTATATTAATTACACCTATTGATACACCTTCTGACAGTTCAAAAATTTTTGAACCGATTCCCGGTGTGCCTTCAGGATAATTAAGAGGTCTAAGAAGCTTGTCTGCATTATATATGAAATTAAATATTTCTTTTTTATCCCATATATGATTGCCTGAAGTCATAGCGTCTATGCCCATAGCATCAAGTTCATGATAATTTTTTTCGGTTAGTCCAAAGCCATGAGATGCGTTCTCTACATTAGCTATTATAAAGTCATATTTATTCCCCGAATGTTCGAGAAACCGGGCAACACTTTGTCTGCCCGGTCTTCCGACTAAATCTCCCAAGAATAATATATTTATATTCTCTTTCATTTTTTCTTCATTATTATTATTTTGCTATTTCTGTAGATCTGACTTCTCTAACGACCGTAACCCTGATTTGTCCTGGGTAGTCAAGTTCAGTTTCGATTTTTTTAGCTATATCTCTTGCCAGTTTGCTTGCAGCTACGTCATCAAATACTGTCGGCTGGACAAGCACCCTGATTTCACGACCAGCCTGAACAGCAAAGGATCTTTTAATTCCTTCGTAGCCTGTAGCAATTTCTTCAAGTTTTTTAATTCTCTTAATATAAATTTCAAGAGTATCTCTTCTTGCTCCGGGTCTGCCTGCACTTAATGCATCAGCAATTTTAACAAGTACAGCTTCTACGGAGTTTGCTACCACATCATCATGGTGGGCTTCTATAGCATGAATTATATCTTCTTTTTCGCCATAGCGTCTTGCAAAATCTACACCAAGCTGAATATGGGTTCCTTCATGTGTTTGGTCAAGCGCCTTGCCTATGTCATGAAGAAGTCCGGCTCTTTTTGCCACATCAATGTTTGCGCCAAGTTCTGTGGCAAGCATTCCGGCGATATGTCCAACTTCTAAGGAGTGTTTAAGTACGTTTTGACCATAACTTGTTCTATAAAGCAGTCTTCCTAAAGTTCTGACGGCTTCCGGATGTAAGTTAATAACGCCAAGTTCATATGCGGCAGATTCACCTTCTTTAAACATCATTTCTTCGATTTCAGTTTTGGCTTTTTCAACCATATCTTCAATTCTCACAGGGTGAATCCTGCCGTCCGTAATTAATTTTTCAAGTGCTACTTTTGCTATTTGTCGTCTTACCGGATCAAATGAAGATAAAACAACGGCTTCAGGAGTATCATCGATAATTAAATCAACACCCGTAAGTGTTTCCAACGCACGAATATTTCTTCCTTCTCTACCGATAATTCTTCCCTTCATTTCATCATTTGGAAGGTTAACTACAGATACTGTTGACTCAACAGCCTGATCTATAGCGCATCTTTGCATTGTTGTAGAGAGAATTTCGCGGGATTTTGAATTTGAAATTTCTTTAATATACGCTTCATTTTCTCGAATAAGCTGTGCTGCTTCGAGCTTCAACTCTTTTTCCAGTTGTTCTAGCAGTATTTTCTTGGCTTCTTCGCTTGTAAGCCCTGAAACTCTTTCCAGTTCACGCGTTTGTTTTTCTACTAACTCCGCTAAATAGTCTTCTTTTTCGTACAATTCATCAAGTTTTTTTGCAAGCTCGCTTTCTCTGTCAACAGAAGCCTGCATTTTATTTTCCAGTTTTTCTTCTTTTTCGAGCAGTCTTTTTTCCAGCCTGCCGAGTTCTTGTCTTCTTTCACGAACTTCATTGTCAAATTCTTGTTTTTGGCTATGAAGTGTCTCTTTTGCAGAGATTAAAGCTTCTTTTTTCTGAAGTTTAATTTCTTCTTCGGCATCTTTAATTTTTCTTGCAGCTTCCTCATTTATATTTTGAACCTTTTCGTTCATGCTTTTGAGCTGTGCAAACTGATAAACAGCGTACGCTAAAAGCAAAACTGCAAGCACTGCCAATACTATTGTAACAATACTAATGCTTTCGATTGTCCTATACCTCTTTTTAAATATATAACTATTACTGATTTTAATTTAAGTTTTTTGTCATCCTAAGCAAAGCGAAGGATCTGTCTATATTAGAATTTTAAATATATTAATTGCTTACCTGACAGATTCTTCGGAGTAAAGCCCTCAGAATAACAGCATAATATTTAAATTTTGCAATATAATCTTAGCACAATTAATGCTTGTTAATATACTGCATTTAAATAATTTTTAAATTATCTTATTCAGAATCTTCTGTTTCTGAAATTTCGGCAGGAAGAACAGCAATGCTGCCTTTTATGTTATTTCTGACAAGATTTTCCACTTCCGCAAGCATCTGAGGATTTTCTTTAAGGAATTCTATTGCCTTATCCCTGCCTTGCCCGAGCTTGTTGTCATTATAACTAAACCAGCTTCCTGATTTGTTTACAATATTCATATCAACCGCAACGTCAATAATACAGCCGACTTTGGAAACACCTTCACCGTAAATAATATCAAATTCCGAGATTCTAAACGGAGGAGCGACTTTATTTTTAACGACTTTTACTTTAACTCTGTTTCCAAATTCCACACCGTCTTTTTTAAGCGTTTCGATTTTTCTTATGTCAAGTCTTAAGCTTGCATAGTATTTTAAAGCATTTCCGCCGGTTGTTGTTTCAGGATTTCCGAACATAATACCGATTTTTTGTCTTAACTGGTTAATAAAAATAACGGTTGTTCTTGTTTTTCCGACGATACCCGTAAGTTTTCTTAAAGCCTGACTCATAAGCCTTGCCTGAAGTCCCATGTGGCTGTCGCCCATTTCGCCGTCAATTTCTGCTTTTGGAACTAACGCAGCGACTGAGTCAATAACGATAACGTCAATAGCACCGGATCTAACAAGTTCTTCTGTTATTTCAAGAGCTTGCTCGCCAGTATCAGGTTGACTTAAAAGAAGCTCGTCTACGTTTACACCAAGATTTTTAGCATATTCAGGATCAAGTGCATGTTCAGCGTCTATAAATGCGGCAATTCCACCTTTTCTTTGAGCTTCTGCAATAATATGCTGCGCTAAAGTAGTTTTACCACTGCTTTCAGGTCCATAGATTTCAATAATTCTTCCTCTTGGAACGCCGCCTATACCTAGCGCCACATCTAAAGAAAGGATACCTGTAGGAATTGACTCTATACCGACTCCGGTTTTATCGCCAAGTCGCATTATTGCGCCTTTGCCAAAATCTTTTTCGATTTTGCCGATTGTTGCTTCAAGTGATTTTCTTTTTTCTGAATCCCCTGTAACCTGGATGGCTTCAGGTTTCGATTTTTCTTTTACAGCCATTTTTACCAACTTTCTAATATATATTCTAAATTTTTTTATGCGCTTAGCCACTTTTTATTTTTAATTCATAAATCTTGGCGAGTGCATAACTTAATCAATAAATTATACTTCAAAAGAGCTTTTATAAGCCAAATATTTAATTTTCTTTACAAAGCATTAATGCTTTAATATTCTGCCAATTTTTTCTGACATTCTTGAAATTTTTTCTGATTTTTCAAGTGCTATTTCTGCCAAAACATCTTTTTCAACATAACTATCTGATTTATAAATAACATGCTCTAATAAATATTTAATATTTTGTGATTCTATAGAAATATTTTGTCTTAAATTAAAAAGTTTCTGTTTTTTACTCATTTTTAATTCCTTTTGTAAAGTTATTTTTTGTTATCTATCTCTTAGTTTATTCTTGTGACACTAATTAGAGATAATTATATTTTTTTTAGAAATATTTGTCAACATTCGAGAGATAAAAGTAAAATTAAATAATTCCAATTGCTAATTAATCCGAATCGTTAAATAGCCAAAAACTGCATGAATTAAGGTATTGTCATTCTGAGGGCTTTAGCCCTAAGAATCTGTCCATAAAAATATTAAAGCTTAAATCAAAAAAGGGACAGATGTTTCGCTTTGCTCAACATGACAATTTAAAAATTAATACTAATTAAATTAAAATTTTTATGATGAGGTTATATGCCTGCTCGAGAAGAAGTAAAATATTTATTATTAAAAAAGAAAATGACAATAATTGAATTAGCCAAAGAGTTGACTGAAAAAACCGGGCATAAATATACACGTCAAGGAATTTCAAATAAACTCCACAGGGGAACTCTTCGTTTTGATGAAGTTGAAGAAATTGCTAAAATTTTAGGCTATGAAATAAAATTTAAAGAAATAAGTGATTAAAAACCTTACTCTTTAACTCCGCCCATCATGATTCCTTTGATGAAATATTTCTGTCCGAGCAGAAACACTCCTATGACAGGAATTACAGAAATAACGGCACACGCCATGAGCTGCCCCCATTCTGTGGTTTCCCTAAAACTTCCTTTGAAAATCGCAAGTCCGACAGGTAAAGTTCGCATATAATCGGAATTTGTAACAATTAACGGCCACATAAAAGCGTTCCAAGTTGTGATAAAAGTAAAAATTCCCAGAGTTGCTACAGCAGGAAGAGCTAAAGGCATCGCTATTTTTAGATAAGTCTGAAACGGATTGCAGCCGTCAATTTTTGCAGCGTCTTCCAGTTCGGAGGGAAGGGTTTTAAACCATTGTCTTAACAGAAAAACCCCGAATCCTCCGAATAATCCGGGTATTATCAAAGCCTGATAAGTATCAATCCAGTGCATCTCACGCATTATAAAAAACAGCGGGATAATGTTTACCTGTGGAGGAACCATCATAGTCGCCAGTAATATTAAAAACAAAGGCTCTCGATGTTTAAAATTAAGTCTTGCAAAAGCATACGCCGCCATTGAAGAAATTATTACCTGTCCAATTGTTGTAATTATTGCCACTAATGCACTGTTAAAAAAATATTTTAGTAAGGGGATAGTTTTTGCGACGTTTAAATAGTTTTGAGGATAGAAAGGATGAGGAATTAAGACAGGCGGGTATGAAAAAATCTGCCCTGTTGTCATAAAAGAAGTTACAAGCATCCAAAAAAACGGTATAAGCATTGAAACTGCGCCCAGTGTTAGAATTATATAGGCTGTTGTCATTGCGAGGAAAGACGAATGTCTTGACGTGGCAATCCATTTCTTTGTTTTTTGGATTGCTACACTCCTGTTAGTAGCTCGCAATGACGGTTTGTTATTTTCTTTACTCATTTAACACCCATTTTTTTCTTGTAACCCACTGAATATAAGTTAAACTAAGTATTATGACAAACAAAACATACGCAATAGCGGAGGCTTTGCCTATATTAAAAAATTCAAACGCCTGCTTGTAAATCCAATACACCATAACAGAAGTCGAATTTTCAGGACCGCCTTCGGTCATAAGGTAAATCAAGTCAAACACATGAAACGAAGAAATAGTCGTCATAATGGAAACAAAAAATACAGTGGGACTTAACAAAGGAAGAGTGACCAGAAAGAATCTTTTTATTCCCGTTGCTCCGTCTATTTCGGAAGCTTCATTGATGCTTTCAGGGATTGCCTGCAAACCTGCGAGAAAAATTACCATGTTATAGCCGATATTTTTCCATACGCTTACTATAATTAATGCCGGCATGGCAAAATCTTTGTCGTAAAGCCATTTTATATTATTACCAACTCCTAAAATCCAGTTTAGGATTCCGTAATTAGGATCAAAAATCCATGTCCAGACAATTCCTATAACAATCATAGGTGTTACAAACGGGATAAAATATGCTGTTTTAAAAAACTCGCTGCCTTTTATTTTTCCGTTGAGCGCAACAGCAAGTATTAACGGCAAAATTATGCTGAATATTGCAGTTATCAGCGCATAATACAGGGTATTCCATAAGACCTGATAAAACACAGGGTCATTGAAAAGCCCTGTATAATTTTCTAAGCCGACTATTTTAGG
>DNRP01000054.1:0-3928 GCA_003499955.1 Cyanobacteria bacterium UBA9971
AATTTTACCTGAAAAGATCTTCCCGAATAAATCCTGAACAAATTAAATATTTTGAAAGTTATAAACAATTTGTAAAATTAAATGATGATTTCAAAAATTTAAAATTCACAAACGAAATAAAACTTCCTGATGAAGTTGCTCATTTTGAAAATCATAGCGAACAAAAACTTGACGAATTAAAACAAAAAATTGACGAAATTATAAATTCGAGTAATTTAGAAAATATTTTACATCTTGGTTTTTATACTTAATTTACTGAAAGGTTTAAAATTAATGGGATTTGAAAATTGTAGCATGTGCGGCAAGCTTTTTGACAGGACAAAAAGTAATTTATGCCCTGCCTGCTATGAAATTGAATCTGAAAATATAAAAAAAATTACCGATTATTTTCAAATTTTTGAAAGAATGAAGACAAAATCCTTCTCGATAAAAGATTTAAGTGCTGTAACAGGAGTAAAAATTCAGGAGATAGAAAGACTTTACAGGACAAACAAACTTAGGGGCTATACAGGTTTTATTGATCTGGATTGCAAACTTTGCGGAAATAATTTTAAACCAACCATGTTTTCTGGAGTTTTTTGTAAACCATGCACCCAAAAAGTTGAAAAAGTTATAAAAGAGCTTAAAGAATCCGACAGAGTTTTTGAAAAACAGATAGTTGAAGAAAAAACCAAAGAAGTTCTAAAAACTAAAGAAAAAGAAGAATCTCCACATCAGAGCGGTATGCACGTAAAAGACGATTCAAAAAAAAGATTTGGATTTAAAAAAAATTAACAAATTGTAAATTTATGTAAATGTTACTACCCAAAAAGGTCAATTTTTTTATTCACGGTACTTTAACTAATTGAATAGAAGTCAGTAAAAATATCGGAGATAAAAATTATGATGAACAGGGTGGATTTAAGTACGCAAGCACTAAAAGGTGATTTGCCTTCGATTAAAAATACTTCCAGATTATCTTCTCCTCTAAGCTTTGGAATCAATGAAGATCAAGAAAATAAAGATATATTAGAACTTACTAAAAATAATGCTGAAGAACCTGCAAGAAAATTTAGTTTTAATAAAGCACTGCAAAGCTTTGGAGATGGATTTATTTATCCTATAAGACAGGCTTTTAACAGTGTAACAAATGCAGCCGTCACCCTTACATCAATAGTAGTTGTTAAAAATCTGCTTAAAAAAGTGCCTGAACTAGGAAAACCTTTAGTTGCAGTAACTGCCGGGTTGGGTTTATATAATATCGGCAAAGGCATAATAAAAATAATTCAAAATAAAAATAATCCTGAATCACAAGAAAAAAGTTTCTTTGATATTGGTAAAGGTACTGCTATAACCGCACTTGCCGGCAAATGTTCCAATAATGCGCTTAATGCGGGTAAAGATGCCGCCACTATTGCTTCAACAGGTAAACTTAACTGGATTCAAGGAATAATGAATTGTGCAAAAGAAACTCCGGCTGCTCTTGTGTCCAGCTACAAAACAATTTTAAATAATCCAAAAGAGATAGTAGGAGCTGTATTACCCGTCCTTCCTAAAAATATTAAAGACGGACTTGAAGCATTATCTCCCGGAGTTGCAACTGCAACTGATATTAATATAGATGGAAGTGCAGCAGATCCAAATATTATAGGAGCAGAAAGCGTACTTACGGTTGTTCAAGATCAATTAAAAAAAAGTAATTCTTCAGAAAACTAAGAACAAATAAAAAATTAAATAACCCATGACTACCCGGCAAGTATAAACAAAAGAACACTTGACCGGGGTTTTTATGAGCCATATCATGAATGAGATTAGTCTGTCATTGCGAGGCTGCAAAGCAGCCGCGGCAATCTATTCAATTAGATTCTCATGTCAATGACAAAAAGGACGAAGGTCTTTAAGCCATGAATAATAAAAAACTTTCATCAGAAGAACTTTTTAATCCCAAATTTGATAAAATAGGCTATATTCAAGTTTATACAGGCGATGGAAAAGGAAAAACCACAGCGTCACTCGGATTAACAATGAGAGCTTTAGGCAGAGGATGGAAAGTTCTAATTGTTATGTTCGCTAAAGGCGGAAATGGATATGGCGAATTATTTTCCTTCAGGGAACTCAGCCCAAAACTTATGAACCAGCTAAAAATAATTCAGGCAGGATTAGACAAAATCGTTTATAAAAACACTGTGTCGGAAGAAGACAAAAATGCCGTGGATTATGGATGGAAAGCAGCAAAACAAGCAGCGATGTCCGGAGAATTTGACCTTATAGTGCTTGACGAAGCCAATATTGCTATAGAACTTGGCTTAATAAGCCTTGAAGACATGAAGGATTTTCTTAAAAACAAACCTGCTTCTCTTGAAATTGTTCTTACAGGCAGACATGCTCATCCTGAAATAATAGAACTCGCACATCTTGTTTCAGA
This sequence comes from Cyanobacteria bacterium UBA9971, assembly GCA_003499955.1. Taxonomy (GTDB): domain Bacteria; phylum Cyanobacteriota; class Vampirovibrionia; order Gastranaerophilales; family UBA9971; genus UBA9971. The sequence continues at coordinate 2,405 of DNRP01000054.1, forward strand.
AATAAATCCTGTTAAACATTATTGGGATATTGGAGTTACCGCCCGCAAAGGCATTGAATATTAAATTGTTACCAAATGTAAAATATATAAAAACCGAAAATATAGCTGTTATTTTTTTGAAAATTTGTGCATAAAGTATACAGAGGTCGCAGATTATTTAAAGGATTATAATGGCTAGAATTATAATTGTCGATGATTCTACTGTGCAAAGAACAATCTTAAGAAAATTTCTTGAAAAAGAGAATCATCAAATTGTTGGCGAAGCCAACAATGGACAAGCAGTATTAGGCTTATATCAGGACTTAAAGCCTGATATTGTTTTGCTTGATATTGTTATGCCTGATGCCAACGGAATTACTATTTTAGATCAGCTTATGCATTATGACAGAAACGCAAATGTTATTATGTGTTCTTCTACAGCTTTGCAAAATGTCATAATCGAATCAATCCAGCTTGGAGCAAAAGGTTTTCTTGTAAAACCAATAACGGCTGATACTCTTTTAAGAACTGTCAGCAAAATTATGGAAATGAGTAAAAGCATTAATGGAAATTAGAAGCTGTCCTGAATTGTAATTATTAATAAATGTAAAAAATATATAAAAATTTACAATATTAATGTTAATTTTCTTAAAAAATTGTGTATATAGATAAAATAGAGAAGTCACATATTATTTTAAAGGATTGAAATGGCTAAAATTTTAATTGTTGATGATTCTGTTGTGCAGAGAACAATTATAAAACTTTACCTTCTGAAAGAAGGGCATTCCGTTATTGCGGAAACAGGAAAAGGGCAGGATGTATTAAGATTATACACAGAGTCAAAACCGGATATTGTTATTCTAGATATTGTTATGCCTGATGCCAACGGGATTGCAATTTTAGCTGATTTAATGAAGCATGACAAAAATGCAAAAGTTATTATGTGTTCTTGTACTGCTTTGCAAAATATTGTACTGGAATCAATACAACTAGGCGCAAAACATTTTCTCGTAAAACCTTTAACACGCGACAGGCTTTTATACACCCTTAATAAAACTTTAGAATACGCGGATGATAAAACTTTAGAATACACGAAAAGCATTCAAAATATTTAAAAGTTATCTGGTTAAAGTTTCTTTCTTTCTGGAACTGTCATTGCGAGAGGTACCCGCTTTTTTGATTAATTATCAAAAAAGAAGGGGGAGTTTAGCCCGTGGCAATCCAAAAAANNTTTAACCAGATGGGTTCTTAAATTTAATTTTTCAAAGAAGCTTTGTGCATTTCGCGGAGCTGTTTTAATTTATCCCGAATTTCGGCAGCTTTTTCAAAATCAAGAATTTTTGCGGCGGAATGCATTTCTTTTTCGAATTTTTCTATAATTTTAGGAAGATCGTTTATTTTAGCGTCTATTTCAACCATTTTTTCCGCAATAACATCTTCCACGCTGCGGAAACTGTTTACCATTTCAAGTAAGCTATTTGACAAAGGCTTAACAATTGTTGTAGGCGTAATATTATTTATTTTATTGTATTCCCGCTGAAGTTC
>DNRP01000054.1:3960-16566 GCA_003499955.1 Cyanobacteria bacterium UBA9971
ACTTCCGGCAAATCAAGCCCTTCTCTCAAAAGATTAACTCCGACAAGCACGTCAAACTCGCCGAGTCTTAAATCTCTCAGGATTTGCACCCTCTCAAGAGATTGAATCTCGCTGTGCAAATACCTTACCCTGATTCCAAGCTGCAAAAAATAATCCGTAAGGTCTTCCGACATCTTTTTAGTCAGCGTTGTAATCAGGATTCTTTCTTTTTTGTCAGCTCTTTTTTTGATTTCCGCAATTAAATCATCAACCTGATTCTCTGTAGGACGAATATCAATTTCCGGATCGACAAGCCCTGTCGGTCTGATAATTTGTTCAACAACCTGTTCGGAAATCCCCAACTCGTATTCCGCCGGTGTTGCGGAAACAAAAACCGCCTGGTGAATCCTTTCCCAGAATTCTTCCGCTTTCAAAGGTCTGTTATCTCTTGAGCATGGAAGCCTGAAACCATAATCTATAAGCACGTTTTTTCTTGCGGCATCGCCGTTGTACATTGCTTTTATCTGGGGAATTGTGACGTGGGATTCATCAATTACAAGCAAAAAATCTTTCGGGAAATAATCAAGCAAAGTCGCAGGAGGAGTTCCCGGCTCTCTTCTTTCAAAAATCCTTGAATAATTTTCAATTCCGTTGCAATAGCCGACTTCTCTAATCATTTCCAGATCATGATTTGTTCTCTGTAAAAGCCTTTGGGCTTCCAGAATCTTGTTCTGGCTGTTAAGTTCATTAACTCTCACCGTCAATTCGTTTTTAATAAGCTGGCAGGTTTCTTTAATATCTTCATCGCCGGATAAATAATGCACAGCGGGATAAATTACCACACTTGCGCAAATTTCTATAACCTCACCTGTAGTCGGGTTAATTCGTGAAATTTTCTCGATTTCATCGCCAAAAAGCTGGATTCTTATTGTTATGTTTTCATAAGCAGGCTTGATTTCGACAATATCGCCTCTTGCCCTAAAACAGCCTCTTTCCAACTCGATGTCATTTCGCTCATAATGAACGCTTACAAGATGTCTTAAAAGCTCATCCCTGTCTATTGAATCCCCTACAGAAAGTTTTATCGCGCCTTTGAAGTAATTTTCGGGCAAACCCAGTCCATAAATACAGCTTACACTTGCAACTACAACCACATCCTGCCGCTCAAAAAGACTTCTGGTTGTACTATGGCGTAAACGGTCAATTTCATCGTTTATACTGGATGTTTTTTCAATATAAGTGTCTGTTCGAGGGATATAAGCTTCCGGCTGGTAGTAATCATAGTAGCTTACAAAATACTCAACCGCATTATTGGGAAGCAATTCGCTCATTTCGTTATAAAGCTGCGCCGCAAGCGTCTTGTTATGCGCTATTATCAAAGTCGGTTTTCGCACATTCTGAATAACATGCGCCATGGTAAAAGTTTTGCCCGAGCCTGTAACTCCGAGCAGAGTCTGATTTTTATAACCGAATTTTATCCCTGCGGAAAGCTCGTTTATGGCTTTTGGCTGGTCGCCTGCGGGTGCATATTTCGATACAACTTGAAAAGGTCTTGTCATTGTTTCTGCAAAATATTCCTACTCTATGAATATTTTACTATAAGTCCCTGTAAACATCTTTTCTGTGTTTTACGTCAAAAAAAACTATCACAAGAATATTATCAATTTTTTCATAAATAATTCTGTAATCACCGCTTCTTAAACGATAAAGACTCTCATATCCCTTTAATTTTTTAACATCACAGGCTTTAAGATTTGTTATATGTCTGTCAATGGTATTTTTTATCTGTTTTTGTACTGATTTATCAAACTTATCAATAGTTTTTTGAAATTTATCAGAATACTCAATCCTGTAAATCATATTTGCCCCAGAATTTTTCGTGAGAAATTGTTTTTCCCGCTTTTAAATCTTTTCTTGCCTGTTCTATAGCCTGTAATTCTGCTTCTGTTAAAGATTCTTCGTCAACAGGAGCATTTTCAAGCATTTCGTCAAACATTTTTTTTCTTTTTTCTCTAATATATCCGACAAAGTCAATTACTTCCTGCGTTTCAAAATCGTCAAGTAGCTTTACCATTTCTTCGAGTTTATCTTTTGGGGTACTCATTTATAAATATCTCCAACAGGTTTTATTTATTGATTATAACCCGGATTTTATATTTTTGCTAATTCTTGATGCTGATTTCGGTTGTATTGTCTATAATCATCTTCATTGCTTTAAAATTAGCCAGCAAATAACTTGTTTCTCCTATTATTGTTTCTAACCTGCCGTGCATATCTGCCAGATGTCCTATCAGAATTTCTTTTTGCAGGTTTGTAATAGTTGAAATTTTATTTTCGCTTATAATTTTTTCCTTTCGTTTTTACCCCTGATATAGTAACAAAATTAGTTTATGACGGCTATAACCTTATAGCGACTATTTTTAATAACTATAAGTAGCATGTGTCATTGCGAGGAAGCGCAAAGCGCTGACGCGGCAATCTATCCATTGTCCAAAACGCTGTTTAGATTGCCACGCTCCTTCGTTTTATCTCAGTCGCTCGCAACAAGGCAAGTTCATTAAAAATTTTATAATCGTGAAAAACCTTGCTAAATGTAGAATTTGTCATTGCGAGCGAAGCGAAGCAATCCAAAAATTATCTTCAATTCTTCTTGGATTGCTTCGTCGCAAAGCTCCTCGCAATGACAGTTTTGACGTTAAATATTAATTGATAAATTAATTTTGATGAACTTGCCCTGGCTCGCAATGACAACTCATTAATTGACAGATCCTTCGCTTCGCTCAGGATGACAAGTGAGGCTCAGGATGACAATCTTCTATACTTGTGTGTTTTGTTTCTTGTTTTTCTCAAGATGCCGCAAATAACTTCTGCCCGCGATATTCATAATACCGGCAGTTACTAAACCCGCAACCATGCCAGTAGCGCCGCTTATAGCCAACAAATTAGAAGTTACCATCCAACCTGCAAGTCCTCCGATTAACTCGGGTCCGTTACTTCTGATAAATTTTTCTTTTCTCTCTTCAGGCTTACTGTCTTTTAAAGTATGATACGCCACTAATCCTCCTGCAACAGGAGGAATAAGTGTTTCGGACATTCCGCCGCCGGCAGCTAAATCAAGAACTCTTCCCGCATATTTTTCCCCGCTTGTTTCAAAAATTATAGGATTTGTTTCAAAAATTTTAGTATTTGTTACACTATTAGAAATATTAATTTTTTCATTTAAGTTTTTTACCTGTTTCACAAGGTTTTTAAACTCATCACTGCAATTGGACTGACCGTGTAGTTCTTCTATTTCTTTTGTGATACTGATTAGATATTCTCTTGCTTGCCCAAAGTTTTTAATTTTTCCGCTATTCGCGCCTGTTTTGTCAATATTGGTTAACAAAATCTCTTCTGTTTTTGCCCAATTTTCCCTTAATACATCCTTGTTTTCTTTTGCAGTAAATAAATATTCCCGCCAATTTGCTGCAACTCTTTTAAATTCAGTTAATTTGAAAGTTTTAGGATAGTATTTTTCTCTGTATTTCTCAATATTTTCTTTTTGAACAGTGTTCTTTAAACGGCCTGTTCTTTCTTTAAGTCCTGTCATAAGGTCATCCGCAAAGTGAATAAGTCCTTTGCTTTCTTTATTTCCGTTTAATAAAATATTTAACCTTTCTACCAGTTGTTTTTCCTGCTCATTTGAAAAAATATTCGGCATTGTAAGCGCTTTTTCAACAGATTTACCGGACGAAATCACATGCCCTTTAAATGACTTATATAATTTGCCCAGCCTTTTTTCGGTAATCCATAACGAGCCTTTACTTGCTTCTATAATAATTTTGCCTGGTTTTCCCAGCGATTCAAATCCTTTTAAAAGACTGAAGTCTTTGACTTTATCAAAAGTAAATATATAGCCTAATACATTACTTAAAACTTTTGTTACAGCAAGTTTTGCGCTGCTTAATACTTCAAAATGCTTGCTGTCTTTCAAGCCTTGCATAAATTCAATACTCTGATTAAGCTTGCCTCTTAATTGAAATATATTTTTTCTGCCAAGAATAACACCGGCTCCTCCAAGAAGCAAAGTTACACCGCCAGCGATGCTTAAAATAATTTTTTTATTTTTCTCCTCTTTCTTATATGTATCAAGAGGATAACTGTTATTAAATCTTAAAAAGGATGCGTAAAGTTGCTTATTGACATTGGAACTTTGGATTTTGCCAATAATACTATTATCAGTGACATTTTGATGTCCCTGTTCCTGTGGTTGCATTGCAATAGATTTATTTATAGATAAATCCGTCATTTAATATTACTTCCTGAGAATTTTTCTAAATTTAGGCACACTTATGCCTTCTTATATAAATAAAGTATTTGGGAAAATAAAAATTGCTTTTTTAAAGAAGTTTAAGGTAAATATTTTTACACCCACCCCCTACCCCCTCCCTCAAGGGAGGGGGTGTTTTTTGTTTTTTGGGCTCGCTTTTCACTGCCTTCGGCAGCTCGCTCGCCCTTTTTTTAACAAGTGGATATTATTTTTTGCATTAAAAAAGCTTACTTTTTCAAGTAAGCTTTTTTATTATATTTTTAATCTATCTATTTCATTTCTCTTTCGTGATAGTGAGTATGAAGCAATTTATGAGAAACTTCACCAAGAGGCTTGCCTAAGAATTCTTCATAAAGTTTTTGAACTTCGGTATTTTTATGTGATTTTCGAAGTTCTTTTTTTGCATCAATTGCGTATGTACTCTGTAATCTCGCTTTAACTCTTTCAAGGTCGGTATTTAACGGCTGACCGCCGCCTGCAATACATCCGCCCGCACAGGTCATGATTTCTATAAAGTGATATTCAGCTTCGCCTGAAACCACTTTGTCCATTAATTTTCTGGCCTGACCTAATGAACTTGCCACAGCGATTTTTACATCTAAGCCTTTTACGTTGACTGTTGCTTCTTTAACACCATCAAGTCCTCTTACTCCGGTAAAATCTATGTTTTCCAACTCTTCGCCGGTAATAAGGAAATAAGCCGATCTTAAAGCAGCTTCCATTACACCGCCGGAAGCTCCAAAAATATCACCCGCACCTGAAGCCATACCGAGAGGACTGTCAAATTCTGAATCTTCAAGATTTTTGAAATTAATACCGCTTGTTTTAAGAAGTTTAGTAAGCTCTCTTGTTGTAAGAACCGCATCAACATCTCTTAAACCGTCATTTTCCAACTCAGGTCTTTGCGCCTCAAATTTTTTAGCTGTACAAGGCATTATTGAAACAACATATATGTTTTTCGGGTCAACACCGGCTTTTTTAGCCCAGTAAGATTTAATTACTGCCCCCATCATCTGATGAGGTGATTTACATGTCGATAAATTAGGAATTAATGACGGATAAAAATGCTCAACAAACTTTATCCAACCGGGGGAACAGGAAGTCATCATAGGAAGAACACCGTTATTTGTGATTCTGTGAACGAGTTCGCTTCCTTCTTCCATAATGGTCAAATCAGCCGCAAAATCCGTATCAAAAACCTGATTAAATCCAAGTTTTTTAAGAGATGTTACTAATTTACCCGTAGAAATAGCGCCTGCTTCCATTCCCATAGCTTCACCAATGGTAACTCTTATAGCAGGTGCAGGTTGAGCGATAACAATTTTTGTCGGATCTTTTAAAGCCGCTCTCACATCACCGATAGCGCCTTTTTCTGTTAACGCGCCTGTCGGACAAACCATTATGCACTGTCCGCAGTTTATACAGTTGGATTCACCGAGAACACAGTTAAAAGAAGGAGCTACAACGCTTTCAAATCCGCGTTTTGTAAATTCAATCGCGTTTACACTTTGAACTTGTTCGCAAACTTTTACACATTTTCCGCAAAGAATACATTTATCAGCATCTCTTATGATAGAAGGCGATGATAAATCAATCGGATTATGTCTTTTACGTCCTTGATAAGGAACTTCTGTAATTCCATATTCTTCGGCAAGATCTTGAAGGTCGCAAAATCCGTTTCTGTCGCACTTTAAACATTCCATCGGGTGGTTTGCTATCATTAGTTCAAGAATTGTTTTTCTTGCATCAATTACTCTGTTTGAGTGCGTTTGGATTTTCATTCCTTCAGCAACCGGATTTGTACAGGAAGCGACAAGATTTCTTGCGCCTTCTACTTCTACAATGCACATTCGGCAAGCACCTGTAGGAGTACAATCTTTCAAATGACACAATGTGGGTATTTTTATACCTGCCTTTTTAGAGGCATCAAGGATTGTAGTGCCTTTTGATACGCTTACGTCATCGCCATTAATATTTATATTGACTTTTTGATCCACTCTATTTAATGTTTCCATAATTTAAATCCACCTCTTCTACTTGGCTGCAATTGCTTTGACAGGACAAAGCTGTACGCATTGATCACATTTTACACAGACTTCTGTCTGAATTTTATGCGGAGATTTTCTTTCTCCAACAATTGCGCCTGTCGGGCATTTCGCTTTGCATATACCGCAACCGATACATTTGCTTTCATCAATTTCGTAATGAATAAGGCTTTTACAATGACCTGACGGGCATTTTTCGTCATAAATATGCGCGTCATATTCATTTTTGAAGTATTTTAACGTGCTTAATACAGGATTAGGAGCGGTCTGCCCGAGTCCGCAAAGTGATGTATCTCTGATAACACCGGCAAGATGCTCTAAATGCTTAACAGAATCTATTTTTTCCTGTTTATCAATGCCTTTTGTTGTTATTTTTTCGAGAATTTCAAACATTCTCATTGTTCCTTCTCTGCAAGGTGTGCATTTTCCGCAAGATTCCTTTGTGCAGAATTCCACGAAATATTTTGCCACGTCAACCATGCATGTTCCTTCATCCATAACAACCAGACCGCCTGAGCCCATCATTGCGCCGACTGTTTTTAATGACTCGTAGTCGATTTTAATGTCAAGATTCTCTTCAGAAATACAGCCGCCTGAAGGACCGCCTATTTGGACTGATTTATATTTTTTGTCATCTATAATTCCGTTACCGATTTCATAAATGATTTCTCTAAGGGAAATTCCCATCGGTACTTCAACAAGACCGGCGTTATTGATTTTTCCGGTTAACGCAAAGACTTTTGTGCCTTTAGAATTATCTGTACCGACGCTTGCAAACCAGTCACCGCCGTGTCTTAAAATACCGGGGACATTTGCAAGAGTTTCTACGTTATTAATTACTGTAGGACAGCCAAAAGCACCGCTTTCTGTCGGGAATGGAGGACGAGGGTTTGGCATTCCGCGTTTACCTTCTATAGAGCCTATTAATGCGGTTTCTTCTCCGCAAACAAAAGCTCCTGCGCCTTTTTTAATTTTTAACTCAAGATTAAATCCGCTGCCAAGAATATTTTCGCCAAGCAAATTATTTTCTTTAGCTAATTTTATTGCATTTTCAAGTCTTTCAATCGCAAGAGGATATTCTGCTCTTACATAAATATAACCGTAACTTGCGCCAATAGCGTAAGCCGCTATGGTCATGCCTTCTAAAAGTGAGAAAGGGTCGCCCTCAAGAACACTTCTGTCCATAAATGCGCCCGGATCACCTTCGTCCGCGTTACATATCATATATTTTTTTTGATTATCAGGATCTTTAGGTACACTTTTATTTCCGAATTCCCATTTCATGCCTGTAGGGAATCCGCCGCCGCCTCTTCCTCTCAAGCCTGATTTTTTAACTTCGTCAATTGCGCCTAATTGACCTGCTGCAAAAGCTTTTTTCAGCCCTTCATATCCTTCAAAAGCAAGGTAATCCTGCAATGATTCAGGATTAATATGACCACAATTTTTAAGTACCAACCTTCTTTGCTTTTTGAAAAACGGTAAATCGTTTATATTTGGAACTTCATTAAGGTCATCTTTGTTTATAACTTCTGCTGTCGGGTATTTTCCGATAATTAATTTGTGATTATGGACATTATCAACGAGAACAGATTTTAATAATCCTTCAACATTTGCCGCAGTTACATCACCGTAAGATAATTTCGGATAACCCGGTTTTGCTATATCTACGATGATCTCTCTTTTGCAATATCCGACGCATCCGGTTGGAATGATTTCAGCGTCGATTTTTAAGTTTTTTAATGTGTTGGAAATAGCCTCAAAAACAAACTTTGCTCCGGCTGCAAGTCCGCATGTTCCCATTCCAACATAAATTTTAGTTCTATCACTCATTTTATTCGAATCCTCTTAATAATAAGTCTTTTTATCTTGTTGTCTTTTTGTCATTCTGAAGGCTTTAGCCTAAAGAATCTGTCAGATATGCAGTTATAAGCTTTTATCCCAAAATGGACAGATCTTTCGCTTTGCTCGGGATGACAAGAGCTGTTAGTCTGATTTTCTATATTTATCAATTAAAGCAGTTATATCTTTTTGTTGCAATCTGCCGTAGAACTCTTCATCAACAGTAATTACAGGCGCAATTGAACACGCACCAACGCAGGCAACTGTTTCAAGTGAAAATAATTCATCAGAAGTTGTTTCTCCTGCTTTAATATTTAACTCTGACTCAATCTTATCAAGAATCTTATCTGATCCTTTCACGTGGCAGGCAGTACCTCTGCAGACTCTAATAAGATGCTTTCCTAAAGGCACTAATCTAAACTGATTATAGAATGTTGCCACACCATAAACATTACTTGTAGGTACATTTAAGTACTCGGAAATGCTTATTAAGTTCTCTTTACTAAGATAACCATATTTTTCCTGGACGTCCTGAAGCAAAGGAATTACATTTTCTCTTTTCTTTGTGTATTTTTCAAAGATTTTGACCAAGTCTTCAGGTAAATTTTTACTGCTTTTGCAGTTACAACTTGTACAATTCGACATTCTTTTCACCATTCACTAAACACTAAATTTCAATTACCATTTTTACATCTAAAAACTCGATTTTTTAAGCCACGCATAATTTAATAAGCTAATTTTTTAGACGTTTCAATCGTGATAATGTTCACGATTTATAATATTATTATAATACAAACAAACAAAATGTTTATACTATTTTTATTTGATTTTTTATAATTTTCAAAAAACATTCCGGTCCTCCTCCAATGTGCTTTATCTTTTTATCTTGATTACTGTTTCTGACTGAAATGCCTTCGCTGTTTTCATTTTTGGGCAGTCCATCAGGTTCTTTGCCCACCGAAAAATACATAATATCATTATGATTTTTAACAACCATTTTATAATCACTCCCGTCAAAGCCTGCAATAGTACCAAATTCATCGCCAATAATTAAAATTTCTTTATCTTGAATATTTTTAGGAGCTGCAATATTTTCTAAAATCCATTTGATTGAATCGGATTTGTCAGACACTCCGACCTCTAGATGCTTCACATCACTGGTAATTCTGGCATTATTCAGCCCCAAAAGGCTCGCATTCTTTTCCATTAAATCAAATGCGCCTTTAATTCCTTCTTTAAATCCTGCATTTGTTAATTTTTTTTCTGTTTCAATAATTAATTTGCCTATTTCCAACTTTAATGGATTTTCCCATTCAGGAATCAGATCGAGTTTTCTGCGGTTTAACCTGTCATAAATTATCTCCAGCCTAATCGCAGCTTTAGATTCGATATCTTTTTTTGTTTTTTCCACAATTTTATCGAGCAGTTTATTTTTGTCTTCATCTATATTCAACCGAAAAAGCAAAACAGACCGGGAATTTTCGTCAAATCCAAAAACTTCAGAACCTCTGTTAGTGCAAATAAACAGATTTTTTTTATGAATTTCTTTTATATGAGAACTAAACTGCCTGTCAATATTTTCAAAATTTGTTCCTGTGACAACGACAATATAAACCCCCTGTTTAAGAAGTTCTTCCAACGCAATTATAAGCTCGAGAATATCGTCATTTCTGTTATGAACAGCCGTTCCGTCCCAGTCAAAAACAATTATTTTATATTTTTTCTTTAGTTCATTATATTTTTCGATGTCGCAAATAGATTTTTTCATGTTTAAAATATAAAAAATTGAATTCAGTTTTTAAAGCCCTAATTAGAAAGTTTGTAGGATAATATCATTGTTAAATAATTCCAATTTTTGTTGTCATTGCGAGGAGGGCTGAAAGCCTGACGTGGCAATCTAACCCATTCCCGATTAAGGTTTTTATCATCGATGGCAGACGCTGAATCAAGTTCAGCATGACAAAGGGGTGGTGTGGATTGCTTCGTCGCAAGCTCCTCGCAATGACAGAGGAAAAACATGAAACAAATAGAACTGCTCGCTCCTGCCAAAAACCTTGAATCAGGTATAGCCGCTATAAAATGCGGCGCTGATGCTGTTTATATCGGCGCGGAAAAATTTGGGGCAAGAACTTCCGCGGGAAATTCTCTCGAAGATATCGAGCAGCTAATTAAATTCGCCCGTAAATATCGCGCAAAAGTCTATATAACAATAAATACCCTGCTAAAAGATAACGAAATNNCTTGAAGAAGCAGGTTTTGCGCGTGTGATTTTAGCTCGAGAACTTTCTCTGGAGCAAATTAAAGAAATTAAAAATAAAACAAATATTGATTTGGAATTTTTTGTTCACGGAGCTTTGTGTGTTTGTTACAGCGGACAATGCTATATGAGCTGCGCAATCGGGGGAAGAAGCGGAAACAGAGGCGCATGCGCTCAACCATGCCGGAAAAAATATTCACTTGTTGATTCCAAAAATAAAATTATAGCCAAAGATAAATATTTGCTTTCTTTAAAAGACTTAAACCTTTCTAATCATCTTGAAAACCTTATAAATGCGGGAATTTCGTCTTTTAAAATCGAGGGCAGGCTTAAAGATGAAGCATATATTAAAAATATAGTGAGTTTTTACAGACAGGAACTTGATTTTGTCCTTGAGAAAAAAGAACTTGCGAAGAGTTCTATCGGCAAAAGCATAATAAACTTTTCGCCTAATCCCCAAAAAACTTTTAACAGAGGCTATTCAGAGTATTTTATTAACGGAAGAGCCGGAGAAATCTCATCCATAAATACTCCAAAGTCAATTGGGGAAAAAATAGGCGAAGTAAACTTCGTTCAAAAAGATTCTTTTAATCTTTCAGGAAATATAAAACTGAATAATGCTGACGGGATATGCTTTTTGAACAAAGACATGGAGCTTCAGGGAACAATAATAAATAAAGTCATGGGAAATAATATTTTTCCCGATGACATGAAAGATATTCAGGAAAATATTGTTATTTACAGAAATCTTGACCATGAATTTTTGAAAACTCTTAAAAACTCAAAAATAGAAAGAAAAATCGGAGTAAATCTTTATTTATCCGAAGAAAACGATGAATTAATTTTTGTAGCAATAGATGAAGATAACGTAAAAGCTCAAATTAACTTAAAAAATTCTTTTGAATTAGCTCAAAACAAAGAAAAAGCTTTAGAAACTTTAGAAAAACAACTTCTGAAATTGGGAGAAACAGATTTTTACGCCGATTCAGCAGAAATTAATCTTAAAGAAGTTTATTTTATTCCCGTAAAAGAAATTAACGAAATCAGAAGNNCCCTTATCCTGATAAAAAGCTTGATTATACGGGAAATGTTTTGAATAAATACGCAAAAGAGTTTTATAAACGGCATGGCGTTGAAGAAATTCATCCTGCTGCTGAAACAGGATTAAACATGGCGGGTAAAAAAGTTATGACAACAAAATATTGCCTGAAACATCAATTTAATATTTGTAATACTTGTCATCCTGAGCAAACAGAGCCTTTTTATCTAATTGATGAAAATAATCACAAATATGAACTTAAATTTAACTGCGCCAAGTGTGAAATGGAAATTTATTTCTGATAATACAACTTCAAAACGATTTTTTGCAGGCGAAATTTTATTATTATTAAATTGAATAATTATATTGTATTTACAGAGGTTTTTGCGGTGAAACTTAATGATGATAGCTATATAAAAAATATTGCGCATAGTTCCGGCAAATTTATGTATAAGCCGCAAAACCAAAAATTTTCCATAAAATCTCCCACCGGAAAAAAATCTTTTTTACTTTCCGGTCAAAATGTAATTTTTGACGATGAATCAATTGAATTTAATGATCTGGATTCCAACATGCTTAACAGAAATTTGATTAAATTTTTACCTACAGACTCATTAAGACTGGAATTACAGCTTGAAAGAGCCGAAAAAAGATTAAAAAAAATTGACGATGAAATTAAAACTTCTAAATTGCTTGAAATTGAAGAAGCATCGAGAGAAGAATTGCTTGAAAAAAAGAAAAATCAACTCACGAAAGAAATACATTCATATAAAGCCCAATATAGAAAATTAGGCTTTATTTACATGCTTGCCGATATTATCTCGGATGCAGGAATCAAGATGACGGAAAATCTTAATAATTTTAAAACCTCTACTTTTTCAAAACCTTTATTGAAAAAAATATTTGAAAAAATACCCGGTTATACAGAAAAACAAAAACTCGAAAAAATGAATATGTTACAAAATACAATCATCAGCGAAATAAATAAAAATACAAAAACCGATACAAAAAAACTGGAATATTTATTCAAAAAAAAAGAAGAATTTAGTTAGATCGGTATAATATTCAGGGCTAAGGAAAGATAGTTAAAAATGATGCACTGTCATTGCGAGCGAAGCAGGGTACCCAATTTTTTGAC
>DNRP01000028.1:0-167 GCA_003499955.1 Cyanobacteria bacterium UBA9971
CCGATTTTTTTGTTGATTTCTATGTCGTCATTAAGGATTTTTACGGCGTTTTCTTCAAGTTTTTTTGTGATTACTTCGATGCCCCCCCTGTCATCCTGAGCGGAGCCGAAGGCGGAGCGAAGGATCTGCTCCTTGGCTAAATTAAGTTGTATATCCACAGCCCATGC
>DNRP01000028.1:285-3715 GCA_003499955.1 Cyanobacteria bacterium UBA9971
GGCTTTATATTTGATTCAAATGTCATTTGTTTTTCCTCAAAAACTGTTTTTTATTTCTTTTCTTCTTTTAATTTTTCGCGAATTACAATTCTGATAGGAGTTCCGAAAAATCCAAATGATTCCCGAAGTTTGTTTTCAAGATATCTTTCATAACTTTGCGTCAAAATGTCTTTGTTGTTTACGAAAAGAATGAAAGTTGGCGGGGCAACAGATGCCTGTGTTGAATAATAAATCCTTAATCTCTTTCCTTTTTGTGATGGCGGTGGATTTAGAGATAAAGCTTCCAGTATTACTTTGTTTAAAAGATTTGTTGCTATTCTTTTATTTGTAAATTCATAAGCCTCTTGAACCGCAGGGAAAATTTTGCTTAAACGCTGTTTTGTTTTTGCGCTTATGAACAATAACGGGACATAATCAAGAAAAGGGCATTCTTTTCGGATTTTTTTAGTAAAGTCGTTTACGGAATTGGTTTCTTTATTTTCAATCGCATCCCACTTGTTTACCAGAATAATAAAGGCTCTTCCGTCCTCGACTATAATTTGACTGATTTTTTTATCCTGATCCGTTAAGCCTTCGGTCGCGTCTATCATTAAAAGAACGACATCAGAATTTCTTATTGCCTTTAAGCTTCTGGTAACGGAGAATTTTTCTATGCCGTATTCCACCCTGGCTTTTTTTCTTATGCCTGCTGTATCGACCAGAGTGTAATTTACTNNAGTTTAATTTTTTCTATTTTTTCTTTTTCGCTGTATTCCGGCAAAACCTTTACAACTTCGTCCAAAAGGTCGCCCACATCCCCTGTTCCATGCATAGCGGAAATCGGATAAGGTTCTCCCATTCCCATAGCGTAGAATTCGTTTATAAGACTCATTTTTTCGGGTGTGTCAATCTTGTTTACCACTAAAAATACAGGTTTTTTAAAAGACTTTCTTAATAAGTTAGCAATATCTTCGTCTGTAGGATTAAGTCCGTCTTTTCCGTCAACGAGAAAAAGAATAACATCGGCTTGTTCTGCTGCAATTTCCACCTGTGTATAAATAGACACCATTATTTCGTCTTCCATTCCCGGAATGATACCGCCTGTGTCTATTACGGTAAATTGTCTGCTTGCCCAGTCAACGTCAAAATATAATCTGTCTCTTGTAACTCCCGGCATGTCATCCACTATGGATTCCCTTGAGCCTATAAGTCTGTTTACAAAAGTAGATTTGCCTACATTTGGTCTGCCTACAATTGCTACTATTGGTTTCTTTTTCATCATTTAACCCGATTTTATGTACTTAATAACAGTATAAGTCAAACAAGATAATTAATAACTACTGATGTCATTCTGAGGGCTTTAGTCCGAAGAATCTGTCTATTATTGTTATTTGGACAGATCCTTCGCTTTGCTCAGGATGACAAAATCGCCATTTTTTGACTAGTACTAATTATTTTTTTAAATATGTGTATCCTATAGAAGCAAACATTAGCATGAATAGAGTTTGTATCATTACCCCTCCAATATTCCCTTTTATAAAATCTAAAATCGCTGAAATAAAAATAAAGAAACCAATTATTAAGAAAAAGAAGCCATATATTTTATAAGACTTTTGTGTTTTTTCAAATGTCTTAATTTCAAAATTTACTTTTTCTGTACAAAATTCACTATTTGTACAAATAATTACATTATTGTGTTCTTTTGTACAAAGCTGGCATAACGCTCTGCCGCAACTTATACAAGTGCTGATTGCATCATTATCATTGTGAAAATAACATTTCATTTTTGACTCTCCTTTTTACAGTTCCCTAAAAATTAATATTGTTTTCATACTTTGTTTTTATGTAATATTTTTCATCTTTATTGGGTTGCAGCCATTTTTTATCAGGAGTTGAATACGGGATAAAAACAACAGCTTTTTTATCCTCATAAATAGGCTTCCATTCTTTTAATTTCCTGAATTTTTCGTGAACTTCATTCTCTTTGTTGATTAAAAGAATGTCATGGCGGTATTTATAAAAAGTTTCTTTCCATTTTGTCATGTCACATTTTTTGTTATAAAAAGTAATTGTGCTTACATCCATATAAGCTTCATTTTTATAAGTTTCTTCGTATCTTCCATCAATAGAAATAAGGTTTTGCGGGTATAATTTCCACATTGCATAACTGCCCCAGTTAAAAGGAACTAACAGGTTTCCTTCTAATTTATTGAGTTTAATAAATTCGACTGCTTTTGTGGGATAAAACGAAAGATTGATTACATGGGGCGTGCTTGTAATCATAATAAGGCAAACGTTAATTATAAAACTGTAAGTAAGCGCAAATTTTGTAAAACAAATAACATCATGTTTGTCTTCAGGAATTAGACTGTAAAATTTATCTTTAAGTTTGTTAAAAATAGCATCCATCAAGATAACAAAATATTTATAACCAAAAATACCTGCTAGGATTGAGAAAAATACAATGTGTCTTAAATGTTTTATGCCCAGATATAAAGTTACTGAAAGGGCTATTATTTCTACCCAATCAACAGAATGGAAAAATTTCATGAATAGAGAGCCGAATTTGTTTAAACGTCCTTGCGATTGCCATTTTGATTCTTTCATTGCCATTAAATATAAGCGATAATTAATCAGTAGTTGATAAATCAAGGCAGGCATCAGCAAGACAATTTGCATTTTTGTTCCTATAACCTTATAAAAACTTTCAAAGGGTTTAAGGGATTCCCATTCGGTGATAAAAGGTCTGGGCATTGTTATTGCTTCTATTAAATAATGCCAGTACTTTATTCCGTAAGGATTTAACAGTGTTACAGGCAAACATAAAGCTAAAATACCGATATATTTCCAAGGGTTTTTTCTGTTTAGCAGTTCTCCTGCCGCATAAAAAATTAATAATCCAAATCCTGCAAAGAATCCGGCATGCATATTTGCCCATATTAAAGTTGTTACTGGGAAAATCCATATTAATCTGTTTTCTCCTCTTCTTACGCGTTCCAGGACATAAATCCAGAGGGTGAAAAACAGGTATGTAAAAACCTGACATCTTAATGTTGCCGCTATTCCAAGAAGCACAGCAATAAGAGTGACAAAATACCAGCTTATTCTTTGTTTATAAGGTTCGGGATAAATCAGTTGATTTGTTTTGTAAATTAACACCAGAATGCTGAAAAGAATGAGTACTTTTAAAAATAAAATCCCGTAATCTCCAAAGAAAATGCCCAGATTATAAAAAACAACTCCTGATAACCATTCATGGTCAACCCATAAGGGTTTTGAAGGAAAATAAGTAAAAATGTCATGATAAACAACATTTCCCAGTTGTGAAAATATTTTTCCGACTGCCATTCTATGCCATAAATCAAGATCAGCGGTATTTTTTGTTATGGAAAACATAAAGCTCAAAAGGAAAAGAGCGATAAAAAAGATTATTTTGTTTATTTTGTTTATG
>DNRP01000036.1:0-2320 GCA_003499955.1 Cyanobacteria bacterium UBA9971
TATTGTCATCCCGCACTTCCCCTTTGTCATCCCGCACTTGATGCGGGATCTATCAAATTTGGGGTATTGCCATAATATTTCCATTATTATATAAATCAATAAATTGGGGATTTATTTTTTTTATTAAATCTATTTTCCATTGTCTTTTCCATCTTTTGATAAGTTTTTCTCTTGATATAGCAATGTTTATATCGTTATGTACCTCATAATGAATCAAGTATTGCAAATTATATTTTTGCGAAAATCCATCTGTTAATTTGTTTTTATGTTCATAAATTCTTTTTACTAAATCTGATGTAACACCAGTATATAATACAGACTGATCGTAATTTGTAATTATATAAACATAATATTCTTTCATTTTCAGATTATAACACTGGTTAGACCCCGCATCAAGTGCGGGGTGACATTTTAAGACTGCTTGACACAACGAATTAAAAAGACCTGAGAACGATACATGGCAATTCACTACAAAAATTAATAATATTAAAAAAAAGCTTGTAAATGTTAATACTCTTAAATAATATTACATCAGTCAATCAAAGTTTTTAATAGCAGATCAAGGCAGATAAAAAATTTATGAATAATAATGATATTTCAAAGATAATTAAGTCTTTTGGACTTGTGTTCGGAGATATTGGAACCAGCCCTATATATACAGTAACCGTTGTTTTTCTTTTATTAAAACCCACTATTCCCAATATAATGGGAATAATGTCCCTGATTTTTTGGACAATGACTATTCTCNNGGCGGAACTATAGTATTAAAAGAAGTTCTGACCCCCCTGCTAAAATCAACAAGAAAAGTTGGGTTTATTACTTTGCTGACTTATATAGGAATTTCTTTGCTTATAGGCGATGGTGTTATTACTCCCGCAATCAGCATACTTTCCGCAGTTGAAGGTATGCGGCTTATTCCCGGATTCGCAGAAATAAACCAGAATATCCTTATTATTATTGCTGCTGTAATTGCAATAATATTATTTACTTTTCAGAAAAACGGTACGGAAAAAGTTACAGGCGCATTTGGACCGATTATGATTGTATGGTTTTTAGCGCTTACAATTTCGGGATTGGTTTCTATATACCATTATCCCGATGTTTTAAAGGCTATAAATCCGTATTACGCCTTTAAGTTTATAGGTTCAGAAGGAATTGCAAGCTTTTTTATCTTATCTGAAGTTATCCTTTGCGCTACAGGGGGCGAAGCTCTTTATGCAGATATGGGGCATCTAGGCAAAAAACCTATTATACAGGCATGGTCAGTAGTATTTTTTGCGCTTCTTTTAAATTATTTTGGACAGGGAGCTTTTCTAGTACATCATCCGGATGCAAAAAATATTTTGTTCGAGATGTTATACAATCAGAGCCAATTTTTATACATACCTTTCCTTGTATTAAGCATTTTCGCTACAATTATTGCTTCTCAGGCAATGATAAGCGCGATGTTTTCTATTATTTATCAGGGCATTAATACAAGAATTATGCCTATGTTCAAGGTTGATTACACTTCTCAGGAAATGCGGACGCAAATTTATATAGCGACAGTTAACTGGTTTCTTCTGTTTTTTGTAATAATGATTATGTTTCAGTTTAGAGAATCAAGCAATCTTGCCGCAGCTTACGGCTTAGCTGTAACTGGAACAATGGCTATTACAGGTATTATGATGTCCTGGATTTTCTTCCTGAAGAAAAATTATATCAAATTATCTTTTGCGCTTATTGTTACGGTTGTAGATTTTATGTTTCTTACTGCAAATATGTTCAAAATCCCACACGGAGGTTACTGGTCAATAATTATTGCCCTTATTCCTTTTATCGTGATTTTAGTATACACAAGAGGACA
Organism: Cyanobacteria bacterium UBA9971; assembly: GCA_003499955.1. Lineage (GTDB taxonomy): Bacteria > Cyanobacteriota > Vampirovibrionia > Gastranaerophilales > UBA9971 > UBA9971. Next base: position 1,847 of record DNRP01000036.1, read on the forward strand.
AAGAAAGTTATACAGCAAACTCCATTCTATACCTCTCGATAAATTCCTTCTGAAATTTAATGAAATTTATCAGGCGGAATGTAAAATTAAAGGCGCAGCTTTGTTTTTTGTACGAGATGTAAACAGGATTCCTCCTTATATATTTAATACCATCTGCTGCAACAATATAATTTATCAGGACAATATACTTGTATCAATAAACGTTCTCGATGAGCCTTTCGGAATAAATTCTTTTTTTAAAGAAGATGTTACAAAGGGTTTAAGAAATTTTGAAATTCAAGCAGGTTATATGGAAGTTGTTGACCTTGAAAAAATACTTCATCAGGCAGAGATTCAGGACAAAGTTATATTTTACGGTATGGAAGAAATTATGACTGAAAATTTAATCTGGAAATTCTTTGTGTCACTGAAAAAGCTTACTCCGTCTTTTGTACAATTTTACTCAATTCCTTCAAGAAAACTCCATGGTGTTGT
>DNRP01000036.1:2333-4715 GCA_003499955.1 Cyanobacteria bacterium UBA9971
GATAATAATTTTAAAAATTTGATAAAATACATGCGATTTTGAAATAAAACTTGTAAAATCTCGTCATCTTAAATAAGATTACACTATATTAATTTTAATAATAGCTGATCGAGATATACAAAAAATCATGAACAAAAATGATGTATCCCGCGTAATAAAGTCTATAGGGCTTGTGTTTGGAGATATTGGAACCAGTCCTATATATACAGTAACAGTTATTTTCATTCTTTTAGAAAAGTCCCTTATGAATATAATGGGAATAATGTCCCTTATTTTCTGGACAATGACTATTCTTGTTACGATAGAATATGCATGGTTGGCTATGAGTCTTGGAACAAAAGGCGAAGGTGGCGAAATTGTACTTAAAGAAACCTTAACACCTCTTTTAAAGTCAGCAAGAAAAATTTCTTTTATTACATTACTAACTTATGTCGGTATTTCTCTGGTTATAGGCGATGGAATTATTACTCCCGCAATCAGTATTTTATCTGCCGTGGAAGGTATAAGACTTATTCCCGGCTTCGAAAATTTAAATCAATTTATTGTAATTATTATCTCCGGTATAATTGCAATTTCTTTATTTTCTTTCCAAAAAAAAGGAGTTGAAAGAGTAACATCTGCATTCGGACCTATAATGCTACTCTGGTTTTTAACATTAACAGTATCGGGAATATTTTCTATCTTTAGCTATCCTGAAATATTAAAAGCGATAAATCCCTGGTATGCATACAAATTTCTTATATCAAACGGATTTTTAAGCTTTATAGTATTATCAGAAGTTATTCTTTGCGCCACAGGCGGAGAAGCATTATTTGCCGATATGGGACATCTGGGTAAAAAACCTATTTTACAGGCGTGGTCAATAGTATTTTTCGCGCTTGCGTTATGTTATTTCGGACAGGGTGCGTTTTTGGTACATCATCCTCATTCTCAAAACGTTCTTTTTGAAATGTTTTATTCGCAATTCCAGTATTTATACATACCTTTCCTTATTCTTAGCGTAATGGCAACTATTATTGCTTCTCAAGCAATGATAAGCGCAATATTTTCCATTGTTTATCAAGGAATAAACACCCGAATATTGCCCATGTTTAAAGTTGATTACACTTCTGAAGAATTAAGAGCGCAGATTTATATTGCTTCTGTTAACTGGTTTTTATTGTTATTTGTCTTGATTGTAATGTTCCATTTCCAAAAATCCAGTAATCTGGCAGCGGCTTATGGTCTTGCAGTAACTGGTTCTATGACAATTTCAGGTATTATGATGAGCTGTATTTTTTATCTCAAAAAATCATATTTTAAGTTTTTAATTGCAATAGTTGTTACTTTAACTGATATTGCATTTCTTACGGCAAATATGTTTAAAATTCCGCATGGCGGTTACTGGTCAATAATTATTGCTCTTATTCCTTTTATAATCATTTTAATTTATACAAACGGTCAAAAAAGATTATACAGCAAGTTGCACCCTGTTCCTCTTGATAAATTCCTTATAAAATTTGATGATCTCTATCAAAACGCATCTAAAATTGAAGGTACAGCCTTATTTTTTATAAGGGATATAAGCCGTATTCCACCATATATATTTAATACAATTTGTTCAAATCATATTATTTATATCGATAATCTGCTTGTATCAATAAATATTCTGGATGAGCCTTTTGGAATAAATTCTTTCTTCAAAGAAGATGTTACACAGGGATTGAGAAACTTTGAAATCCGAGCAGGTTATATGGAAGTTATTGAACTTGAAAAAATACTTCATCAGGCAGGTATTCAGGACAAAGTTATATTCTACGGTATGGAAGAAATTATGTCTGATAGTTTAGTCTGGAAAATATTTACTCTAATAAAAAAAGTAACACCATCTTTTGTGCAGTTCTATTCAATTCCTTCTAGAAAACTCCATGGTGTTGTAACAAGAGTAAATATTTAAAAATAACAAAAATATTAACTATTATTATGTTAATATTATTGTTATTAATTTTTAGGAGCTTTTTTAAATGCCTGCTAATTCTGCACTGGAAAAATATATCGCATATACTGAAATCTTAAAAGAAAAACTCGATTCATATTTTAAAGACCAGGAAGAATTTCTTAAATGCAAAGCAGGCTGTGATATATGCTGTACAAATTCGTATTATCCTGTGTCACAACTTGAATATGAATATATAAGAATTGGCTTAAATCAAAATTTTACTGACGAAGAAAGAGAAGAACTTAACAAAACTGCAATAAAAATTATTAAAAACAGGCGAATATTTGCAAAAACGAATCCCAATCTTCTGGAATATTAATATGCCTGTCCGCTTTTGGTTAACGGTTATTGCGGTGTTTACAGTTACAGAGCTCTGGTATGCAGATCTCACGGATTAATATACA
>DNRP01000157.1:0-2415 GCA_003499955.1 Cyanobacteria bacterium UBA9971
ACAGGAAAAGCGGGTATGGTTACAAGGATTGAAGCCTTTGTGGATCTTATTCGCAGACAAAGAAAAAACAAGTCAATTATAAATGCGTATAATAAATTGTCATTGCGAGGAGAGGCAAAAGCCTCGACGTGGCAATCTAAATCTTCCGATTGCCGTGTCAAATCGGTCGTTGGTAATAACAATTAACATAAAAGAAAATAGCCTTAAAAGGAGAAAATATAAATGAAAATCGGCATTCCAAGAGCGTTAGGTTACTATAATTATTATCCGTTCTGGTTCGGATTCTTCGGAAGCTTAGGTATAGAAATTGTTTTATCCGATAAAACTACCAAAAAGCTTGTTTCTGAAGGAAGCGCGCTTGTCGTTTCTGAGACATGCCTTCCTGTGAAAATATATATGGGACATGTGCTTAATTTGTTAAATCAAAAAGGCGTGGATATCATTTATTCACCGAGCATTCAATCTATTGATCATAAAATTTATAACTGTTCAAAGCTTAGAGGGCTTCCTGATTTAGTTAGAAACGTTGTAAAAAAAGATTTTCTGCTTATTGAACCAACTTTAGATAAGTCAGAAAAAAACCAGGGGCTTTATCAATACTTGTATGAGTCTGTTGCTCCTCTTGGAATAACTGATAAAAAAACTATTAAGAAAGCTTCTAAAGTAGGATGGGCGTATCAAAATAACTTTACCGGCATGACCAGAGACGGAATGCATCCAGCAGAAGCTATGGAAACAGCTATAAAAGGGAAAGTAGTAATTAAAAGCAGGAAAAACAATTATCCTATAAATATTGCCGTTCTTTCCCATGGATATAACCTCTATGACAATCATGTGAGCATGAATATATTCAAAAAGCTTGAAAATCTTGGCGTAAAAGCTCATGTTTCAGAAAATCTTTCAGTAGAACAGATGAATGAAGGCTTAAATGTTTTAAACACAAGTCTTTATTGGGCAAATGAACTTGAAATTTCAGGCGCGGCAGGAAGTTTTATGACAAATAAAAATATTGACGGTGTTCTTACATTAACCGCTTTTGGTTGCGGACCCGATTCCTTAATGGTTGAAAGAATTACCAGATACGCAAAACGCCTGCAAAAACCGCTTCTTAATCTTACGGTTGATGAGCATACAGGAGAAGCCGGCTTTATAACAAGAATCGAAGCCTTTACAGATATGCTCTACAGGAGAAAAAGGTCTAATATCGTTCAAAATCTCAATAAACAAATTAAAATTGACTCCGAAAGACAGGAAGTTGTTTATTCAAGAGATAATATTGTAAAAGTTTAATTTCAAAAAAACCCTTTAAAAGGGAGGATGAGTTGAAAATATCATTTCCGCATATGGGAAATCTTGCAATCGGGGTATCAGGAGCGCTTAAAGTTCTTGGTGCAGATGTTGTTGAGCCTCCTTACACAAATAAAAGAACGCTTTCTTTAGGGGCAAAATACAGTCCCGAAGCTATTTGTCTTCCTTATAAATTGGTTCTTGGTAATTATATTGAGGCAATTGAAGCAGGCGCAGAAGCTATACTTATGATTGATAGCCCTGGAACGTGCAGATTGGGGCAGTATAGTAATATTGCCAGAACAGCTTTGACCGATCTCGGATATAATAACGTTGAATTTGTTAATTTTGATCTCTATAAAGGAAAATTGCTGGAAATTTATTCGGGATTTAAGCATGTTACAGGCAACGGAAACCCTTTAGACCTCATATATGCCGTAAGAATAGGCATCTTAAGGATTAAAATCGCAGATAAATTTGATAAATTGCTTCATTATTACAGACCAAGAGAAGTAGAAATCGGAAGTGCGGATAAGCGTTATAAAAAGGCTATAAGCTTGCTTGAAAATGCTTTGACGGTTAAAGAATGTAATGAAGCCCTTGAATTCGGGGTTCAATCCATTTCAAGTGTTGAAATAGATTCAGAAAAACAGGTTTTGCATGTTGATATAACAGGCGAGATTTATGTTGTACTGGATAAATTCTCAAATATGTACATAGAAAAAGAACTTGGCAGATTAGGAGTGCAGGTTCACAGGCAGATTAATTTGTCTGACTGGATTGATAGAAGTCTATATCCGTCTATATTGAGATTTAGCGAGTCGCATGATGAAAAAACCAAAAGATTTGCGCGCGAATTTATAAAAAGAGATATTGGCGGTGATGCTGTTGAATCTATTGGCGATGCGGCTATTGCGGCATCTTCAGAAATTACTGACGGAATAATTCATCTGTTGCCATTTACCTGCATGCCGGAAATAATTGCCCAAAATATTCTTCCAAACGTAAGAAATACAAAGGATATTCCCGTTTTATCACTCGTTATGGATGAATACACAGGCAGAGCAGGATTTGTAACAAGGCTGGAAGCCTTTGTTGATTTAATCAATAGAAGAAATAGATTGCCGC
>DNRP01000157.1:2429-3329 GCA_003499955.1 Cyanobacteria bacterium UBA9971
ACATATCCGGGAATTATAAGTTTTTTATATTTTACAAGTTCGTCTAAACCGTAAGTTTTTATGGTTTTTGCTATAATTTCGCCGTTAAACTTGTCTGCTGACCACGCTGTAAGCACGCTCATTCCGTCTGATGGAGTAATTGCAAGATATGATGGAATATTTGACGCTTCAATCTCTCCAACCACGGTAAAATAAGTTAAAGCAAAGTTTGTTGTAACTATTACCGGAGAATTTTCGTCAGGCTCACCTATAGGATANNGCTTCGTCAAAATGCTCTAAAACTATAATATTCGCGTATTTGCAAAGTAAAGCCGATGCCCAAATCCCCTGTTCTATCGGGTCTTCTGATAAATCGGCAATGTCTTTTATAAACTGGATTACTGGAAAGCCCAGCGGTTTAAACTTGTTTTCAATCGCAGAGCGTCTTATATAAGTCAAGTTTTCGATAAGACTTTTTTGTGATTGGTTTTTAAGGTTTAAAACAATATTTTGTGTTTTGTTTTCAAGAAGTATGGAAGAATTATCCGCCAATTCCTCTATAGAGCTTCCTGATAAAACCACAGGGACACTATAAATTCTTTCTATTTCTGTAATTTCTTCCGATGAAGCACTCTCGAGATAAACCAAAGGCTTAAAATCTTTAATTTCATCAAGGATTTGTTTCATTTTTTCAGTATTTTCGCTCACTAAAATCATCGGTAATTTAGATTCAGCAACTTTTTTAGCTTTTGAATAAAAAGTTTCGTCGGTGTCAACCAGTGCTACCGCACTGATTTTTAAGTCTTCGCCGACTCTTTCAACGGAATAATTCAGGATTTTATTAAATTTCTCGTCAAAATTTTCATCCGAACTCTCAAGTTTTACCGCTATACAGGTAGGATTAACAAATTTTTTGTCATG
>DNRP01000157.1:3366-4055 GCA_003499955.1 Cyanobacteria bacterium UBA9971
TTTTTGCAGTTAGCTTCCTGTTCTTTTTTCCCTCCGGGAAGGTATTTAAATATTTGTAATCCTGTAAGTTTCATTTATTTTCCTTTTTGTCATTGCGAGGAGGAGCGAAGCACCGACGTGGCAATCTAATTATTAGTAAAACCTTGCGATTCCCATGCTCCCACTGGTTGCTCGGAATGACAATTTCGTCTGTTGCATTATTTATAAGTCCTGTTAATAAAGTTCTGAACGTATTTAATAGATTCAGGGTGCCTCATAACAACGATATTTGCTCCTGAAACAAGCATTGGGGTTGCTGTTATGCTTTCCCACGATATAGCCCTTGTTGTCATGTTGCCCCATTCTGCGGGAACATTATTTGATTTTGCTTCTTTTGTTTTCCAGGCTTCTTCTCCGACAAAAGCAATCACGGGCATGTTAAGCATCGTATCACCTTGAAGCGCTGCCTGTTTGATTCTTTCAATGATACTGTAAGCATAGTCTAATCCGTAGCCAAGACCGCCTGTATTCGGGTCAATTATTATTCTGTCAGCATCAAAACCAAGTTCTGTAAGCAAAATATTGAGCTGTTTTGTAAGATTTATATCTATCGGGGTTCTTGCAATTATATTATGACCATATTCCTTTACTATAGGAGCTATTTTTCTGAAATTTTCTTCTTCAACCGCTCCTATTGTGCATTTTCTGTC
>DNRP01000136.1 GCA_003499955.1 Cyanobacteria bacterium UBA9971
AAACTTGTGCGTGGTATAATATTAGTGAGAGGTTTTGTCGCTTATTAAGTATTTCGGGAAATCAGAAGTAATATAATTAGAAAAACGGGCATGGACAAAGAATTAATTTATAAAAAAATAGATAATTTAATTGAAATAAGAAAAACCTTATGGACAGCTTTTATTGTTTTAAATGGCGGTCTGGGTGGTCTTATTGTTAATCTTTCCCCTTTTAATTTTAAAATTGAATTTATTATTAAAATAGTTATTTTATTTTTAGGACTGTTTTTTTATTATTTTTTATTAACAAGCATTGCAGATGTCAGCAACAGTTTGAAAAAATTATTTAATAAATTAGAACAAGGAGATTGAATAATGAATATGCCGGTAGTTTTAGCAGTGATAGGTATTTTAATTTTTGGATTTTTCGTCATAAAATTTTCTTTAGAAATGAAAAATATGACAAAAATGAACTAATAACAAATATAAGGATTCAATTGTGGACACAACAATGACAGAAAAAACTGATCAATACAACGCGAGTAATATTCGTATACTGGAAGGTCTTGAAGCCGTAAGACTAAGACCCGGCATGTACATTGGCTCAACAAGCCAGAGAGGCTTACATCATCTTATTTACGAAATCGTAGATAACTCTATTGATGAAGCACTCGCAGGATTTTGTACGGAAATCAAAGTAAATATCAATAAAGATGAGAGCATCACTGTCGTAGATAACGGCAGGGGAATTCCTGTTGATGTAAAAGAAGATTCGGGAAAATCTGCTCTTGAAATAGTGCATACGGTTCTTCATGCCGGCGGAAAATTCGGAGATGGCGGATATAAAGTTTCCGGCGGTCTTCACGGCGTTGGAGCTTCTGTAGTAAACGCCCTTTCCGAAAAAATGATTGTTGAAGTTTCCAAAAACGGTTGGATGTATAAACAAACCTATCTTAGAGGTGAGCCTACTTCCCCTGTTCTTAAGGAAAATGAAACCACAGAAAGAGGAACAAAAACTACTTTCTGGCCTGATCCGGAAATTTTTACCGAAACAACTCATATAGACAGGGATATCGTTTCAAAAAGACTGAGAGAAATGGCTTTTCTTAATAAAGGTCTAAAAATCGTTTTCAAAGACGAAGAAACAGACAAAGAAGATGTGTTTTTCTACGAAGGCGGTATTTCAAGCTATGTTGAATATTTAAACAAAACAAGAGATATTATCCACCCCAGTATTGCATATATTGACCAAACAAAAGATGAAGTTCAGGTAGAAGTTGCTTTTCAATACACCGAAGCTTATAATGAAACCGTTTTATGTTTTGCGAATAATATAAACACAATGCACGGCGGAACTCATCTTACAGGATTCAGAAACGCTCTTACAAGAGTTGTCAATGATTATGCAAGAAAAAACTCCATGATTAAAGAAGGTGAAGAAAATTTATCCGGCGATGACGTAAGAGAAGGGATTACCGCTATAATAAGCGTTAAAGTTCCTAATCCGCAGTTTGAAGGACAAACAAAAGAAAAACTTGGAAACAGCGAAGTTCAGGGAATTGTGAACAGCATCGTTCTTGAATATTTTCAAGATTGGTTTGACCAGCACCCAAAATGCGGGAAAACCATCATCGCAAAAGTGCTTCAGGCGCAAAGAGCCAGAGAAGCCGCAAGAAAAGCCAGAGAGTTAACAAGAAGAAAAAGCGTTCTTGAAAATTCCACGCTTCCGGGAAAACTTGCTGATTGCAGCAACAGAGATCCTGAACAATGCGAAATTTATATAGTGGAAGGGGATTCCGCTGGCGGCAGTGCAAAACAGGGCAGAAACAGAATGTTTCAAGCTATTCTTCCGCTAAGAGGCAAGATTCTTAACGCTGAAAGAGCTAGAATTGACAAACTTTATAACAATAACGAGATTCAATCTCTTATTCAAGCACTGGGAATAACTATAAGCAAAGATGAAGATCAGTTTGAAATGGAAAAACTCCGTTATCACAAGATTATCATCATGACAGATGCTGATGTTGACGGAGCACACATCAGAACACTTCTTTTAACATTCTTTTTCAGATATGCAAAACCCTTAATAGACAACGGTCATATATGTATAGCCCAACCGCCACTTTATAAACTTACAATAGGCAAAACCTCAGAGTATTTTTATGATGACAGAGCCCTTGATAAAGTTTTAAGAGGTCGTGGAGTAAACAACTTAAATCTGTTTGATTCTTCAAAACAAAAATCATGCCAGGGCGAAGAGCTTGTTAAACTTATAGGAAACATGGCTAATTACTATAATTCCTTTAAAAATCCTATTATAAGCGTAATTCCTGAAATCGTAATAAGAGGATTAATCGGCTCTGACGCAAAACCCGAATACTTTGAAACACTTGAAAACCTTGAAGAATTAAATGCTTCATTAAGCGAATATCTTACAAACCACAAAGTGACTTTCAATACAAAGGTAAAAGTAAGCGAATCAGGCAAAAATTCTATCGTTGCATATCTTAATAACGATGAAAACCCTGTAGTTATTACAGCACCGCTTATTAACAGTATAGAATACAAAAGAATAAAAGATTCTTATCCCCATATAAGAGCGTTTCTCCTTGAAGAAGAAACGAGTTTAAATCTTGTAATTGACGATAAAACAGATGTAACAATAAATTCTTTTGAAGAAATAAATAAAATAGTTGAAGAAAGAGGAAAAAAAGGTGTAAATATCCAAAGATTTAAAGGTCTTGGAGAAATGATGCCTCAACAACTCTGGGAAACAACTATGAATCCTGAAACAAGAACTATTTTAAGAGTAAATATCGACGATGCGATAGTATGCGATCAGCTTTTTGACACTTTAATGGGTGAAAGAGTTGAACCTCGAAGGGAATTTATTGAAACAAACGCTGCTTACGCTAAAAACATAGATATATAACAAGAAAAAAAGACGGTTTTTAAAAACCGTCTTTTTTAAATTTTAAATATAAAATACAATGATTTTTATTTTTTAAAAGTTTAAACTATATGTGTAAAAAATAGTATTTTACACTGGAGAATGGTTAATATGAAAAAAAGCATACTTAAAATATCGACTGACAAAAATAAAGACAATATTAAACATTTAAAAAGCAAAGACCTTACTCAACGAAAATTATTAGTTTTAGGCGGCACAAAAGGTGAAGATATCCACCTTAAAAAAATAAAAAAAGCTGATAAACATAAAGATTATTATACCTGAATTAAAAAAAAAGCACCTTTCCTATCAAAAGGTGCTTTTTTAGTTATTTAGTTATTTATAATTTTAGATTTTAAAGACAGACACTTGTTTTATAAGTTTTTCCGCAACGCCTGCGAGAGTTTGAGTACTTGCACTGATTTCTTCAAGACTTGCTGTTTGTTCTTCTGTGATACTTGAAATTTCTTCAGCACTCGCTGCTGTTTCTTCGGTTATTGCAGAGATGTTTTCTATCATTTTAACCATATCTTCGGAAGTTTTAGCCACTCCGTCTATTTCTTTTGTTATTCCCTGAATTTTACCGTTAGCTGTTTTTACCTGTGTAATGATGTTTTCAAGAGCTTTTCCTGCATCATTGATTACAAATACACCTTCTTCAACTTCGGTAGTAGTTTTACCCATTGTTGTTACTGCAATTTGGGTTTTGTTCTGAATTTCCTTTATCATTGCTGTAATTTTTTCTGTTGCTCCTGCTGATTGTCCTGCCAATTTTTTAACTTCATCAGCTACGACCGCAAAACCTTTACCGTGTTCTCCGGCTCTTGCAGCTTCTATCGCGGCATTAAGCGCAAGAAGGTTTGTTTGACCGGCTATATTTTTGATTAAATCAACGATTTGTTCAATTTCAGAACTTAATTTACCCAGTTCGGAAATATTTACTGAAATATCTTCAGATACTTTTTTAATGCTATTTATCTTGCTTACAGCTTTATTAACGTATTCAGCACCGGCATTTGCGTTTGTTTCTGTATCATTTCCTAATTGCGCAACTATTTTGGCTTCTTCTGACACGCCCTGCACAGCTTTATTCATTTTGTTAATATTAGCTGCTCCCAGTTCTATGTTTCTGGAAACTTCTTGAGCACCTTGTGCTAACTGTGTTGTGCTTATTGCTGTTTGCTGTGAGCCTTGAGCTGTTTGTTCGGAAGATGCGCTCATTTCTTCCGAATTCGCTGATATATCTTCTGCTGATTGAACTACTGCACCTACAAGCCCTTTTAAAGTACTAACTGTCATATTAAGCGCTTGAGAAAGAATGCCTATTTCATCTTTTGCATTATTATCTATATTTTTTACTCTCAAATTGCCGTTAGCTACTTCTTTTAAATTATCAACAACCTGATTTACAGGTTTTGCGATCATGTTTGCTATTGTTAATCCTATTGCTACTGCGACTAAAACAGCTAATGCAATTGTAGAAATAACAATAATCATGGCGACAGCAGCGTCTTTATCAGCCTGAGCATCCACTTCCGCAGCTTCTTTTTGATTATATTCAGCCATTCCTATCATATCAGCTATTAATTCATCAAATTTAGTTTCAATCATTAAATATTTTTTTTCTGCTTCTTTAAACTTATCTGCTTTAAGCAAAGTTGAAATTTCTGTTACTGTTGAATAAAAAAAGTCTAAATCTTTATTTAACTCATCTAATTTATTTTTTTCTTCAGCATTAAGCTGTATTTCGGAATATTTTTTAATAAGAATTTTAATTTCTTCAGAAGTTTTTACAATTTCTTCGGCTCTCATTTGTCTCATTTCTTTATCATAAATTCCGTCAAGAATTGCCGATTTTATTTGAGAAAATTCCTGTGCCGTTCTATTAAGCCATCCTACCGACAATAAATTATTGTTATACATTGAAGACATGTTCTTTTGCGCATTATCGAGAAAATGATACCCGACAAATCCAACCATTCCGATAAACACAACACAAATACCAATTAAAACAAAAAGCTTCTTAACAATTTTTAAATCCTTTAACCAATTCATTCTATTTCCCTTTCATCTTTAATATAAAACGCCTCTTGTGTCCATTATATTGTATTTTTAAAAAAGCGACTATTTTTTTAAAAATACGAAATACACAGAACTTTTGTAGTTAGGTGTCCATGATACTATCCTTTTTATTAAGAATCTTAAAACTTAAGATTTATTTAATAATTATAAAATCATTCTAAAAAACATAAAAAATAGCCCGACCGAAAGTTGATTTTTGTTTTATTATTAGAAGGATTAAAATTAACCGTTTTATATTATCGAATTATCGAGGAGATGTATGGTAAATGAAAAAAGAGAATTTAATTTTCCTGTTTATTCTCGGGCTGGTAGTTGCAAGTATTCTTGTTATTATTAATAAACCCACAAAATTTGGACTTGACCTTATAGGCGGCTCAAGGCTTGTTCTGGAAGCGCAACCTACTGTAGATGTCCCGGAAATTACTCCTGATGTAATGGATAGTCTTTTGTATTCAATTGAAAACAGAGTAAACGCTCTTGGTGTATCCGAAACTGTAGTGCAAAAAGTCGGAACCGACAGACTTTTAATAGAAATTCCAAACATCAGCGATCCCCAAAAAGCTAAAGATTATCTTGGAAAAACAGCTAATCTTGAATTTAAAAAACAGGTAAAAGGATTTAACAATCAAGAAACATGGGTAAGTACGGGTATTTCGGGGAAAGACCTTAAAAACGCTTATCTTGGAACTGACCAGACAGGTAAAGAATGGCATGTAAACTTTGTTTTAAACGATAAAGGTGCAAAAAAATTCGGAAGACTTACCGGTGAAATGGTTGGAAAACCTCTTGGAATATTTTTTGACGGAGAACTTGTTTCAAGCCCTGTTGTTAATACTCCTATAACAGGCGGCGAAGGCTATATCAGCGGCAACTTCTCAAAAGAAGAAGCCCAGAACATGGTAAATCTTCTTAATGCCGGCGCTCTTCCTGTCCCTGCGGTAATAATAGAAGAAAATACCGTCGGGCCGACCCTTGGTATAGATTCTCTCCACAAAAGTGAAATCGCAGGACTTGTCGGTATTGGTCTTGTAATGCTTTTTATGGTTGTTTATTACAGAGTCCCGGGTTTTATTGCAAATATTGCTCTTACGGTTTATGCTTTACTTATTTTCGCAATCTTTAAGCTTATACCGGTAACATTAACCCTCGCAGGCATTGCAGGCTTTATTCTCAGTATAGGAATGGCGGTAGACGCGAATATTCTTATTTTTGAAAGAACAAAAGAAGAACTTAGAATAGGAAGAACTCTTTTTGCTGCTATAAATGCAGGGTTTGAAAGAGCTTTTACAAGTATTTTTGACTCAAATATGACAACGATAATAACCTGCTCCATTCTTTATATGTTTGGTACAAGCATAGTTAAAGGCTTTGCTCTTACACTGGCAATAGGGGTTTTGGTGAGTATGTTTACAGCAATTACTGTAACCAAAAACATCATGCACCTTGTTTTTGGAGCAGGTGAACTTACTCATCCGGGCTGGTTTGGTCTTAAAAAAGAAGAAATCGGAAAAGCCGTTTCTTTTGAAGAAACAACCGCAAGAAAAGCCAAGTTGGGTGTTATAGACTAAAAGTCCTTTGTGTCGCACACACTGTCATTCTGAGGGTTTTAACCCGAAGAATCTATCCAACTTACAAATATGGCTATAATTCCAAAATGGACATATCTCCCCCTTCTTCGGGGATATTTAATCCCCAAAGCGTGTTCCCTGCTTTGCTCAGGATGACAAAGAAAGCTCAAATGACAAATCCCAATAAAAAATACATATAGGAGAAAAATAAAATGACTAACCCTGTTCTTGAAAGAAAAAATAAAGTTGACGTTATTAAATACAGATGGCTATGGCTCTCTTTCTCTCTTGCTCTGGTTATTCCCGCTATAGCAATAATGATTTATTCAATGGTAGTTTATCCAAGCCATGCTCCTTTAAGAGTAGGTATTGATTTTACCGGCGGAACAATGCTTCAGTACGGATTTAATAAAGAAATCAGCGATTCAGATATTTCTTTATTAAGAGAAAATCTTATAAAAATCGGTATTACAAATCCCATTATTCAAACCGAACACAAATCCGGCAAAATAACTCAGGGAAAAGAAACAACTCCCGAAGAAACTTCAAAAACTGTTCAACAAAAAAATGCCGGCATAAAAACCGTTGTTTCAATACGAACAAAATTTTTGAGCAGTCAGGGAGAAAATAACGAAACAATAAAAGTAAATAACGTTGTCAAACAAACAATGGGCGAATATATTCCGCTTCAAACAAGCGCAATAGGTCCGACTTTAGGCAAAGAACTGTTTAAAAATGCTATGATAGCGCTTCTTTTATGTTTCTTCGGAATTGTAGGATATTTAACCGTCAGGTTTAACATAGATTACGCAATTTGTGCCCTTATTGCTCTTTTCCACGATGCAATTTTTGTATGCGGAGCTTTTTCTCTGCTGGGACTCATCTTCGGAACAGAAATTGACAGTTTGTTTATTACTGCAATCCTAACGGTAATCGGCTTTAGCGTTCACGATACAATAGTTGTTTTTGACAGAATAAGAGAAAACTCAAAATATCTTTCCAAGAAAAAATCTTTTAACGAAATCGTCAACATAAGCGTAAATCAAACTCTTGCAAGAAGCATAAATACTTCTTTGACAATATTTATAACACTTCTTGCCTTATATTTCTTTGGAGGATCAACCACAAAAGACTTTGTACTTGCTATGATTCTCGGTATTGTTATAGGAACTTATTCAAGCATCTTTAATGCAAGCGTTCTTCTTGCAATGTGGAGAGAAAACGAACAAAAACTTTCAACAACAACAGCGTAAAAAAATCAAATTAATAATTAGATAATTGTCATTCTGCTTTGCGCAGAATGACAATTATATTGACTTTCGGCGCTTTTTGTAAAGATTTATTGAGAGGGAGGGTAAAATTTTGTCAATTTTTTATATTCACAAGATTTATATATTCAGAAGGTTAAAAAAATAAAAAAGTTAAGTAAAGGAAAGGTTTTTGTATCATGAATTTAAGACCAGCCACAAGAAACTTTATTGCCGGTGCGATGTTATTACCTGCAACAATTTTTCATTCGGGAAATGTTATTGCTAAAGAAGTAAAACAGATAATAACTCCTGTAGCCACCGAATATAATCCCTGTACGGAACTCGTAAAAGTCATTAAAGACGCCGGCTATTCCCCTAAAACTATTTTTCAAAGAATGAGCATATCTAAAGGAACAGAAGTACAAAGTCCCACAGTAGAAAAAATAATGGAGTTAAGCGGACAATGCAGAGATACGGCTTTAGGTAATATATCCCAAAAAAATATTTCCCAAGCGACAAGTAAGATAAAAGATCTTCAAGTTGCGGTAGCTTTAACTGACGGTCATAATTTAATGGAAAAAATTTCCGAAGATTTTAAAACAACTATAATAGCGTCTGCACCTAAAGGAACAGAGTATGAATATTCATGGGGTACTCTGACAGGTAATAAAATTAAAGGCAATAATGTTGTTACAAAAGGATATTTAGAAGGTGAACAGTATTCCCGATTGGATTCTTTTGGTTTTCCAGACCGTTTTATACCTACGGTTAATTTCGTTGTCAGAGATGGGGTCGTAACGTTTAAATAATAAAAAGACTGGCTGTGAAGCCGGTCTCTTTTAAATTGTCATTG
>DNRP01000176.1:0-603 GCA_003499955.1 Cyanobacteria bacterium UBA9971
TGTTCGCAATCCGTTTTTTTGTTTCGTAAACTTGTCTTAAGATGCCGTTTATAAAGCTTGAGCTTTCTTCCGTGCCGTATTTTTTTGCAAGCTCTACAGCTTCGTCTATAGAAACACTTGCCGGAATATCTTCAAAATACAAAAGCTCTGTTATTGAAATTCTAAGGACATCTCTATCTACTTTTAAAAGTCTGTCAACATCCCAGCCTTTTGAATGCTCTTTTATCTGCCCGTCAATACTTTCTTTGTTTTCAATAAAAGTTTTAACAAGTTTTACAGAATATTTTTTAACATCTTCTCTTTGCGACATCGCTGATATTTGCACTATATCCATTGCGGAATATATTTTTTCTGCCGCATCAAGAAGTGTGTCTATTCTTCCAATCATATCAGAGGTCATGGGCACTGCCACAGGAATTATTGAAACATCCATAGGTCTTTCAAGATTATCCGCGTGATCGATTTCGTAATTTTGGATATAATCGCGAATAGAACCCAACTCTCTTACAGAAGACTGTAAATTATGTTCAGCCTCTTTTGTCAACGTTTCTACTGATCTTTCAATAATTTCTACAATATCTTTATTTTCCCATTTCTCAATAT
>DNRP01000176.1:630-4997 GCA_003499955.1 Cyanobacteria bacterium UBA9971
TAAATATTTTAATTGATTCATACTCTGCACATGTTTAATTAATACATAAAAAGATTAATTTTTAAAGATAATTAACTAACAATAACAAAGACCTAAAGCATTCCAATAAGTTTCAAAATATACGGTAGTTTATTTTAGAAAAGGAGGGCGGAAGCTTGACAACTGCAGAAATAGAGATTCAGAACCTTCGCAACAAGTATCAGGAACATGTAGTCATCAAACCTTTGATTAATTACTGTGAGGAAAACAAAATCAGTTTTGAATTTTTAAAAGAAACAGTCCCTGCCCCGAGTGGACTAAAAAGTTTTAACAAAACAAGCACATACTACATGAAAATAGGTGAAAACCTGCTTAAACAGGAAGAAGATCAGTGCCGATGGGATGATCTGTATAAACTTATTACTTGTGCTTATGATTTTCTTGAAATTGATCAGCCGCTTAATTTAGTTAACGCGCCCAGAGCTTTCAGAAGAAAATAATTTATTCTGTTTCAAGACCAACAATCATAACACCCAGCGTTATTAATCCTCCTCCGCTCCAGACTAATAACGATAAGTGTTCTTTAAACAAAAATGCCGCAATTATCATAGTTAGCGGGTAACTAAGACTTGACATGGAATATGCAAGGCTTAGTTCAGACTTTGCAAGTATAGATGTCCAAAGAAAAAATTGTATAAGCGCCAACACAAGCGAAACCCAAATCCAGGGCTGGCTTAAAAGTGTTATATAAAATGCAAAACCATCACCTGTTGCGTGCATTGATACAATTTTATGCGACAAAAATACGACTATTTCCATTAGAATAAAAATAGTAAACAAAAAATATGGGAATTTGGGCGTTATTAAAGATTTCATAAAAAACTTGCCCCGCCAAACCAAACCAGTGTTAGTCCTAACAGAATAAGCATAATACCGCCCCATCTTTTAATACTTATTTTTTCCTTAAAAAATAAATTTCCCGCAAAGGCAACCGTAACATAGTTAAAGCCCATAATAGGCAGGGCAAATCCTAATGGAAGATCTTTTAAAATTCTTAGCCAAATTACAACGAACAATAAATACATGCTTATTCCCAGAAATGAATAAATCAGGCGTTTTTTATTATCCATGCCTGCCATTTTAAAAAAAAGCTGCTGGGCTGTTTCTACTATAATCGTAAGAAGTAAAAGTATAATAACAATGTTCAAAGATTTAACCTTTTAATCCTTCAATTAATCTTTTATCAGCTTCAAAACAGGATTTAAGTTTTGTTAATACAAATCTGATTATTGGATTTTTAATATAAACTGCGTGATAGGTATAAGTAAAATTACAGCCAAGATATGCTTTTGCCTCTGGAGCTGCTCCTCCAATTATGTAAGTTTTTAATTCATTATCAAGGCAATATTTTATTTCGTCAAAAAACTGATTAAAAAACAATTTAAAATCGTGAGATTCAGGATAAAGATAGCCCCGATATTTATCAACAAAATAATCATTCATCACATAGCACAGGTTAAAACCAATGATTTTATTTTTATCTGAATAAATGAATACTTTGCCGTCATATGTATTCTGCAATACCTGTTTAAAAAACGGTAATGTTAACTTATCAAAGTGAACATCACTATTATTATATACATTTAAGTACAGATTATAAAGAATCTCTGCAATCTCATCTGTGAAATAATTATCTCCCGTGTTAAATTCCTGTAAATATAATCCTGCCGCTGCTTTCATTTTTCTTCTGAAGTTATTTCTTCTGTTTGAAGAGAATTTTTTTAAGTATTCATCTATCGAATCAAAGTCGACGGGCAAATACGCAAGCGCTTGTCCTGCAACAAGAACAAAGCCATTATTTTGCAGAGATGAAATCATTTTTTTTGAAAATTCATTTTCATCATTTGTCAAAAGAGGGGATTCATAAGGTAAATCTTTTATGACCAAAAATTGGCTTCCCGTTTTTTGAAATACTGTTAATAATTTGTTTGTAAATTCACTTAAATTCATTGAATTCGGGAATAAAGAATATTCTGAAACCGTTGTTCCAATAAACAAAGTATTAAAAGTTAAAAATTTTCTGATTATATAATCAAAAGGTTTAAATAATCTTAGTCTGTCCACAAAAGTTTTTATTTTCGCATCTACAGTTGTAAAAAGATCTAAATCCGCAAAAAATCCATAAACTTCGTGTTCATTAAATTCTATTTTTTTTATTTTGAAATTTTCAGGAGGCTGTTTTAAAAATGCATCAACAAAGCTTTCAGGCTCAAGAGAGTTAAATAAAGTCTTGAGAATATCAGGTTTTTCAATATATTTTAGCATTTTATTCTAGAATCTCCGATTAAATATATTATTATTTCTAATAGTCAAAATTGTCATTATTATGGTAAGGCAAGTTCATTAAAAATTTTATAATCGTGAAAAACCTTGCTAAATGTAGAATTTGTCATTGCGAGCGAAGCAGGGTACCCAATTTTTTGACTAAATGTCAAAAAAGAAGGGGGACAATCCAAAAATTATCTTCAATTTTTCTTGGATTGCTTCGTCGCAAAGCTCCTCGCAATGACAGTTTTGACGTTAAATATTAATTGATAAATCATTTTTGATGAACTTGCCATGTTATTATGGAACTTTAGTTGAATCTATAATTTGATTCAATTAGGCTGTCTATCATTTTTAGTAATTTTCGAATTAATTACTAAGGATATGTTGAAAAATTTTTGTCCCCTGTCTTATCTAATATACAGTCAAATACGGTATTTGAATGATGCTTTATCTTCCCGGCTGAATACAATTAAATAAGGGTTTGAATTTAAAAATTAAGCAGTGAAGTTCAAATTTAATAGAATTCGGGAAGTTTAAAAAAAGTTATCGGGCTAGGAAAATTATTTAAATGGATAATACATCGGGTTTTAATTTTGGTATAGATAGAAATAAGACTAAAAAGCTCTCTGATGCTGATATAGATAAAGTCTGGGCGCAGTTTGTTCTCGACAAAACCAGCAAAGAAATCAGGGACAGGCTAATTATACAATATATTTATCTGATTAAATATGTGGTCGGGCGTTTAAGGATAAGNNCTTGACTGGGTTCCAAGAGGAGCGCAAAAAAGATTTAAAAGTATTAATAAAGCAATTGCCGCGTTGCAGGGAAAACTTGGAAGACAGCCAAGCACCGAAGAAATAGCAAAAGAACTTGAATTGCCAAAAGAAAAAATTGAAGCTTCAATGGCGGAAATGGAAAGTACATCTATGATTTCCATTTATGACAGAAAAGATTCATCCGGCGAAGGTGTAGAAATTATTGACACTATTCAAGATAAAAATGCTGATGATCCTTTAGCAATGCTTGAAAACAGAGATGTAAAGAACGAACTTTCAAAAGCACTCGGGAATCTTCCCGAAAGAGAAAGAATGATACTCGCTCTGTATTATCATGAAAACATGACTTTAAAAGAAATAGGCGTCACTTTAACTATTTCCGAATCCAGAGTTTGCCAGCTTCATGCGCAGGCGATTATGAAGCTTCGTAAATTATTAAGTTCACGCGATACTAATGTAAGAAGTAAAGTTTAAATTATGTCTGTAGAAAATGTAAAACTGGCTTATGGTATAGCATATTCTTCCAGCTCAAAAGGTTATCTGGGAGCAATTTTAATTACGGATTACAAAGGGTTTCCTCTGGAGTTCAGGTATACCGACCCGATAGTTCCCACCAAAATTCAGCAGGTTCTTTATGGAGAAGGGTTGGAAAAATATTTAAAAATTGATGTAATTACAGACAGCCTTATAAAAGCTCTTTCGCAGGATATATCTGTTTTATTTGTAGAAGATGAAGACATTCTTGCTTATAAAAACTCTAAAATTCCTATCGTCAGGCTATCTTCCACAAAAGCATCTCCGTTATCCGCTGCGGGTGATTATCAAAAAATTAAGAAAAACGAAGTTCTTTTGCAGACATCTCATGCTAAATGTCCTATCAGGCTGCTTTTTAAAGATGATTTTGTATGCGAAGGAACAATTTTTGATTCTATTGTTGAGATGCTGGTAGATGCGGGCAAATTTATGGATGTAGATGAGCCGTTATCACGAGTTCAAAAAACTTTAGAGCTTATTTGCAATCAAGAAATTTAATCAGTCATTGCGAGGAGATGCGCAGCATCGACGCGGCAATCTATCCAATATTCATATAAAATAAAGGTCTTTTTCAAATAAATGAATAATTTATTTAAAAAAATTATAAGTTTTATAAAATCGCTGATTAGATTGCCGCGCTCACTATGGCGGCAAAGCCGCTCTTCTAAGTACTTGACGCATGAATTTGGTTACTTAAATATGTGCCTTTGGCACCTCGCAATGACAATTTGCCGTCCGTTTTTATTATTT
>DNRP01000096.1 GCA_003499955.1 Cyanobacteria bacterium UBA9971
AACATCAAATTTTTTCTTAAGAACAGTTCCTGCTGCTCCGAGAGAGCCGTCTTTATTATATAATTTGTTGAAATCAAGGCAAGGAAGTCCCCAATCGTTAAATTTTCCGCCATCTCCCGGACATCCGATGGATTTGCCTATTTCAAACGCAGGTTTGAAAGCCCATTGGTCTCTTGGTGAAAATCCTATTAAACAGTCGCCGAAAAATTTAATTCCTTCATTATTTAGGTTTTCTTTTGTTTCAAGGTGTTGTTTGTTGGCAATAAATTGTTTGTATTGATAAAATTCAATAGTATCCAAAGAGTTTTCTTTAATTTCTTCTTGTCTTGCTTTTTTATCTACAGGAGCTTCTTTTGTTTCATCATAATTAAACAGATCTTTATCTAATTCAGCATTTTTACCCTGCCAGTGAGGCCAATAATCTGTTCCATATTCTTCTTTTAAAGCTTCAAGCATTCCATATCTTTCCAGATGCGGATTTTCTTCATTGAAAGTATTAAAGCTTTCTTTTAAAGGATTATTTTCAGGAAGAGTTTTAAAGTTTTCATAAGCAGTTTTTAAGTCAGGTGCGTCGGCTTTTTTAAGATCAATTAAATGTTCGCCGATTTCAAAAGGACTGGAGCTAAAAGGAGAAAGATTGTCTTTTGATATAGGACCTCTTGGAAGTCCTTGAACTACATTAATTCCGTTTAGTTTTTGCATTAATTTTACAAATTTTAAGGATTCATCAGAATCTATAGTGCCTTTAGGGGCATAAAAATCAGGTAAGATTAAAGTTGTATTATTGAGTTTTTTTTCAGGTTCGTTATTATCTTTGGTTATTTCGTATAAATTTCTGGCTTCATCAAGTTTTTGTGTATAAAGAGCCATTTCGTTAGTTGTAAAAGCTCTGCCAAATCCCAATTTTGATTTTGGCTGATAATTAATTGAAGTAATATTCATCATTGATCAAAAACCCTCATTCTTATTCTTTAAACTTGTTTAAAAACCAGTAACAATAAAAAGCGGGTGAAGGGAAAAAATTGACATGTTTTTTGAAAATTTGTCGGTAATTTTATAAAAAACATGAAAGATCATTGTGGAAATTGAGTTTCGAGTAAAAACCCAACTTAATATTTTGTAACATCACGTCAAAAAATATCACGACCAAAATCAGGGCAGAGGAAAGATAGCTGAAAGCTACGAATTGTCATTGCGAGCAGGGAACCCACTTTTTTGACATTTGGTCAAAAAAGAAGGGGGACGAAGCAATCTAAGAAAATCGAGTTTTTTTACAAAAAACATATCTAAAATCGTTTATTTTTGGATTGCTTCGTCGGCACTTCGTGCCTTCTCGCAATGACAGCACAACGATTACAGCTTATTTTCCTTTACCATTCGACCAAAATTTTAACTTTCAGTAAAAAGTTTTTGATGTAAAAATATAAGTAGAGGTATTATTTGAGGAAAAAAAAATGAGTCTAATAACAAAATCTTTATTGACAATTAATTCGGAAAATTTAACTCATATTTTTGCAGGCTTAAAATCTTTATATAATGTTGCAGCTATTGATGAAAACAGAAAAAATTATATTATTAATAAAGTTCAAAAATACGGTTATCTTCCATATCCTCATATAAAAACTCTTGAAGAATTAACGGAAGCTGAAACACTGCTTGCGCTTGAAGAAAAATTAAAGCTTAATAATACTTATAAAGACGAAAAATTTAGTTTTAATGCTGAAAATATTAGTCCCGTTAATCGCGCAGGATATAAAGATTCAAGCTGGATTAACAAAGAAGGTCATAATGTAAAACTTGTAAATCTTGCGGGACTTGGAAACGGAAACAAAACAAAAGAACCCGGAAAATTTGTTGATTGGCTTAAACAGCTTGTAACTTTGCCTAATGGAAATGTTGAACAAGGCGTTTTGGCGACAACAATGTATGTAATTCCTTTTCATCCGAGAGAATTCGGATGTGCGTATCTTCCAAAAAGTTCTGAAGTTAGTGAAAATTTGGAAGACGATCTCTTAAAAGAAAAATTTGAATTGGATGCAAAAAACCAGGTAAGGCTTTTTCTTGCGCTTACTCAGCTTGCGGGGCATCCTACCATGTATGATGTGCTTCCGCAGACAGGAAGATTTTCTAAAACAGTACTTGCCTCGCCTTATGTTGCAAGATGGTTTGATATTAAGGATTTAACCAATAAATTAACGGAAGAAACTGAAAAAATCGCTTTAAAATTAGCTCAGACTCATAATTTTATTTATGTTGAAAGAGCAAAAATCATTTTACAGGAAGAATTATTGGGAATTTATATTCCTCTTACGGATGATTTAAAAGAACTTTTTGATATTTTTAGCAACAAACTTCTTTTAAAGAAAAAAGAAGTTTCAAAACAGATGCTTACAAAAGAACATCAGGAAAAGATTTTAACAAGAGTAAAGGGAATAATTTCCGGTATGCTTGAAAAATCAGCGGAGGCTGATTTAACGGAAGAAGATATTACAAGTCATGGCGAAATTATCGGAAAACTTATAAACGAAGGGTTATGGCCGGCTCCGGGCGGGGCATGGTGTTCTTCGGGTGTGCCTGTTTTTGATAAAATGAATGAAGGCGGCGGTTATCCTATGTTCAGGCATTTTGACAATCTGGACAAAGATGTAACGCATTTTGCAAATCTTGATTGCCAGACGCCTTATTATTTTGTTTATTTTGACAAAAAAGAATATAACCAAAAAGTAATAGATTTTTATGTAAATTTCCTTAAAAAAATCCGCAGCGACTATAATTTTGACGGATTTAGGGTTGATCATATTGATCACATTGTTGATGAAGTTTCTGAAAAAGATGGTTTCCCTATAAGTTACAGGGCTCCGAGAAAAGTTTTGGGTTTANNTGGGATGATTTCTTTAAAGAATATCATAGTGATATGGCTTTTGACCTTCTCTGGGGAAGCGATATTATTTCCCAGTATATGAAAACAGTTTCACGAGTTGTGGAAGACAATGAACAGCTTGAAGAATACAATAAAAC
Organism: Cyanobacteria bacterium UBA9971; assembly: GCA_003499955.1. GTDB lineage: Bacteria > Cyanobacteriota > Vampirovibrionia > Gastranaerophilales > UBA9971 > UBA9971. The sequence goes on from DNRP01000096.1 coordinate 3,019, forward strand.
AATTGATAAAAACACAGGAAAATTGTCAATTTTGAAGATTTATAACAATCAGGACGGCGAGTTTAGAGAAATTAATCAGTATCCCGGTCAGCTTGGAGAGGCCGGAGCTTTATTTAAGTGGTTTAAATTCAAATTTATTCCCGGAGGAGAGCTTTCTTCCAGACCTGTTATGTTTGTAGACGGCGACGAGTCTTTTACAAAAACAGGTATAGAGTCTGTAATAGGCGCAGAAGAATCCATGAAAAGAAATAATAATTATGAATTTTTTGAAAAATTTGACGCTATAAACAGATTTGCTTTAAATAATGAGGTTTTACTGAAAGGTAAAGCTAAAATCATTGGTAATAATAAAGACACAGGTTTTATAAGTTGGCTGGTTACTTCTGAAACTTCAAAAGAAAGTCTTTTTGTTGTTGCAAATGAAAAACCGCCGACAGAAGTTACCAGAAATTCTGCGGGTGAAGTTGTTAATGTTGAAAATAATCCTATTTTTAGTATTGAAACACTTGTTCCTAAAGATTTTTCTGTTGTTTCAGAATATGTTTTTGATAGAGAAGATTTAGATTTTTCCGGAAAAACCGAAATAAATAATTTGTCAGACAATAAACTTTGTTTTGAAAAGCTTGAGCCGTCAGAATTTCATATTTATAAAGTTTTAGCTAAATAAAAAGAAAAATTCTTTAAAGTAAATAAAAAGTCTAATTTAAATATTAGTAATTTTGCGAATAAAATTTTGTTTTTATTGTGCTATAACACTAGATGTATCCTATAAAAAGGAACAATTAATAAAGGAGTTAGACGTATGAAAAAATCTCTGGCAGTAATAGGTTTGCTTATGGCATTTTCTCAACCAAGTTTTGCTCAGTGTGGAACTTGTAATCCTTGCAACCCATGTTTAACAGGTGCGGCATGTCCTGTACAAACTTGTGCTCCGACATGTAATCCTTGTACACCAAGAATAAGTGTAGTTCCTATCGTTAAAACCTGTACACAAGCTTGCGCTCCTGTATGTAATCCTTGTAATCCATGCGCAACAGGTGCGGCAGTTCCTGTAACCGTATCATCATATGCTGTTGATCCTGATTACAATGAATATGCATGTTGTCAAAAACGCGGTTTCTGGAGAAATTTCTTTAGCTTTAATTAAAAGTTAAAAAAGAAAAAGAGAGGGGTTAGGGTAATCCCTCTCTTTTTTTGTTTAAATTTGGAATTTATCGTTCTTGATTATAGTTACTTTTTCACCGTTTTGCTTGATGCCTTCAACGATTACATCAGGTCCGCCAATCATAAAATCGGTGTGAATTGTCGAATTGTTAATTTTGCTTTCTTCAATGAGAGCCTTTCTTTCATTTTCGTCTTTAATGTCGTTATAGCCTTTTATACAATTATTAAAGCCTCTTCCGACTGCGATATGACAGACTGCGTTTTCGTCAAGAAGAGTACTGTTAAAGACTCCGCCCTTTTTTTCACTTATTTTGTATATTGGAGAACCTGCAACTAAAGCAACTTCACCGAGCATGGCGGCACTTTCGTCTATTATTTTTTCACCTGTTTTTTCATCGGTTTTTTCAATTGCTTTTACGTGATCTTGTATTATTTTTTCATTTTTATCTGCGGTTACTTTTACGGCTTTTCCGTTTTCAAATTCCATTTTGATTCCTTCAACTATATTGCCGTTTAAAGCTAAAGGAAGGGTGGATGTTACCCAACCGCGGGTTTTTGTTTTATCGGGGGAAGAAAAAACTTCTTCTGTCGGCACGTTTGCAACAAATTTTTGTCCGCTAAGAGTTTTTTCACAAGCTGACATAAAATGAGCTTTAGGAGATAAACCGATATAAAGGTCAGTGTCTCTTTTATTGGTTTTCGGATTGACGTCAGCACTATAAAAATGGATTTCTTTAAGGTCTAAATTGTTTACTACATTTGCTCTTCTTTCCAGTTCTTTGGCATGCTCCCCGAATTTGCCTTTTCTGAGGATTTCNNACAGCTGACATGGTCGTAGGAGCATAAAGAATTGTCCATGGGTATGTATCTTCAAATTTATCCCTGATAGGTTTAATAGCTATAGCGCGAGCTTTATTATTTTTATCAATTCTTTCCTGGTCAATTCCTTCCAGGGAATTTGGGTCTTCTCCTTCTAAAATTAATCTGGCAGTACATGCTTTATAATTATTTTCGACTTTAGCCAGTTGATATTGCGGGATAGTTGTTAATAATTCTTCTTTTGCATATTGAAGGAAATTTCTGGTTATTGTGTCTTTTGGCTCTGTAAATGTTACTTCTACAGAGCCCGAACCGTTTTTAAGGGCATATTCAGCCAGTTTGTAAACATTAGGTTCGTGTTCTCTTTCTGCAACTATTGCAAGAGGCTGACCTTTTCTTATGTTCAACATTCCTTCAAGGACATCTTTCGGGTCAAGTTCCAGTTTTTTGGCAACATCTTCAGGAATATTCACTTTGTTTGCGTTAACAACGGCTTTTGCTTCTGAATCTGTCAAGCCTGCGGCTTTATAAGGAGAATTTTCTTTATCAAATTCAACAGAAGCTGCGTTATTTTCTTCTAATTCTTTATCTCTTAGTTGTTTCCATTCGGAATTAGGGGTTTGACCGTATTTTTTATTTAAGCCGTCTATTATCGGGTCTTTTATCTCGATAATTACACGACCGGAGCCCATTTTATAAGCCTGTTCCTGCATTATTTCCACTAACGGCAAAAAGTTTCTGTCAGCGGTTATTTTTAAAGGCTGATCGGGTTGCAGTTGCAGTTCGTTTTTTAACAAATCACTTGCATAAGCCTGTAATTTTGTTTTTCCGCTTGCAAGTTGTTTTTCATTTACAGATTGAGTATTCATAACAGATTTATTTCCTCCAAAAGAAACTGTATCAGATTTTAAGGTTTGAAGGCAAGGAGTTTGGTTATTAGAACAGTTTGTTTGAAAATTATTATAAGGGTTTAATCTGTTAAAAGTGTTTAAATTAAGTAAATTTATCATTTTTGTCCTTTCCTGTAATATTTCTGCATAATTGATAAATAAACCTGAATTTTGAAAATTGCTTTTTTAGGTTAAAAATTTAAGAAATATTACAGAAATAAAAATTTATTGTCATTGCGAGGAGGCAAAGCCTCTTTGTAAGCATTCAATCCTTCAGACTTTACTCTGTCTATTGTCATTGCGAGGCATAAAACTTTTGGGAAATAAATTTATTTGACTACCGAAGCAATCTTCTCATATACTAATTTAAGCTTTCATTTGATGAAACAAGAAGGCTTAATAGTTTTAAATGCTATATTTATTGTCTCGCAATGACAACAGGGGAAAATATTTAAAAATGATAAATACTCAAGTAACAATAGCTCTTATAGTTATAGAAATTTTATTATTGGCAGGGTTTTTGGGGATAATAATTGTCATCTCCCGTTTTAGTACACAAATTAAAGATAATGTGGAAAATTTATTTGAAACTTTAACAGGGGATATAAGAGAATTGCGAAAAGAGTTAAGAAGTTACAAAGACGAAATTGACGCGCTTCAAAAAGCCCAAAAAGAAAATAATAAAGAGTCTTTGAACAAAAATTAATTGTTTTTAGCTTCTTCGTAAATTAATTT
>DNRP01000089.1 GCA_003499955.1 Cyanobacteria bacterium UBA9971
AATTCTCGTAGTTGATGATGAAGCAAGTATTAGAAGAATACTGGAAACTAGACTTAAAATGGTAGGTTATGAAGTATTTACAGCTGCAGATGGGGAAGAAGCAATTGAAGCTTACCAGAAACATAATCCGGACTTGGTAATTCTTGATGTAATGATGCCTAAAATGGATGGTTACGGAGTTACAAGAGAAATCAGAAAAACTTCTGAAACGCCTATTATTATTCTTACAGCTTTAGGAGATGTATCAGAACGTATAACAGGACTTGAGCTTGGCGCAGATGATTACGTTATTAAACCTTTTAGCCCTAAAGAACTTGAAGCTCGCGTAAAAGCTGTTCTTAGAAGAGTTAATCACCGCGAAGATCAACCTGGCGGAAAAATTACAAAAAATGTTATTACAACAGGAAATATTAGAATCGACACTAGCAGACGTCAGGTTTATCGAAAAAATGAACGTATCAGACTTACAGGCATGGAATTTAGCTTGCTTGAACTTTTAGTCGGCAATTCCGGTCAACCTTTCTCAAGAAATGAAATTCTTCAGTATGTTTGGTCATATCCTGCTGATCACAGAATTGACACAAGAGTTGTTGACGTTCACATCAGCAGACTCAGATCAAAATTGGAAGTTGACCCTGCAAATCCTGAGCTTATCTTGACAGCTCGCGGAATCGGCTATATGTTCCAGAGAATCAGCTAAAAAAACTTGTCATTGCGAGGAGAACCTTTGGTTCGACGCGGTAATTTATAGATTTTCAAAAAGACTTCCAAGCTCACTTGGAAGTCTTTTTATCCTGATTTTCAATTATTAGCAGTAATAATCAAATTGTCTATGCCTTTCATAATCAGCTTCGGTAGACTTAGGATAAAAAGCTTTATATACATCTGCTTCAATTACATCCTTTGCCTTATTTATATCATCCCATGTAAGATTTTCTTTTTGCAGTCCATAGAATCCGGCATACATTTTTCTTCCTATTAAATCAGTTTTTTTATCTACGGCTTCGTCAAATTCATTTTCTTTAGCTTCACTTTGATTATAGAGTTTTTCTCCATAATCAAGAACATCACCTGTTGTTACCTGTGAAAATTCTTTACCTGTTGCATCTCCAACTAATTTAGCTTCAACTATTTTTTTACATATATCTTGATTTTTTAAAACTTCTGGTCTTTCGCTTAAATCATAATGTCTAAAATCCCATGAGCCAACAGCAGATTCTTTATTTTTTATCTTATTAAGATCTAATCCTAATTCTTGTTTTACAACATCTTTGATTATTTCATTCTTTTTTTGTTGAACTGCTTTTGGAGTTGCAGTTTCAACAGGAATACCTAAATATTTAGCTTCAACTTTGGCTCTTCTTTCATCCTTTAGTCGATTAATAACATCCATACTGTTAGGAACTTCAGAAAGTCCCATTCTTGCTGCTTGACTTTGCCTTTTTTGAGCTTTATTGCCACTTCCAAAAGCTATTGAATTTGTGTTGAATCCCAGAGATGTAATTTGCATTGATTTTACCTTTCTATTTTTACTTGTCATTATTTGTAAATTCAAATTAATTTTTAACTTCTGCATGTTTAAAAACCTCTCAAGAAAAAATTTGACAATTCATTCCAAAAGAATTTACAGTAGAGCCTAAAAGCACTGCTATGATTAAAGCACATGACTTAATATTTCTTAATGATTAATCTTTTATGTTTTGTCATTCTGAGGACTTTAGCCCGAAGAATCTGTCAAATAGTGAAAATTGCCTAATGGATAGATTCTTCGCTTCGCTCAGAATGACATCCTTGAAAATTGGTTATTGTATAATATTCTTGTACTAAGATTGCCACGTCGTTGCTTCACAACTCCTCGCAATGACAATAATGAAAGGTAGATAATGGGATATAAAATTTTATCTAAAACCAAATTGAGCGAAAATCTGTATGAAATAGTTGTGGATGCCCCCTATGTAGTTAAAAACGCAAAAGCAGGTCAGTTTATTATATTAAGAGTCGATGAAAAAGGCGAAAGAATCCCCTTAACCATCGCTGATATTAACAAAGAAAAAAACGAACTGACAATTGTTTTTATGGCGGTTGGTCATACCACAAAAAAACTTGCTAAACTTGAGACTGGCGAAGAAATATTGGATTTAGTTGGACCTCTTGGCCTTCCTACGCATATTAAAAAACATGGCACAGTTGTCTGTGTAGCCGGCGGCTATGGAGCGGCGCCCGCTTATTTGATAGCAAAAGCTTATAAAGATGCGGGAAATAAAGTCTATATGATTATCGGAACAAGAACAGAAAGTCTGATTTTTTGGGAAGACAAAATGAAAACAGCATGCGACGAGCTTTTTATAACAACAGATGACGGCTCGAAAGGTAGAAAAGGCTTTGTAACAGACCAATTAAAAGATATTATAAATAACGAAAAAATTAATCTTGTAATGGCAATTGGTCCTATACCTATGATGAAAGCTGTAGCAGAACTTACAAAGACTGAAAATATTGCTGCTGTTGTTAGCATGAACCCGATAATGGTTGACGGAACGGGTATGTGTGGTGCCTGCAGACTTACTGTTGACGGAAAAATTAAATTTGCATGCGTTGATGGACCTGATTTTGATGCCCATAAAGTTGATTTTAATGAGATTATTCAACGCGGACAGATTTATAAAGATATGGAAAAATCCGCAGATCACAAATGTAATCTTGAAAAACAAGCAGACAGCTTGCCTAAAATCAATCAACAGAAATATTAACTTTGTTCCAATTGAAATCCTTGCAAACAGGATTTTTTAACTCATTAATCGCGTCAATTACATATAGAACATGATGTATTCCAACTAAAACCGCCGTAGAACCCTTGGTGGCTCTTAACGAACGGATTGCCATATTGCTTAATTTGGCTGCATTGGCTAATTCAGGAACTTGTAGCACTAGTTCTGCTTTAATTTTACTTGTAAATTTTGAATATTCATTATCCCAATAAGCGCTAATAAGACTAAAGAGCTTTCCTGTCTTGAATGTACAGCTAAATAAATCCATTTCAAATTCTTCATTTTTCAATGAATTATTTTTAATATAATTTTTATAATAATGAAATCTTGGCAAAAAATACTTATTCAGTTTATTTTTCCAGTCAAAAGTATCTTCAAAATCTTGCCAATTATCGTTTAATTCCTCAAAAACAAACAGATTATTTTTTATTTCTGATAAAATTTCTTCATTTCCAAGTAATTTCAACTTTTTTAATATAGTTTTTTCAAGTTTATCAATGGCTACAAGTTCAGCATTGATTATTTCTTTTGTTGGAACAGCAGGGACAACCGGTTTTGCCAATTTTATTAATTTATTATTAAATTTGGCATTTAATGGTCTGCTTATAAGCACTCCCAGATTTTTAATCTCTGCCAATTCAAGCAGAGTCATATTATTGGATTGATTTATTTTCAAAACAGCATCTTTTTCAATAAGATTCATAGGAAATTCAATCACACCAAAATGATTGAAGGGAGAAATTTCGTTTGCAATGCTAATTATTTTTTCAAGAGAAATAAAATCATATTCATCAGGATCGCTGGAAAAAGTATTTGAACTGATACCATAATACTTAATTCTGCCTTTTTGAACTTCTTTTTCAAGGTATTCAAAAGCTTTTTTTATTTTTGCGTAACATTTGTTTCTTGCGGTTTCTTTATCTACATTTTTATTTTTTGCCCATTTTAAATAATATTCAGGCTCTTGAAGAAGATAAATGTCTATAGTTTTGAGTTTCAAACGTTCCAGACTTCTTTTTATTTGATCTTCAATAAATTCAGGATGAATGCAGTATTCAAAGCCTTTTTCTATTTCAACCAGCTCAAGAAAAGGGAAACCTTCGTTCTTTCTTTCCTGACTTAAATCAAAATTATGTCCTTGCAAGCAACCACACTTTGTAACAACAACAATTGAATCTCTGGAAAGGAGATTTGCGTTCGCGATTTCTGACAAAACTTCTCCAATAAGTATTTCCGAATTTCCGTCAGTATAATTTGAGCTTGTATCAACTAAATTAATACCGGATAATAAAGCTTTTTTTAGCGCATCTCTATTTAAAGGCGATCTTATATCGATTTTGTAGCCACCAAAGCCAACTTCGGTAACTAATAACCCTGTTTTTCCAAGAGGATTAAAATTGAATTCTTTATATTTTTCTGAAAACATTTTTGTTGCATTTGTCGACGCAAAGCCATTTAAAGTCATATTTTAAATCACCTCTTAATATCAAATTAGTGTTATTTTAGACAAAGTGGTTTGATGTAACTGTTTATGTCGTCATAAGTTAAGTTACCGCTGATTTTTTTTGTTTTTAGCGCTATTGTGTAAGCTCTTGCTGTATCCAGAGAGGTAAAGCAAGGAATTTTGTATTGTTCAGCGCATGTTCTTAGCTTAAATCCGCATCTTTCTGTGTCTTTGCCGATAGTTGGCGTGTTTATAACAATACTTATTTCATTATTTTTTATCATTGAATGTATTTTGTCAAAGTCGAATTTATTGATTTCCTGTACGTCAACGCCTTTATCTTTAAAAAATTTCGCTGTAAATTGAGTTGCAGTTATATTAAAACCAAGATTTATGAATTCTTTGACAATTTCAAGAGATTCGTCCTTGTCATTATTTTTAACTGAAATAAGGATATTGCCATTTTCAGGGAAAGTATAACCCGCTCCTTCAAAGGCTTTAACAAGAGCTTTCTCGTAAATTGTGTCAATACCAAGAACTTCTCCTGTTGATTTCATCTCGGGAGTAAGAGCAGTGTCAACATTAGTAAGTTTTTGAAAAGAAAAAACAGGAGCTTTAACCGCTACAAGGTTTGTATTTGGTAATAATCCTGTTCCATAACTTAAATCCTTGAGTTTCTCACCTAAAATAATTTGAATAGCAATATTTACCATAGGAATTTTTGTTACTTTGCTAAGAATCGGCACAGTCCTTGATGCTCTGGGGTTGACTTCAATTACAAAAACATCCTCATCTTTAACTACATACTGGATATTCATTAAACCAATTACCTGCAAAGCCTTTGCCAGTTTCTTTGTATAACAGATAATTTTGTCAATTACTTCTTGTGAAAGGGTTTGTGTCGGATAAACACAGAAACTGTCGCCTGAATGAACGCCTGTTCGTTCTATATGTTCCATGATTCCAGGGATTAAGATATCGTCTCTGTCAGAAATTGCGTCAACTTCTACTTCTTTTCCGTTTATATATTGATCAATAAGTATAGGGTGTTCATTAGAAAGTGCTACCGCTTCTTTTACGTACTTTGTAAGCTCATTATCAGAATAAACTATTTGCATAGCCCTGCCGCCAATAACATAAGAAGGTCTTACAAGTACAGGATATCCGATTTCATTAGCTATTTTAATTGCTTCTCTTAGTGTAGTAACCGCCGCACCTTTAGGTTGAGGAATTTTTAACTCTGTAAGGAGCTTTTCAAAGAGTTCCCTGTCTTCTGCCATATCTATTGACTCAACAGAAGTTCCAAGTATCTGAACACCTCTTGTTAAAAGCTTTGGAGCAAGATTTATAGCAGTTTGCCCTCCAAATTGCACAATAACACCTTTTGGCATTTCTTTTCTTATTACGTTGAATACGTCATCTATGAATAACGGTTCAAAATAAAGCTTATCAGAGGTATCAAAGTCTGTACTGACTGTTTCAGGGTTATTATTAATAATAATTGACTCATATCCTGCCTTTTGAATAGCCCATACAGCGTGTACAGAGCAATAATCAAATTCAATTCCCTGTCCTATTCTTATTGGACCCGATCCTATTACAATAACTTTTTCATTTTTACTGATTATATTTTCGTCTTCATCTTCAAAAGTTGAATAATAATAAGGTGTAGCGGACTCAAATTCTGCCGCACATGTGTCTACCATTTTGTATACAGAATACAAATTATGCGCTCTTCTCAGCGTGTCCAGTTTTGCAAGTGATTCTTTGGATAAATCTCTCACCTCATAATCAGTAAAGCCCATTGATTCGGCTTTTTTCAACAATTCAATACTCATGGACTCCGTTTGAAGCCTGTTTTCCATTGCTATAATGTTGTTTATTTTATTAAGAAACCATTTGTCGATTCGGGTAATTGTATTTATTCTATTGACGGAAATTCCTTTTCTCAAAGCCTCTGCCATTACAAAAATTCTTTCATCATCACAAACTTCAAGTCTTCTTAGTAAATCTTCTTTTGAAAGCATTGTTATATGAGGCTTTCTTAATCCTGTTTCATTTCCTTCAAGTGAAATTACAGCTTTTAGTAAAGAACTTTCAAAGGTTCTGTCGATCGCCATAACTTCTCCGGTAGCTTTCATTTGGGTTCCAAGAGTTCTGTTAGCGTAAGAAAACTTATCATAAGGCCATTTAGGAATTTTAACTACAATATAATCAAGTGACGGCTCAAAAGAAGCTTTTGTTTTTCCGGTAACATAGTTGGGGATTTCGTGTAGGTTAAAACCNNAGTGCTTTGATAATTTTTATGGCGGAAGATCTCAACATTTGGTATTCTTCATCTCTCAAGGTCTGTGAAGGCACAACAACAATGCTATCACCCGTATGAATTCCTACAGGATCAATGTTTTCCATATTACAAACAACTATACAGGTGTCATTTGAGTCCCGCATTACTTCGTATTCGATTTCTTTCCAGCCTGCAATACTTTTTTCAAGCAAAACCTGATTAATTCTGCTGTGAAGAAGTCCTGTGTGAAGTATTTCCTTTAATTCATACGGATTATATGCAATACCTCCGCCTGTTCCGCCAAGAGTATAGGCTGGTCTGACAATTATTGGATATCCGATTTTCTCTGCAAAATCAAGACCGTTCTGAATATTATCAACAATAGTGCTTAGTGGTGTTGGTTCTCCGATTTCTTGCATTAATTTTTTAAAGCATTCCCTATCTTCTGCTTTTATTATTGTATCTAAAGATGTTCCAAGAAGCTTAACGTTAAATTTGTCTAATATTCCGGCTTCTTGTAGTTCTATCGCAAGATTCAAACCTGTTTGTCCGCCCATGGTAGGAAGAAGCCCGTCTGGCCGTTCTTTTTCTATAATGTAATTAAGCGCATTAACCGTAAGCGGCTGTATATAAACTCTGTCAGCGATGTTATCATCAGTCATGATTGTTGCGGGGTTACTGTTGACTAAAATTACTTCAAATCCTTCTTCTTTAAGCGCCTTGCAGGCCTGTGTTCCAGCATAATCAAACTCCGCAGCCTGCCCTATGATTATCGGACCGGAACCTATTACCAATATTTTATTTAATGAATTATTTTTTGGCATTTTTAATCTAATCTTTCTATCCACTCACTGAAAATACAATTTATGTCAAGAGGTCCTGGACCTGCTTCCGGGTGAAACTGAACTGTATTTATGTTTAATTTCTCACTGCAAAAACCTTCCACTGTTTCATCATTCACGTTAATATGAGTAATTTGCATATTTTCAGGCAAATTTTCTTTTGATACTGCATAACCGTGGTTTTGCGCAGTCATATAAACCTTATTTGTCCTTAAATCAATAACAGGATGATTGCTTCCTCTATGCCCAAATTTGAGTTTATAAGTATTTGCACCTAATGCAATCGCTAAAATCTGATGCCCCAAACAAATTCCGTATAAAGGAATTTTACCAATAAGTTCTTTTGTTGTTTGTATTGTTTCTTTTACGTCTTGTGGATCACCTGGTCCATTAGAGAGCATTATGGCATCAAATTCAGAGTTTAATAAAGTTTTTGCATCAATATTATAAGGAAAAACATGGACTTCACAGCCAAGTGTTGAAAGATGCTTGATGATTCCGTTTTTTACACCAAGGTCAATAAGGGCAATTCTTTTTTCTTTATCAGATGGATTGTCATTCTGAATCAAGTTCGGAATGACAGTATTATCTTTTCCGGAAACCTGTTTAACCACATCAGACGGGAATTTATATTGTCTTAATTGTTCTTTTAATTCTTCTGTAATTTCTTGTGTAGTAATTACACAGTTCATAGCGCCCATGTTGCGGATTTTTTTGGTCAGCATTCTTGTGTCAACACCTGAAACACAGGGAATATTATGTTCTTTCAAATAATCAGAAAGATTCTTCGCACTTTTCCAGTTACTTTCAAGCTCACAAAGCTCTTTCACGATAAACCCCTGAACCTGAATTCTATCTGATTCTACATCTTCATCAGAAATTCCATAATTTCCGATAAGAGGATAAGTCATTACAACTGTTTGACCTGCATAAGACGGGTCTGTAAGTATTTCTTGATAGCCTGTCATGCCTGTATTAAAACAAATTTCCCCGAATGCCGTCTTGTCTGCACCGCAGGAAACTCCTTCAAAAATTGTGCCGTCTTCCAGTAATATATATGCTTTCATTTGTTAATCCCTGTTAATCATTGTTCCAATGCCGGTATCGGTAAAAATTTCCAGCAATAAGCTGTGTTCTATTCTTCCGTCGAGAATATGCACAGTCTTTACGCCTTTTTCGACTCCTTCAATGCAACAGTCGACTTTTGGAATCATCCCTCCTGAAATAACGCCGTCTTTGATTAATTTTTTGGTTTCAGAAACGGTCATACTAGAAATAATAGAATTGCTGTCGTTAATATTTCTTAACACACCTGAAATATCGGTTAAAAACACAAGTTTTTCCGCTTCAAGCGCACCTGCAATAGCAGAAGCCGCATAATCGGCATTAATATTATAAGTATGTCCGTCTTTGCCTGCGGCTGTCGGGGCAATTACAGGAATAAAATCGTTTTGAATCAATATTTTAATTAAATTAGTGTCAACTTCAACAATTTCTCCGATAAATCCCGCATCTTGTCCGTCAATTAATTTTTTTCTTGCTTTAAGTATATTGCCGTCTTTCCCGCTGATTCCAGCCGCATTAAAGCCCTGGCTTTGAATATTCATAACAATATCTTTGTTTATTTTACCGGAAAGCACCATTTCAACAACTTCCATGGTTTCTTCGTCTGTCACACGCAATCCGTTTATGAATTCAGGCTGTTTGTCAATTTGTTTAAGCATTTTATTGATTTCAGCACCGCCTCCGTGTACTATTACAGGTGACATGCCGACTAATTTCATCAGAACTATGTCCTGTAAAACAGATTTTTTGAGTTCATCACTAAGCATTGCGCTGCCGCCGTACTTTATAACGACAGTTTTGCCTGAAAAACATTTTATATAAGGCAATGCCTCGATTAAAATTTTTGTTTTATCTATATATTTTTGCATTTTTCTCTTTTTCCTTATTATTGTCATTTTGAGGGCTTTAGCCTAGGGAACCCGCTTTTTTGATTGATTATCAAAAAAGGAGGGGGAAATCTGTCCTGTTGACTATATTTATAATTTGACAGATCCTTCGCTTCGCTCATGATGACAATATGTATTAAGTCCTATATTCTCCGTTAATTTTTACATACTCATAGCTTAAATCACAGCCCCACGAGGTTGCTTGCTCGTTTCCATCCTGCAAAGAAATTATAATCTGTATTTTTCTCTCTTTAAGGATTTGAAGAGCTTTATCCTCGTCGAATTTTATTGGTTCCCCGTTAGTAAAAAGCAATATTTCCCCACCTAAACTGGAAAAACTTATGCTGGTCTTTTCCGGGTTGAATTTTGCACCTGAATATCCTGCCGCACAGAGAATTCTTCCCCAGTTCGCATCTTCTCCGAAAAATGCTGTCTTTACAAGATTCGAGCAAATTATTGATTTTGCAATTTTTCTGGCATCTTCTTTTGTAGATGCGCCTTTAACAACAACCTCCAAGACTTTTGTAACGCCTTCACCATCGTTTATTATTTGTTTTGCAAGGTATCTGTTTACATAATCAAGAGCTGTTTTAAACCTGAAATAGTTTTCGTTTTCTTCAGTAATTGAAGTGTTTTTTGCAATTCCGTTGGCTAAGACAATTACCATATCATTTGTACTCGTATCTCCGTCAACGGAAATCATATTATAAGTGTCTTCTACGCTGTCTTTTAACACTTTATCAAGCATTTCTTTTGAAATATCCGCATCTGTTGTGACAAAAGAAAGCATAGTAGCCATATTAGGGTGAATCATTCCGGAACCTTTTGCCATTCCGGCAATTGTTATAGTTTTTCCATCAATTTCGACCTCAACAGAAATTTCTTTTGTATATGTATCGGTGGTTATAATTCCTTCGGCTGCTCTTTTTGCAGCTTCTCTTGTTGTTTCCAGACTTGTAATTGTTGTTTTGATGCCTTCAACAATCTTATCAATAGGTAAATGAACTCCAATCACACCTGTTGATGAAACAATTATCTCTTCTTTAGAGGCATTAATGCATTCTGCAAGAGTCTGTGCCATTATTTCAGTGTGTCTAAACCCTAATTCTCCTGTACAGGCATTGGCGTTGCCGCTGTTTACAACTATTCCTTTGATTTTATTATTAACAACCTGCTGATTCCAAATAACAGGCGCTGCTTTTACTAAATTTGTGGTAAAAACACCTGAAGCCGTTGCAGGTAATTCACTTTTGATGATAGCTAAATCTTTTTTCTTTTTTTTTAGACCTATATGTGCGCCTGTTGCACTAAAACCCTTTGGGGCAGTGATGCCGCCCGTTATTTCTTTTACAATAGTTTCATTTATGCATAATTCTTTCACAATAATTCTCTTTCTTCTTTGTTAAAGCGATATAGGAATGTTATCAAGTCCTGTCTTCTCGTCTATACCGAAAATTATGTTCATATTTTGTACTGCTTGTCCCGCCGCGCCTTTTATCAGATTGTCTATAACTCCTACAACGATTATTCTATTTGTTCGTCGGTCTATTGTAAATCCAATATCGCAGTAATTTGAGCTTCTAACCCATTTTGTTTCAGGAAAAATCCCTTTTTCAGTAAGTCTTATAAAATATTCGTTTTCATAATATTTTTTGTAAACTTCTAAAATTTCATTATAAGTAACGGAAGAATCCTTTAAATTAGCGTAACAAGTTGCAAGAATCCCTCTTTGCATTGGAATTAGATGGGGTATAAAGGATAATTGGATTTTTCGCCCCGCCAGTTCGTTTAATTCCTGCTCAATTTCGGGAGTATGCCTGTGGCTTGCAATTTTATATGCTTTTGTGGTTTCGTTGCACTCGGTAAAGTGTGTTCCGATATCAAGAGTTCTTCCTGCTCCGGTAACACCTGATTTTGCATCAATAATAATTGAATTTAAATCTATCAGATTTTCTTTTACAAGCGGCGAAAGACTTAAAATACTGCAAGTAGTGAAACATCCCGGATTTGCAATTAATCTTGCTTTTTTAATCTCGTTTCTTTTCCATTCGCAAAGCCCATAAACACTTTCTTCAAGAAGTTCAGGGCTTTCATGCCCTGTCTTATACCATTCCTCATAAATATTTTTGTCTTTTAGCCTAAAATCAGCACCAATATCAATAATTTTCGTTTTATTAAGTATTTCTTTTGTTATTTTTGTTGATGCTATGCCATGAGGAAGTGCTATAAAGATTACATCAGAGTCATCCGCAAGTTTTTCAATGTTTTCTTCCACGCAAATATTATCAAATTTTTTATTAAAAGATGGATAAATGCTGTCATATCTTTGATTTGTGAAAGAATGAGAAGTTACATGAGAAACTTCAACTTCAGGGTGCTGAAGTAGTATTCTTGTTAATTCTTCGCCTGCATAACCCGTTGATCCAACAATAGCAGCTTTTATCATTAAGTACTTACCTTTTTTATCAAACTTTTGTAGAATGTTTATATAAATCATAAATAGGAAACCTTAAATTATCAAGGATTTATTTTATGCTCGGATATATCTGGTTTTTCTTTATACTGACAGCAATAATTATAGGCGGGATTAACGGCAAAATTGACGCTGTAGTCCAATCTATAGTTGACTCATCAAAGCTTGCAGTTGAAATTTCCATTTCTTTAATAGGAGTTATGGCTTTTTGGCTCGGAATGATGAAGCTTGCAGAAAAATCCGGCATAGTTTCACTTATTTCAAAGCTTATTAAACCTGTTACAAAAAGACTTTTTTCGGATATACCACCGGATCATCCTGCAATCGGGCATGTAGCGATGAATTTTACAGCAAATGCCCTAGGCGTTACAAATGCGGCAACTCCTATCGGAATAAAAGCCATGAGCGAAATGCAAAAACTTAATCCTTCCAAAAAAGTCGCAAGTAATGCCATGTGTACTTTTTTGGCAATAAATACGGCAGGGGTTCAGCTTGTTCCTGCTTCTATTATTGCTGTACTGGCAGCGGCGGGAGCAAAAAATCCGACTGTAATAATCGGTCCGACTTTTATTTCAACATTAATTGCTTTGATTTCTGCTGTGACAGTTGTAAAAATTCTTGAAAAAGTACCGTTTTTTAGAAAAGAAAAGTATGACGCGTTAGAGTCATCTAAAACAGCCAATTGTCATTCTGAGCAAAGCGAAGAATCTGTCCATTGAAGAATTCACTATTTGACAGATCCTTCGGCTTTGCCTCAGGATGACAACCTAAATAATAAAGGAAAAAACATTGATAGAAGCATTAATCCAAACATTACAAATATCAAAGCACTTTATTGCACACGCAGTGAATGTTTTTTCACTTTGGATTTTGCCTGTAATGCTTTTGACTTTCATAGTAGCGGCTTTATACAAAAAAATCCCACTTTATGACACGTTTATAGACGGAGCAAAAGAAGGTTTTAGTATAGGGGTTAAGATTATCCCATATCTTGTGGGTATTCTTGTTGCTATAGGTATGTTTAGAGCCTCGGGCGCAATAGAATTTCTTGCGCATGCGTTAGCCCCCGCTCTAAATTTAATCGGGATGCCTGCTGATATACTTCCGCTTGCAATTATTAGACCTTTGTCAGGCAGCGGCGCACTTGGAATTACAACAGAAATAGCTAATCAATATGGCGGTGATTCTTATATGGCAAGGTTAGCAGCCGTGATGACGGGAAGCTCTGAAACCACGCTTTATGTGATAGCTGTATATTTTGGCTCTGTGGGTATTTCAAAAATAAGACACGCATTAATTGCCGGACTTGTTGCTGATATAGCCGGAATTTTGGCTTCTATATTTATTTGCAGATTAGTTTTTCTGTAAATTCAAGTATTAAGCGACTTATTGTGTCTTTCTGCTACTTCTTTTACGATTTCTTTAATTTCATTCCAGTTCGCGATGCTTTGTTCTTCAAATCCGCAGCCGGGAAAAAATAAAGTTCTTTCGTGAGGCACAGGATACATTCTGCATAACAGCGGGCGGTCTTCGTGAATTAAACATCCGCCATGTTCTCCGATATACCTGCATCTAAAGAAAGACATATTGGGTTTGCCAACTTGTTTCATAACTTTTTCAAAAAATTCAGGCGCAATTTTTTTTACGGTATCGTGCGAATCATAAGGAGCAAATATTGTAAGGAAATCTTTAGCTCCATCTACCTGAATTGGATCAGATTCGGGATCTGCAATAAGTTCTAATATTTGTTCATAAGATAAGCCGCCTTTAAAAGTAGCTATATGGCAACAGCTTCCGCACATTTTACATAATTTTTGAGGAAGTTTTAATAATTCCTGTATTCTTTTTACTGCATCTGACATAGTTTATTTTGGATTACCTTTATTAATATAATTACCAGAACATCGAGCCATATTTGCTCCAGGGTTTGATTTTTTCTTCGATGATTTTTCTTAATTCCTCAATAGTCATTTCTTTTCCAGGAACTTTTCCGTCATCAGATACTGCTTCTATAGCAGTTAAGTGTTCTTTTAATCTACGCGCCATCCCTTTATATTTTTCTCTAAGTTCAAATTGCCAGCCTTCAAAACCACAGCCGGGAGGCATACAAGACCAGCCATGATGCGGCGCCCTACTGCAAACAGTGGGTCTTTTCCCATGCATTGAACATAAATTTTCTTCTGTAATATGCGGACAGTAATAAAAAGATACCTTATTTATATCAAAATCTTCTTTTAAACTTAATTCGCTAAGAACCTGCTCTACTTGCTCGGGGACAACTTCTCTGGCTTCTTCTATTGAAGGAAATCTTTTGAATATGTCAATAAACACTTTTGCTTCCTGATTACCAAGTTCTGCAAGTCTTTCAAGTTCTTCATGCGAATCAGATGTTGCTATAGATTTGCAGCATCTTCCGCACATTCTGCATAAATATTGCGGAAATTCATCCAACTCTTTTTGAAATTCATTTATTTCCTGTTCGTAATTCAAACTCATAAATTTATACCTTCTAAGGATTTTTTCTTTATCAATAATAATATAGATTAGTTCTATTATAAAACACCTCCAAATAATTTATAAATTTTGATAACTGTTACAGTACTTAATATTTTCAATAAATAACGCAAATTTTTATTAAAACAATTGTTTATATAATTAACAAGTGTTTTTGCTTGTTAATCATGGGAAGGATAAAATCAGGAAATAAGGGAATGAGTCTAAATCCTCCAGATCGGCAAAGCCGCTCTTTAGGTTTATCACTCCCGCAAAGCAAGGGAAAGTTAATGTCTACGCAAAATATTCAAAATAATATACCTTTGCAACCCGTACAGAACAATATTCCTGTACAGGCACTTCCAGTATGTGCCCCGACACAATATATACAGGGAAAACCTCCTATATACCAGCCGGTGCAAAATTATAATTATATTCCAAGATATATGCCGTTAGTTCAAAATGGACAAGTTTATCCGGTATCAGTTCCATCACAGATGCAAGAAAGTAGCAGAAATGCAAGTGTAGGCGCGGTTAATATTACTATCAATGGAGTTAATCCGACAGTTCAGTCACCTGCTGCTCCTCAACCTGTTTCTGTTATGCCTTATTATCCTCCTGCAAATAATACTGTTCAGGATACAAAAAAAGAAGTGATTGAGTCCAAAAAAGAAGTTTTGCCGGCTCCCGCGCCTGAAAAAAAACCTGAAGAAACCAAAAATGAGCTAAAAAATAATAAAAAACCCGCAGTTGAATTGACTGATATTTATATACAACAGCTTGAAAAAAAATTAAATAATAAAGATAAAAATGAAAGGGCGCATGCCGTAGCTGAACTTGTAAACAGATTTAAGGAAGATGAAACAAGAAAAGATGATCCAAGACTTACAAATCTTNNCAATAAGAGATGCTAAAGATACTTTTGGCAATTCAGAAACAGCTGAAGGTCTTTTAGCAAAAATATCGGCAAAACAACCGGGAGTTAAAACAGTTAATGAAACTCCGGGTCAAAAACTTAATTTAGTTTCAAAATAGGTGATAATTTATGGCGAACAGTAATTTATTATTGAAAATACCAGCAATGACAATTGGCGCGGCAGGCGCGGTGTTGTCAGCTTACAGCATTGTAAAAGACGGAAACGCAAAAGCTCGTCGTGAAACAAAAGATGAACTTGGAGAAAAATATGTTGATATGTATGTAAAAAATCTTTCTTCTTCAAGAGAATCTCATTTATTGGAAAAAGTTAAAAGATTTGTGTTGAAACAAAAGTTTGATAATTCTTTTTATCCATTTTTACTGCAAGCAAAAAATCATGTAGTTAATTGGGTTAGTGAAACCGCGGAAAATATTATTCCGATAATTCTTTCTGCTATAGCTATAGGCGCTCCTAAAATAATTAAAAATAAAAAGATTAGCACTTATACATCTGCTGCATCTGCAGGGCTTTTAGTTCTCGGAGCAGGTAAGTTTTTTATACATGATGTTTTAGGAGTTGGTAAAAATAAAGAATATTAAAGGATTTAGATGTTTTTGAAAAAATAGTTTGTAATATTTCTTAATAAATTAACAAAAAAAGGCAATTAATTATTATGTTCCTGTTTTAAAGAATTGAACGAATTTTAAAAAAATAAACAATGTAAAGTTAGAGATAAATAAGGGGAAGAAAATGATCCAAAATGTAAATCCGCAACAAATGTACGCACTACCTAGCATGATGCCGGTAGCACCAGATTATACACAGCAGTTACCGATACCATGTATTGCTCCATATCCGGTACCACAAGCAGGAGTTACGCCCGTTTATAACAGTATTCCGTATAATCCTGTTTATGGAAATTGTTGTCAACCTCAACAACAACGTGCATATTCACCTAAAATTTCAACAGTAAGTATAGAAATGAATGGATTGCAACCACCGCAAGTTCCGGGACTTAATGATTTTCAACCTCAATCACAGCCTGTTTATCCCGGCATGACTCAATTGTATCAACCACAACCGGCAGTTCCAAGTTATCCTTATCAAATAATGCCGCAAATCGTTCCACAAAACATACAACCTCAACTGCAGCCTGTTGCTCCGCCTGCTCCTCAATATGTACAGGCGCAACCTCAGCCGGCACCTGCACCTGCTCCACAAAACTTACAACCTCAACCTGCCGTAGAACAAGCACAAGCTCCGGCTCCTGTAAATCCTCAACAAGACCAGGAAGCTGTCAGACCTCTTATAGATTCGTTAAACATGATTTGCCCTAAACAAGGCACTCCTGAAGCAACTATAGAACAGCAGGGGAAAGCAATACAAACTATAGCTCAATTTGCAAGAGTTGCAGAAGCAGCCGGTCAACTTGCAGGCACTGATCCTAATAATGCAGAAGCTAAACAAACTAAAGAAAAAGTTGACGCTTTAGTTAAACCAAATTTAATTAAAGAAGAAACTTTCCTCGGATTAGCTGACATTGCAACTAAAGACACTTCCAAGCTAGCCGCGGAAGATAAAAAGAAAGCTGATGAAAACAGAATTATAAGTATGTGGACATTGGCAATGCTTCAAAAATTATTTAAACAGGAAATGAATTCAGAAGCTAAAAAAATCAATATACCTCCAATTTCAATGAATGAAGTTCCCGGTATAGTACAAATTGCAGATATTGTTAAAAAAGACGCGAATCCCGAAGTTAGAGAAGCCGGTATTGCAGCTCTTATAAATCTTGCAGACCCGCAAGACAAAAAAGATGCAGAAACAATGCGCGCAATTCTTGGCGAAGCTCAAAAAGACAGTGCTGCAAATGTAAAAACCGCCGCATCGGAAGCAATCAAAATGTATCCCGAACAGGCAAGCAAATAAATTTTAAAAAACTCTCCCCCATAACTCTAATTTAGCTCCTCTTTTTGCAACACAAAAGAGGAGCTTCTATTTTTCTGCCCAAAGCAAAGAATTTGAGCTTATTCTTCTGTTGAATATGCCGGAGTTTTTTCGGGTTTTTGAATTGATACAGACTTAGATTCACTTATACGAGTGCGGCATGACATTAATTGATTTCGCATTTCCGAATCAGTTGAGGAATCATTAATAAGTCTTTCTATAAAACCGCTGTTTAATTTAAAAGCTCTTTCATGAAATCCTGTCGAATCAATAATTTCTTTTATTCGCTCTGAATCATAATTATATGAAGGTCTTGAATAACTAACAAGCATTTCACCTGTCGTTGCTTTAATTTCTCTGCCGCTTTCTTCAAAATGGACTTTAAAAATTGACTTTATATCAGCCATTTCAGCTTGAAGCATCTGAATAGCCTGTTGAATACGAAGATATCTTTCAAGCAAATATTCTATATTGCCTAATTGCGATAATTGCCAGTTTCTTTTTTTATCATGAAATATTTTTAAATGCGGATAAACATAGGCTAAACCTTTTGCATCCGCCATTGCTCTGTGATGCAGAGGAAAATCTATTTTAAATCTATTCATTAAAGATTCCAGTCCATGCGACGGGTCATCGGGAAAAACTTCTTTGTACATTTGATATGTGTCAATTCTGTGATTTTGGACGCCTTTTCCGTATAGTTCTTCGCAAGCCCTGTTTATAAAGCTGTAATCAAATATTACGTTATGTCCAATAATAGGATAATCCTGGATAAAATCCAGGATTTTAGGCATTACTTCTTCTATTGTGGGCGCATCTTCCACCATATCCGGTGTGATATGGTGAATACTTATACTTGATGATCTAATTTCTTGTTTTGGGTTTACCAGTGTTTCAAATTCTTCTGTAATAGTATTATTTACAAGTTTTACTGCTGCAAATTCGATTATTTTTTCTCTTTTATAATCAAGACCTGTAGTTTCAATATCCAGTACTATTTTAATATCTTGTTTTTCTGTGCACATAATAAATTCTTTATATAAGCTCTTTCAATTAATAAAATCATAGCACATTTACAAAAGTTTAACAGATTATAAATTGCATATTAAAGTTTTTTTGTAATATTATTAATGTCATTAATAATTAAAAATAAAGGTATAGAAGATGCAAAATTTGAATTTAAAAAGCTTTGACAAAATGAGTATTTTAAAATTAAGCGGTTCACTATTACTTTGTTTGAGCGCAGGTATAATAGGGAAATTTGCGGTAAGTCCCGAATCTTTAATCTGGTATGAATATCTTTTTAAACCTGTATTGACTCCGCCAATTTGGATTTTTATGCCTGTATGGACGATTTTGTATTTATTAATGGGAATATCCTTGTTTATGGTTTTAAATACAGAAAATTCAAACAGAAAAACACAAGCTTTAATTCTATTTGGAGTTCAGTTATTTTTAAACGCTTTATGGTCGCCTGTATTTTTTGGTCTAAGGTCTATCATCGGAGGGTTTTTTGTAATATTTTTGCTCTGGTTGTCAATATTTTTTACTTTTTATAAATTCTATAAATTATCTCAAAATGCATCTTATTTTTTAGTTCCATATTTATTATGGGTTAGTTTTTCAGTAGGTTTAAGCTTATCTGTTTGGATTTTAAATTAAAATAAACGAAGAAGCCTGCGTTTGCAGGCTTCTTCGTTTATTTCTATAATTTTACTATTTTTTAATTGTGCTATAAATATTTGCCACTTCGGGATTGATTGATAACCATGTGAGTGAAGCGGTTTTTTCTTCAATTTCTTCAGGCATGTTCGTTACAAAAGTTCCTCCGTATCTGCCTCTTGAGAATTTTACGATACCTTGCTCGGAAATTCTTTGAAGAGCTTTTCTGATTGTATTACTGCTTACTTTGAGATCTAACGCAAGTTTGCCCATTGCAGGAAGTTTGTCATCAAGTTGATAATTTTCTTTAATATATTGTTTAAGATGAATTTCAACTTTTTCATAGTTGTAAAGGCTTGCCTGGAATGCGGGAGCAAAGATTTCACTTTCTTTACCTGTCATTAATTGTTTGTCCGATGGCAAACGCAAGATGAATGTGCCGTATCTGCCTCTTTTTGATTGAAGTATGCCTTGTTCAACCAGTCTTTTCATTGCGTCATGAACTGTTTTTATGCTTACTTTAAGTGTATCAGCCAGTTCATAGTGAGACATTAATTTATCGCCAATTTTATATTGTTGAACTATAAGTTCTTTAAGATCTCTTTCTACTTGATCTACAAGAGTATCAGTATCAAGTTCTGATGAAGTTTCTGTATCTTCTTCCGTTATTTGAGGAATTTCTTTTAATATCCAGTTTGATTTATTTCCTCTTGAACCTTTCGATTCAATTAATCCATTATTGGCAAGATATTCAAGAGCCAATCTTGTTGTATTTGGCGCGCTGCCGATAACTTTTGAAAGTTCTCTTGAAGATGGAAGTAATGTACCTAATTCATATTTATTTTGATAAATTACTTTCTTTAAAGCTTCAATAGCATTTTCTCTTTTAGAGGTTTGTTTTCTTAATTCTTTATCAGGATTTGTTCTGTTACAAATAAATGTGCCGATGCGTTGTTTTGATTCAACATATCCCATGTCTTCAATCATCCTGATTGCTGTTTGAACAGTACCTATACTGACATTCACTTTATTAGCAATAATATTTTTTTGCGGTAATAACTGGTTTGGTCTTATTTTGTCTTCTTTTAAACCGGAATTAATCCAGTTAATAAGCCAATCTGAAAGAATATTATCTTTTGTTTTTGATGAATTTCTAAAATCCGGAAGCCTGTCAGGCAATGCAGAAATATCTATTCTGCTTAAGTTTGATTTTTTGATATTTTTTTTGTTATCAAGACCTAATAATTCTTCCGTATTTCC
>DNRP01000168.1 GCA_003499955.1 Cyanobacteria bacterium UBA9971
GGCTAAAGCCCTCGCAATGACAGCTCCAGAAAAAAACTTTAACCAGATAGCTTCTTAAATAATTGATTTTATAAATGCTTAATGCCTCGCAATGACAATAAAAATAGAGTGGAGATTAAAATTGAGTATAAAAATAAAATTTACACCAACAGCTATA
Organism: Cyanobacteria bacterium UBA9971; assembly: GCA_003499955.1. Taxonomy (GTDB): domain Bacteria; phylum Cyanobacteriota; class Vampirovibrionia; order Gastranaerophilales; family UBA9971; genus UBA9971. Next base: position 158 of record DNRP01000168.1, read on the forward strand.
GGCAGNNTAGGTCAGCTTGCAAATGTAAGCCCGAAAGAGGATATGCTTTCCCAGTATAACGAGAATATTCCCGGAATTGTTTTTGATGAAGCCGACAACCGCTGGTATATGGAGCAAGACTCAGAAACTTTTTTTGAGGAACTGGAAGAGTTTTTTCTTGATTATGAAAGTATCGTGAACGAAAAAAACTTTGATGTTCTTGAAAAATACGCTATTTCGGAAAATCATTGTTCAACATTGCCGTTTTTTCTTAAAAAACTCAAAGAAACAAAACCTGCTTTTGTGAAAGGACAAATCACGGGACCTTTTACATTCGGGACTTCTCTTGTAGACAGGGAGAAGAAATGTATTTTTTATGATGAAACCCTCAAAGAAATTGCTTTTAAAGGACTTACACTAAAAGCTCTCTGGCTGATGAAAAAATTCAAAGAATCTTCTCCTGACAGCAAGCCTATTATCTTTATGGATGAGCCGACAATGTCCCAGTACGGAGCATCTGCCTTTATTACCGTTAAAAAAGAAGATGTCATAAACGGTATAAAAGAAATATCTTCTGTTTTGCAAGAAAATGGCGCGCTTGTAGGAATTCATTGCTGCGGAAAAAGCGACTGGTCTTTGATTACAGAAAGCGGCGTTGATATCCTTAACTTTGACGGGTTTTATTTCGGCGAAAGTTTGAGTCTTTTCAGCAAAGAAATAGAGAATTTCCTTAAAAAAGGTGGTAAAATTGCTTGGGGAATCATTCCTACCCTTGACGTGGATGCTCTTGAATCTGCAAATATGGAAATACTGGCGAATAAATTCGAGGAAGCAAAGACTTATCTCGTAAATAAAGGGGTTGATGAGAAATTAATCAATGAAAATGCAATCATAACTCCTTCATGTGGCGCGGGAAGCCTTACTGAAGCGCAGGCTGAAAAAGCCATGAGATTAACTTCAGAGCTGGCAGTATTTTTAAGGAACAAATATTAAATATGACAGTAACTATAGCAGTAGTAGGAAAAAGCGGCAGCGGAAAAACAGCATTTGCTCATTCACTTTTTACAGCTTTACATAATGAATATCCGGGAAAATCCGTATTACTTGTTGATAATACCTTAGGGCGCGATCTTGCAAGTATTTTTGGGCTGGATGTAAAGAATACNNAAAAAAAGTGAACTTATCGAATGGATGTTGAATGAAATCATTATAAATCTTTCCAATGATGCAGACTTACTAGTTTCAGGTCCTGTCTTTACCGAAGAATGCACCTGTATTACCGCACGATATATTAAAGATGCCATGAAAAAGCTTATTAAAAGCTATGATATGGTTATTATTGACTGCGAATACGACTTAAGTTACGTAAATCAGCTTGTAAATTATTATCCTGACGTGACTCTTGTTTTAGCCGAACCGACTGTTACATCTGTTCATTCAGCGATAAAAATAAGAGAATCATCTTTAAAATACGCCACTCCCGGTCAAATTGGGGTGGTTTTAAACAAAGTAAGAAATTTTCAGGTTCCAGAGAATATTACGGCGATAATGATGGAGTATGATTTTGATATACTCGGCGTTTTGCCTTACGAAGAAGAACTGGAAACCGAAGACGTGACACATGGTTCTGATTCGCTCGGACTTTCCGCGCAGGAATTGATTTTTAGACTGAATTTACCATTTTGGGACAGCTGAAATTGGAATAGGGCAGGTTATTTTTGTTCCTTTTCCTAATTCTGATTCTATCATTACTTCTGAGCCTGCTTTTTTCAAAATTTTGTTTACCAGATGCAATCCAAAGCCTGTTCCCTGAAAATCTTCTGTATTGGAAGCGCGTATTCCTTCCAAAACTGTTTTTAACTGGTCTTTTGGTATGCCTATGCCGTTGTCTTGAACGGAAAAGTTCAGCATATCTCTGCCGTCAGCACTTTTTTCAAGTTCAAACCTGATTTTTATATCCCCTTTGTTTTTGGAATACTTTGCTGCATTTTGAGATATATTTGACAAAATCGTATAAATTTCAGTATTTTTCAGGTTTAATTTTGTATTTTTAAGAAGTTCGTCGCCTTCAATTTCTAATGTTTTTGTTTTTCCTTTAATCAAGTCCATTGCAAGACCAAATATTACAGGCAAACCTTTATTGGACTTATACAAGCCTGATTTTATAAAAAATTGGTATCTTTTATAAATATTAACAAGTTCCGCAGCTTCTTTTTCGTATATTTCTTTATAATTTTCAGGCAAGGGAACGGGGGTTGAGAATTTTCTTTTAGCCTTGCTAAGAGGTGTTTGTATATTTGCTAACGAAGGTCTTTGTTCGTGTTTTAAAACACGAACAAAGACCTCTTTGTCTTCTCTTGCAGCTTTTTTCCTCTTCTCCAAATTAAACAGCTTGTTTAGAATTATCTCTATTTTTGCGGCTGCCTTTGATTTCGATTTAGGAGTTTGACTTTTCTCTTCTAGGTTAAACAGCTTATTTATAGTTGATTCTATTTCTACGGCTGTTTTTATCCAGATATTATATTTCTTTTCAGGTTCAGGTTCAGAGATAATTCTTTCTATTGTCTGTTTTAATAATTTTTCTATTTCTTCGGCATGAATTGACGGTTTTCCCGCAAAACTAACTTCTTTGACAGGCTTAAAGTTTCTTTCAAAAGTATCGGGCTTCATATCAGGCAGTTTATAACAGGACTTATCATGCTTAAAAACATCTGTGTTATCGTTTTTAAACTTTACTTTAAAATTATTGATTAAGGATGTAAGCATAAAAATTTTTTTACCAAAATTTAAGCAACTATTATTTTAAAAACAAAAAATTAAGAATAATTGCTAAATTTTAGGATTTTTGATGTGATAAAATTATTTTTATTTAATACAAAAAGTGAGAAAATTTATGGCTGTTTTAATAAAAGGCAAAGATTTATCCGCAAAAATCGTTGAAAAAATCAGGCAGGAAGTCTTAAATCAAGAGAGAAAACCGACTTTAGTTGTTATAATTGTCGGAAATAATCCCGCCAGCCGGATTTATGTGTCAAAGAAAAAACATACGGCAGAACTGGCGGGCTTTAATTCGAGGGTTATTGAACTGGAAGAGTCTATAAATCAAGAAGACCTCGAAAAACAAATTGAAATTCTTAATCTGGATACAAATGTTAACGGAATTTTAGTTCAGCTTCCTCTACCAAAGCATATTAATGCCTATGCTATTATCGAAAAAATCCTTCCCCAAAAAGATGTTGACGGATTGCATCCTGTAAATATCGGAAGACTTGCTATAGGACTAAAACCTTACGCGATTTCCTGCACTCCTTACGGAATAATAAAGCTTCTTGAAGAAAATAATATTGAAATCGAAGGAAAACACGCTGTTATAATCGGTCGTTCCAATATTGTCGGGAAACCGCTTTCTTATTTGCTTCTTAACAGAAACGCTACTGTAACTGTTTGTCATAGCAAGACAAAAAACCTTCCAGAAATAGCTTCTCAGGCTGATATTCTTGTTGCTGCGGTGGGAATTCCTAAATTTGTAAAAGCTGACTGGATTAAAGAAGAAGCTGTAGTTATAGATGTAGGAATTAACCGAATGGAAGATGGAAAACTACTCGGTGATGTTGATTTTGAGGAAGTAGAAAAAAAAGCCGGCTATATCACGCCTGTTCCCGGAGGGGTAGGACCTATGACAATAGCCATGCTTCTTTCCAATACTTTAGAGCTGTTTAAATTGCAAAATTTGTGATTTATTCTATGCTAATCTATTTATTGTTCCAAAATTCCTAACTATTTTATCATCTTCTCTTTCAGGATTAATACTGAGAGTTTTCACTTCACGGTGATAATCTCCTAAAACTAAAACATCTAATTTCCCTTCTTTATCAGGTTTTGTTAAAACAATTCCCGTATCATCAGATTTTAAACAGCCATTCATTGCTTTTCCATAGTCATTAACAGAAACTACATCAAGAGGTTTAAGTTTTTGAGGATTAAAATTACCTGCTTCCTGATTTTCTTCATAAGTATATTGTTTTTTGCCTGAAAACCCAAGAAGATTTACTGATTGATTAAAATTTGATGAAATATTCATTATTTTATCTCCTGTTTTTTTAATACATATGCTTAAAAAATGCTGAATATAAAAATTGATACTTTACCTGTTTTTTTAACAAAACTTTACAAAAATTTTTCATTGTCTTAGATATGATAAAGACACTCTATAAACAGATATTGTCATTCTGAGGGCTTTAGCCTGAAGAATCCGTCTGTGTGGGCATTAAAGCTTAAATTCCAAGAAAGACAGATCCTTCGCTTTGCTCAGGATGACAAAGTTAATGTTTAATAAACTCAAAAGGAGAAAAAATGAAATTAATAGGCGAAAATATACATATAATCTCAAAAAAAACAAGAGAAGCCATAGAAAATAGGGATACTGCCTATGTTTTAGATATGGCAAAAAGACAGGCAGCAGCGGGAGTTGACTGGATAGACTTAAATATCGGACCTGCAAGAAAAGGGTGGGCAGGCACTATGGAATGGCTTGCATCAACTATTTTAAAAGAAATTCCTGACGTAAAACTGTCTTTTGATTCCACAAATTCCGCCGAGCTTGAAGCGGGGCTT
>DNRP01000165.1 GCA_003499955.1 Cyanobacteria bacterium UBA9971
ACTTCATCGAGGCTCAATCCGCCAAGAACATCCCTAAGAGAGTTTTGAGCATATTGAGAAATTGCAAACCTATAATCCTGAATTTTTACTATTGATTTTTCCGCATCTTCAATCTTGAAAAATACTACGCCATCAACTTCTATAGGCACGTTATCTTTTGTAATTACGCTTTGTTTTGGGATATTTAAGGTTAAAACCCGCATGTCCAAAAATTTTGCATAATCAATTATTGGAATAACATATATAATTCCGGGACCTTTCACGGAGTGAAAGCTGCCAAATCTAAGAATAACTGCTCTTTCCCATTGCGCGGTAATTCTAATACCGGAAACAAGAGTTGAAATAGTAGCTAATATAATTGCTTCCAGAATTATAATTATTCCAAAAGGCATCCCTGTTGCAGCAAAAATACCAAACATTAATAGCAAGGAAATAGCAGCACAAATTGAAAATATGATTCCTCTAAGCCCTGAACCAAGGGAAACATGCTCATAAGATGGTGACGCAAAACTTCTTGACATATAACCGTCAACAGGATTTATAATAGACATACAAACCTCCTTAATTTATTTAAACTTTAATTATATGTAAATAAAGTTTGTATGTAAATAATATTTAAAGTTATACTAAAATGAGTTTATATTTTCGAAAACTCATCGTTTCCGAAAATAACGCTCCTACTATCGAATACCGCTTTTTTATTGGTTGTTAAAATCCCAAATTTATTTTTGAAGCGGTATATATGTTTTTCGGAACTGTCAGATCGGTAAAACCTATTTCATTTTTATCAATTAAAGTATATAAATCTTCAGGTTTTTTCTTTCCAAGTAAACCCATATTACTGCAATCGTGGTATTGTTTATCAAGTCCTGCGTAGAAATCTTTTCCGACTAGAAATATATTTGGTTTTTCGTTATTTTTTGTATATTGCGCCGCAGTAATTAATGAAACTGCTCTTTTAAGAGTTTTTAGTCCTCCGGGAAATATTAAATAATTATTTTTATGTTTTGTTATATTTGCATTTTTTTCACTGTTTTTGTTTAATAAATCAATTTTTTCGGCAAAAACATTATCCTGGTTTCGCAAAATATCATTAACAAGAGCAACTTTATCTAAAGTTTTTACAGGAGAATACAGATCTTCAGCTTTTGTTTGTCCTAAATAACCGTGATCTTCTAATGTTTTAATCTGTTCTCTCATTCCGATAAAAGGTTTATCGCCTATTAGGTATAATTTGCTGGGCAAATTTTTCCCTCTTGAATATTTTCTTTCAATGAAAGAAGTAAATTCTTTAAGAGTAGCCGCGCCTCCCGGATTAATAAGTTTAATTTTCGATGAATAATCAAATTTAATAATTCTTTCGTCTTCAGATTTTGCTTTGTCAATAACAACGCAATTTTCAAAATCCTCATCCCCATACGGAGGAATCATAATTATTGCTTGATTTCTATTTTTTTCAATTTCTTTAGCAGCTTTATAAGCTGCGCCCATAATTCCAAACTTGCCATTACCTGTTAAAATCGTGTTACCTTTTCTGACAAGCTCGCTTGAAACATCATAAATGAATGTTTCATAGGGCTTAAGTGCTTCTGTGGAACGAGAAGAGCCAAGAATAGTAATAGTTTTATTTCTATTTAAGTCTGCTTTTTTAACATCCGAATTTCCTTTAAATGTAATTAAATTCGGAAAGCAAAACGGTTTTAGCATAATTATTCCTTCATAATAAATATAGCCAGTTTACTTAAAACACCTGAATATAAAAAATTGCCATGATTTTATAAAATTCTTATTAAGATTGTTTATTTTCTTTTATCAAAATGGTATCTTATAGTCATGAAATATTTAGAGAAAAGGAGTTATTATGAAACCAAGAGTTTTAATTACGGATAAAATTGATAAAATTGCGGGAGATATTCTTTCAAAAGTGGCTGATGTGGATTTTGGCGAAACTTTATCTGAAGACGAATTAATAAAAATTATCGGTAAATATGATGGTTTTATGGTGAGAAGCCAGACAAAAGTAACTCCAAAAATAATGGAAGCTTGCAAAAATATGAAAATTATAGGTAGAGCAGGTGTAGGCGTTGATAATATTGATTTGGAAGCCGCTACAAACAAAGGTATTATTGTTGTAAATTCCCCGGAAGGAAACACAACAGCAGCTGCCGAACATACTATCGCGTTAATGCTTTCAATGACAAGATATATCCCGGAAGCTGCTGCTTCTATAAAAGACGGCAAGTGGGAACGCTCTAAATTTACAGGAATAGAAGTGTTTAATAAAACTCTCGGGACTGTAGGACTTGGAAAAATAGGTTCGCGTGTGGTAAAAACAGCAGTCGCTATGGGCATGAAAGTTCTTGTTTATGATCCGTATGTTACAAAGGAAAGAGTCGAGGAAATCGGCGCAACTTATGTAAAACACCTCGATGAATTCTGGGGAGTGTGCGATTTTATTACGATTCACGTCCCAAAAACCAAAGAAACCGCTTATCTTATCAATAAAAACACTTTAAACAGGATGAAAAAAGGCGTAAGGATTATAAATTGTGCAAGAGGCGGAATTATTGACGAAGATGCCCTTAAAGAAGCTATCGAATCAGGACAGGTTGCCGCCGCAGCACTTGATGTTTTTGAAAAAGAACCGATAGATCCTAATCATCCTTTGTTAAAAACCGACGGTCATCTTATAATGACACCGCATTTGGGTGCAAGTACCGAAGAAGCTCAATTAAACGTTGCAATAGACGTAGCAGAGCAAATAAGAGATGTACTTTCCGGTAAATCCGCCAGAAGCGCAGTAAATATTCCTTCGCTCAGAGCTGATATTCTAGAGCCTGTAAAAGAATACATGAACCTCGCCGAAAATCTCGGGCTTTTTGCAAGGCAAATAAGTGAAGGCGGCATTAAACAGGTTGAAATCATAACAAGAGGAAATCTTGCAAACTATGATTCATCTCCTTTAAGAGTGGCAGTGCTGAAAGGCATACTTTCCCACAGCCACGAAGGAATTAATTATGTAAATGCTCCAATTGTTGCAAAACAAAGATGCATTGAAGTTATTGACTCCAAATCAGAGAAATCCACAAATTATGTAGGGCTTATAACTGTAAAATTAATTACGGATGCAGGCTCACATTCTGTTTGTGGTGCAATGATTGCCGACAAAACTCCGAGAATCGTTCAAATTGATGACTTCAACACAAGTTTTGAAGTTGCAAAGCATATTTTAATTGCACCGCACCATAACAAACCGGGTATGATTGCGAAAGTTTCCACTGTACTTGGAAATAACAACGTCAACATAAGCATGATGATGGTTGCCAAAAAAGAAGAAACCGCCGGTGTTGAGTCAACAATGATTATAACAACTGATGAGCATATTTGTCCTGAGTTATTAACGGAAATTAAACAAATTGACGGTATTAATGACGCTAAATATATTTATTTAACACCTGATAAACAAAAATCTTCACAAGAAGCAGTCGTTGTCTAAAAGCTTTTGTTGTCATTGAGAACCATTTAGCAGGGCAATAAACTAAAATTAATCTTGCGAAGTAATTTTCTAAAAAATTGTCTTTAGGAAGATTGCTTTATTAGTTCAATTATTGCATTTTAAAGACAAGGCAAGCCTCGCAATGACAGTTTAAATATTAAATTATAAATTTAATTTATAGCTATTTCCATTGATTTGTAACAGTTTTGTAATTTAATATTTAAATAAAGACAATTTTTTCTTTCAGGACTCTTATATTAATATGAATACAATTTCAAATATAAGGAGATAAAATGCAGATTAATTCAATCAGGACAACCTCTTCGCCGGCTTTTGGTTGCCATATATGCAAAGCGGCCGAAAAAACTCTTGTACAAGCTAACATACATCCTGACAGTGCTAAATATATTGTAAATGCAGCTAAAGAAAGAATCTCCCCTCATGTTAATTTTTGCGAATTGCCTCAATCGTTAAAGATTAAAAAACTTTTAAATCCATTTTTTGATACTGCTGAAACAACTGCAAAAAACATTCAAGAAGGAAAAAATCTTGATGAATTATTACAAGATGTCTTTCAAAAAACGAATTAGATGACAGATTAGAATTTTAGTATTTTCTCTTAAGCACTAATATCAATGTTTAAATTTAAAAAAGTGATAGTATTTTTTATGACACTTATAAATTACTGTCATTTTTTTAATTGGGAGAAAAATCATGAAATGCAGCGAAATAATGACAAAAGAGATAAAAGCATGTCATCCTGAAAGCACCATAAAGGAAGCTGTTCAGCTAATGAAAAAATTAAATTGCGGTGTTATACCCGTTGTTGATAAAAACAATGTTTTACAAGGAATTGTAACTGACAGAGATATAGTTTTTTATACAGTTTTAAACGATAAAGAACCCGAATTGACTTTTTTAAGCGAATTCATGACTAAAAACGTTATTACGTGCCATGCTGATGATAATTTGGATACTGTTATACACAAAATGAGCAAGTCCCAGGTCAGAAGAATCCCCATAGTCGATGATAACCATAAACTTCTTGGATTAATAACGCTTGGCGATGTTGCAGTTAAAGGACATGAAGAGCACGAAACATTCGAAGCTCTTGAACACATATCCGAACCTGGCATGAAAAGATATTAAAAAACATTAGTTCTAGCGGCTACAGGGTTTTTAAACTTAGTTATGCTGCCTTGAAAAAGCAAATCAACACTGCCTATAGGACCGTTTCTTTGCTTGGAAATGATTATTTCTGCTTTACCTTTTTTGTCTACATTATCAGGCTCATAATATTCTTCCCTGTAGATAAACATAACTATATCAGCATCCTGCTCAATACTTCCGCTTTCTCTAAGATCGCTGAGCATAGGTTTTTTGTTTTGTCTTGATTCTACAGCTCTCGATAACTGAGAAAGTGCAATTATTGGCGTTCTTAATTCTCGGGCAAGGTTTTTTAGTCCTCTGGAAATTTGTGAAATTTCCTGTACCCTGTCAAATTTCTTTGTACCACTGCCTTCCATAAGCTGTAAATAGTCGATAATTACTAATCCCAGCTCTTTTTGCTCCATACAAAGCCTTCTGCATTTTGCTCTTATGTCTGTAACTGTTGCGCCCGCAGAATCATCAATAAATATAGGACAATCTCCCATATCACTCATTGCCTTAGCCAGCTTTGACCAGTCATCTGTATGCATATGCCCTGTCCTTAGGCGATTAGAATCTATTTCTGCTTCAGAGCAAAGCATCCTCTGCACAAGCTGTTCTTTTGACATCTCAAGACTAAAGATGCATACAGGTTTTTTCTTTCTTATACCTACTTCTTGGGCAATATTAAGACAAAAAGCCGTTTTTCCCATTGAAGGTCTTGCCGCTACAATTATTAAGTCAGAAGGCTGAAATCCTGCCGTTAAACTGTCTAAATCATAAAACCCGCTAGGGATTCCTGTTAATTCATCTCTATTGTTGTAACGTTTTTCAATTTGGTTGTAGCTATCAAGGACGATTTCCCCGACATGTGTTAAATTAGTTGAATTTTTTCTTTGCGAAATTGCGAAAACTAGCTGTTCTGCCTGATCTACTGCTTTTTCAACATGCTCATCTTCATAACCAAGAGAAGCAATCTCGCTTCCGGCTTTTATAAGTTCTCTTAATACGGATTTTTCGCTAACAATTTTGGAATAATATTCAAGATTTGCAGATGTAATAACAGAAAGGGCAAGATCGTTTATGTAAGCCCTTCCACCAACAAGTTCCAACTTGTCTATAGTTCTTAAATGTTCTGATACAGTAACAATATCTATAGGTTCATTATTGTTAAAAAGAGATACTATGGAAGAATAAATGAATTTGTGTGACTGCTTATAAAAGCTGTCAGGTCTTAATGACTCAACAACTCTTGTTATTGCGTTAGGATCAATAAGTAAAGCTCCAACAACTGCCTGTTCTGCTTCAATACTTTGAGGCGGAAGCTTTTCTATTCTTTCTTCCATAATATTTTCAACTCTGACATTAAATAATAAAAATCATCTACATTATTACCTATATTATCATGCAAATGTTTTAAGTAATTTAAAATTTTATTTCAATTTCTATTCAAAATTTAATAAACTGGCATTGTATCTTTCATCAAGCTTTCTGGTAATATTTGTATCGATAAATTCTTGTACTATGCCTTCAACAGTAAGATAAACTTCTGCTTTAGTTCTTATACAGCCAAGTTTTGTTTCTTTTTTGTTCCCAAATCCGGCATGAAAATGAATTTTAGGTTCATCGTCTTCCCACGCAAAAATTCCGAGTCCGATAATTTCTTTGGCATCTTTAAAATTCCACCATTCAGGATTTGGAGGATATTCTTTCTTTTTGGGACCAATAACCGCATCTGTATTTGTAAGCGCGCCGATAAGATGAATTACGCCTGATCGAACATTTTCTTTTTTTATTAAATCTTTAAGTTCTGTGATAAGATCTTCTTCCGCATCAAATCTTACTGCAAAAATTCTGCCGATATTTGCTTGAGTATATTGCATTATTTACCCTCCCGCTATTAAAACACCGCAATAATTTTATCATCAAAAACAAAATATGCACACAAATAAAATCCCCTTTTCTACAGTAAAAGCCAACTTTTAAATTTACAGATTACCTGACGCTTATGCCTTCGTTGAGGTACTTAATTAGCGGATAGATAAAGAATTCGATGATGCGCCTCTTTCCGACTTTAACTTCCGCAGAAAGGCTCATACCCGGGGTTATTTTTTCTTTTTTTCCTTCCACGATAAGAGTCTGCTCTAAAGGAGTAACATAAATTTCATAAACAGGACCAAGTTTTTCATCCTGAATACTGCTTTTTGAAACACTTTTAACAACACCTTTAAGCAATCCGTATTTCTGGAAACTGAAAGTGTCTATTTTGATTTGAACAGGCATTTTCTCTTTTACAAAGCCTATATCTTGATTTAAAACAGTAGCTTTAATTAAAAGAGGAGTATTTGACGGTGTAATAGAAATTAATTTCTCCGCAGGTGTTACAACGCCGCCTATTGTATGAATTAAAAGTTTGTCAACATAACCATCTACAGGAGAAGTTATACTTTGTTTTTTATTTTTAAACTCTATTTGTTCAACTTCTGATTTTATTTGGATTTCCTGCTTTTGTTTATCTGCAAGCTCTTTAAGGGTTTCGGATTTAAAGTTTTGTTTAGTGTAGGCAATTTCATTATTTAGTTGAAGCTTTTTATAGCTTAGTTGCTGGAGTTTGTATTTTAATTTATCTATTTCAGTCCTGTATGACTGGATATTGTTAACTTCTTTAGTGTACTCATCTTTTGAGATAATATCTATAACTTTTTTAAGCCTTACTTCTCTCTCCAAGCTTGTATTTAAAAGATTTTGATAATTAACCTGCTCGGTTTGAGCGGATTTAATTTCTTCTTCTGTACTTTTTAAATCTTCCTGTTTAGCTTTTAATTGCTCGTTAAGACTTGAAATGCTTGAAGAGTAAAGCTCATTCTGTGTTGCGGCTGTGTCAGAACCGCCTGTCGAGATGAAAGACCTGCCGTTTGCTTGAGCGTTAAGTCTTTTTATTTCAAGGCGGATGTTTTGTTGATTTTCTTTTGAAGACTCTAAAGCAGGCTCTGTGCTGGAAGGGTCTATTTCCATCAAAGTTTGCCCTGCTTTGACAAAATCTCCTTCTTTAACAAGAATTTGTCTTATAGAGCCTGTATCAAGCGGCTGAATGATTTTAACTTCGCCATCTGGAATCACTATGCCTCTTGCTGAAACCACAACATCAACTTTTCCTATAATCAGCCATAAAACAGTTATTATGATTAAGGCAACGATTGTCCAGAAAGTAAAAAGACCAAGCGGGCTTACCGGATTATCTTCTATTTCTGAAAGAGTTGGCTTAAATTCATGTGAATCGTCTTTATTTATTAATTCTTTAATTTTTTTAATTATCATTTAGGATTTTACCCCTTCCTGCTGGTCAATAAGAAATTGATAATAGCCGTTTTTAGCGACTAACTCTTGATGAGTTCCTGATTCTATTATTTGTCCTTTTTCAAGAACTATAATTATATCACTGGATTTAACCGCTGAAAGTCTGTGAGCAATAATAAAAGTTGTCCTTCCTTGCTTTATTTTATCAAGATTAGTAAGAATTATTCGCTCTGACTCATAATCAAGAGCCGATGTTGCTTCATCAAAAATTAAGATTTTAGGGTCGGTGATTAAAGCTCTTGCAATTGCCACTCTTTGTTTTTGTCCGCCTGAAAGAGTTGAGCCTCTTTCTCCGACAATTGTATCGTATCCTTCAGGAAGCTGGGATATAAATTCATGGGCTCCCGCTATCTTTGAAACGTGAATAATCAGCTCTATCGGAGCATCAGTTCTTGGCATAGCTATATTTTCTCTTATAGTTCCCGAAAATAGATAGTTTTCCTGAAGCACTACGCCAATATTTGACCTTAGCCAAAGAGGGTTCATGTGGCGAATGTCGACCTCATCGACATAAATAGCGCCTTCATTTGTAAGATATAGTCTTTGTATAAGCTTTGTTACGGTGCTTTTTCCGCTGCCGCTTCTACCGACTATTCCTACACTCATCCCCGGCTTTATGTCAAAACTTAATTTTTCAAGAACATTTGGGGTATTTACCGAATATTTAAAAGAAATATTTTCAAATTTCACACTTCCCTGAAGTTGTGGAAGGGTTATAAGCTTGCTTGACTGGATTTCTACAGGGTGGTTCAGGATATCCCCAAGTCTGTCAACTCCTAAAAGTGCCTGTTGGAATTCATTCCAGAGATTTACAAGCCTTAGAATCGGACCTGTAAATTGTCCTGCAAACATCTGGAAAGCTATTAACTGACCTATAGTTAATTTATTATCTATTACAAGCTTTACCCCGAAGTAAAGAATGCATATTGTCATTGCTTTTTGGAATAATCCCGATATTGCAGAGGCGATATTTCCCATATTAGAAAGTTTAAACCCTGATTTGACATAATCTCCAAGATAATCTTCCCATTTTCTTTGCATAGAACCTTCAATGGCAAGGGATTTTACTGTCTGGATTCCTGTAACTGATTCTACAAGATAAGAATTAGATTGAGCGCCCATTTGAAACTTGTCTTCAAGCCTTTTTCTAAGCTCGGGAGTTATTGTTACATAAAGTATGGCAATTAATGCCACGAATCCAAGCACTACAAAAGTAAGTTTCATGCTGTAAAAGAACATAATTACAACAAAAACCGTCGAGAAAAACAGATCTATTATTAAAGAAACCGACTTGTCTGTAATGAAATTTCTTATCTGATCAAGTTCCCTTATTCTTGAGATTATGTTCCCGACTTTTCTGCTTTCAAAATATACAAATGGCAAGTTAAATAAGTGTTTAAAAAGCTTAGCGCCAAGCTTGGCATCGATTTTTGAAGCAGTATGAACGAAAATATATTTCCTGCTGACATTTAAAAGAAATTCAAATATCATTACCGCAACAAAAGCGAAAGCAAGAACGTCGAGAGTTGTCATACTGCGATGGACTATGACTTTATCAAGAATTACCTGCGTAAATAAAGGTGTTATCAACCCGAAAAGTTGTATAATAAAAGAGCCAAGCATAACTTCCGCCATTACTCTTTTATAGTGCATTATTTCGTTAAAGAACCATTTAAATCCGAATTTTATCTGTGAATTAATCATTTTATGACTTATAACAATTAATTCACCTGTGGAAATCTCGTCAAACTCTTCAAAAGTCAGTTCTTTTGAGTTTTTTTCAAGCGGTGAAAACACAAGCATCTTTTTATTTTGCGCATCTATTTTTAAAACAGCAAGGCAGGAATTGTCTTTAAGAATTGCCATTGCAGGAAGTGGATATTTCTCTGAGAGTTTTTCTAAAGAAATTTGCTTTATTTTAGCTTTAAATTCAAAGTTTCTTATAATTTTGATGAGTTCTTCTTTAGAAATTTCCTCGTCAGTAATTCCGTATTCCCTAACCACAGTCCTTAAATCAACGTTTATCTGGTTAATTTTTGCTATTAATTCAAAACAAATTAGTCCTGTTTGCATTATTTTTATCCTATTCCTGTCATCCTGAGCGAAGCGAAGGATCTGTCACTTTTAGGATTGTGCTTATATTTGTTAATTAGACAGATTCTTCGGCTATGCCTCAGAATGACATTAGTATATTTTGTCATTTCTTTGCTCCTTAACATTTTTAATTTTTGTTTTAGAAGAAGCCGGAAGTTCTTCTCCTGCTTCCGCAAGAATTCTCAGTTTATACGCTGCTTCTTCCGAGTTTATTCTTGTTTTTTCAAGTTCAAATTTCTGTGTTATCAAGTCAGACTTTTGTTTTAGATAAGAAATTTTATCTATAAGCTGCTCTTTGTTTAATTTTTCTATCATTGCAATTTTTTCTTCTGTTAATTTTAAAGCATTTGCTTGGTTTTCAAGTTTTTGATTAGAGTCTATTGATTCTTGATAAGCTTTTTCATAGAAACTTTTGACTGATTCAACTTTTTTATCTCTTTCCAGAGCCAGTCTTTCGATTTCAAGTTTTGTTTTTTCTCTCTGCGCCTGATTTTTCAGCCCGTCAAAAACAGGTAAAACAGAGGAAACTCTAAAAGTTAAACTTCTGTCTTCCATATCCCCGAAAGAATGAAAATAATTGTTTTTATCTGTGCCATAGAAGTAATAATTAGTAGTAAACCTAAATTGTGGCAAATTTTGCCTTTTTAACATAGATAGCTCTGCTTTTTTCTTTTCTATTTCAAGCTGATATAGCTTGTATTCAGGAAGATTATTTATATCAAGAACTTCTGATTCTTTAATTTCAAGTTTAATGGGAGTTTTACTGTTGTTAGTTACCGGAATTATTCCTTCTTCATCATCAAAAAGGTTTAGAATCTTATCAGAAGTCGTATAATTTTCTTTTGTGTAAAAAGAAATATCAGAAAAGTTTTTCTTAAGCTCGGTTTTTAAATCATCAATTTTGTTTATCAAAACAGCGACTTTCAAAGCCTGATCTGCCATATCTGTTTTTCTTGCAGTGCCGGAGTTATATAATTTTTCATACATTGAAAAAAGAGTTTTATTAAGAGAAAGAAGCTCCTCATTTGTTTTTAATTCCCTGCTGACAAGAAGAGTTTTTGTATAAGCATCTGAAAGATTTAATTTTAAATCTCTGAAGTTTTGAGTATAGACGGTTTGTTTTTGCAGTTTGCCTTTTTTAGCAATATCAAGATTTTTATTTCTCACCCCGAAGTCAAAAAGATTATACTGCAACCCTGCAGAAAGAGCATTAAGATATCTTGTACTGTTTGTAACAATAGAATCCCCGACAGGTGTAAGAGAAGAAGTCCCATTTGTTAGGTCTTTATCGTATTGAGAGTTGTAATTTAGCGAAACTAGAGGAAAATATTCAGACCTTGCTTCTTTAATCTCTGTTTGAGCAATCTTTACGTCAATTTCAGTGATTTTAAGATCATAAGAATTTTTGACAGCTTTCTCCAGAACACTTTTATATACCAGTGTTTCTGCTTTTGCTGTATTTATTCCTATTAAAAATATTATTATTCCAATTATTAATATTCTCATGTTATTTATTTTATCTAAAAATCAATTTTAAAAACATTTATTATATAATTTTTTTATGAAAATATTATTTTTACATAGAAATTTTCCTGCTCAATTTAGGCATTTTGCAACTTATCTTGTCCAATAGCGGGTTTTTTATGAACTTAAAGAGTCGACGATACTCTTTTTTAAAACTTAAAACGAATATTGTAGTTTAGATAGCAATTTGCTACACCGGCAAATTTATTTGAAAGAATTGAAAATCAGCTCTTTATAATGACATACAAGCGTATGGAATTTGTTCGGCAATCTCTGGAGTAATATCGGTAAATTTCAATCCTAATTTGTAAGTTCCTGTACTTTCATCGTATTCTTTGCTTACAACTTTTGATTTAGTATTAATTTCAAGTCCATTAAAATTAAATGTCAAATTTATTTCTTCGCCAATCGGAATATCTTTATCAATTGAAATCCCCGCCCCACCTGATGAAATGTCTGTAACTTTTATATTTACATCACCCAGACTTGGAATATTAATAACACCGTCAGCGTTAATATTATATCTTAAAGAGTCACGTATATTTTGACTTTGATCCCTCATATCAGTAGGATTTAAATTTTCTTCGACATCTTCCTGGGTTTTTGACATGTTTTCATTATTATTTTCATTTCCGGTATTAGAACTGTTAGTTATGGTTGGATTAACGCTTTGATTTCTGTCCGCGTCAAGAACTTTGGCGTTTGTTTCAACTTTGCTTGCATCAGCAGTCAAATAGAACCCATCAGGGGCGTAAATTTGAATGTCTTTGTTATCTTCAAGCAGTCCTAATTTATTTTTAATTAAAATAGACCGCTTAGGAGTATTTATATCAAATCTGCTTCCGACTTTAACCTGTTTCCAGTTTAAGTTATCTCCATGAGAAAAGATTTTTGCATTATTCGAGGCAAATTTTTCTATTTCAAAGTTACCTGCATTTACATTAATGTCTGTTGTATCAACATTTGAATCATTAGTTCCCATCATATAGAAAGAAAGAGGGTTCTTTGAATCTGTATCTACAAAAGTTCCTTTAATATTATCAGCAATCAGTTTAACTTCTTCTGCAACCAGAGCTTTATTGATATCAATAAGTCCGCCTGCATTAAGGACATTTAAGTCTATTTTCTTGGGATCAATGGTTTCGATATCAATTTTATTGCCGTTTGCAATTATGGTTATCAAGTCAGCAGCGCTGATATGATTAATTATAACGTCACCGGCTGCTGTTGTAAGTTTTATAGAGCCT
>DNRP01000166.1 GCA_003499955.1 Cyanobacteria bacterium UBA9971
TTTTTCAACAAAAAACGATTGATTTAAGCATAATTGCTTTCGCAATACTTCTGTATGTAGCCGTATTATCTGCCGTCTTGCTAAAGTATTGCTACGGCAATACTAAAAGTTATGGTATTTTTCAACGAATTCAATCAGAGCCATGCCGAGTAAATCTTGATGTTTGAAATGAGGATGTTTTTCAGCAAATTCAATGAATTTTTTGACGGCTTTTTCACTGATCTTAAAAGTTTTAGTTATTATAGCCTCGCCCAGCGCTTTGCTGTTAATTTTTAGCTCCGGTATTTCTATTACGTTTTTATGCTTTTTATGGTACCAATCGAGCATTTCCATTAATCCGGGCGCCGCCTGGGCAACATTCATAATATTTTGCTTGAGCTGTGGCGTAAGTTGCATATCAACCACATTATTTTTAGGCAATACTTTCGCAACACTTTTGCAAGTTTCCTTTGTTTTATGATCTATTGCGGAAGTATTGCTTTCGCACTTATCCGGTTTATCTTTCTTTATTGCTTTCGCAATACTTTTGGAATTTATGTTTTGAGTTTTGCTGGCCGATAACTTTTTCTTTTGACTACCCTTTGTTTTAGGCTTTATTGCTAAAGTATTGCTTTTAGAATTAACTGGCATATTTTACCACCTCTCTAAAATATCGTCTTTTTTTCGTATGACTTTAAGCGGCGGCAACATTACCGGCATAAACGCTGTAATTGCGGTATAGTTCTTCGACGGCTTCGACTTCCGGAACAAATAACGGGTTATAGTTTTTCAGTTTAGCTACGGTCTGTTTGGCTTTGACCAGCAGCATATCGAAATTTTCTTTAAACTGGTCCTGTAAATACTTGATTTTGCTCAAGAAAATTTCCTGGGCATTCTCGATCGCTTTCAAGGTTTGCTGTGTTAGTGATTTCTTTTCTTCCGATTCGCGCTGCCTTTGTTCGTGGTTGATCTCGTCCTGGGTTCTGATGTCATAAGGAAAGTCAGGATTGTCCAGCTTATGATAAATGCTCATTTGACTGAACAAAGCCGAGTGTGAATAATTTTTAATGTTTAAAATTGGCCGGTATTTAGCATTTTTCATGTTGGCCGATGTTTTGTTAAATATTATGGAGCGGCAGTAATCGTCGATTATAACAGGATCNNTGGCTGTATTTTTTAAACTCCGGAAGTTGCTCCAAGGCCTTAATATATTTTTTATCTAAAACAGGTTTAATTGTTTTAACAATAGTTGATTCGTTCATTCGTTCGGTTGAAGTCGGTCTGTCTTGATCAGATAGAATGAATGAACTCTTAGTTAAATCTTCAGGACAGGTATTAACGTCTTTATCTTTTTTAGGTGCTTCTTTAGATATATATATGGGAGGTGCTACTGTAGCGCTCTGGGTCGCGTTGCCAGGTTGCTGGCTTGGTACGGACGGTTTTTCGAGGAATGTTATTTGCGGGAATAACCCGGCCTGAATTATATTTATAACGCCGTGGTTTTTTAATCGGTTTATTATTCTTTGAATAGGTTTGAAGGTTGAATACGATTTAGACAGGATCTTTAAAAGTCCGTCTTTAACTGTTCCGGTTAAAAGCAGAAAATTTTTGTTTTCATAGGTAAGCTTTCGTAAGGCACAAAAAACTTTAAACTCTGAATAAGAAAAGTCGAAAAGATTTTCGACGTTAGGGACCGTAAAAAAGGAATGAACTTTAGAATCGTTAAAAGTACTCACTGCGATCTCCCCCAAAATTTTTTTTGAGGGCCAACACTTTTCGCTTGACAATTTTTGTTTATTCATGTAAAATAAGTTAAAAATGAATAAACAAAGGCTATTATAAAAAATAACAGCTGTGGTGGCTTTTTATATTTTAGTGATGGCCCAAACCATAGATAACTCATGTTGGTAGCATGAGTTATTTGGTTTTTATATGGATATGATTTTATAACAAATTTTTTAAAAAAGCAAGCAAAATATNNCAAAAATTCTAATCAAGACAGAACCTTTTCTCTATTCCCCAAAAATAACAAATTTCGAGGCCGAACGCGGAGCCACAACGAACGCAAAAAACTAAAAGGTAGTTTTGGTCGTCCGTTGAATCGGAGGCCCCTTAAAACGCGTTATACGCATTCGAAAATTCTAATTTTAAATTTCATGGATTTTAAAGGATTGGGAACGGTCCACTTGGGGCGGGCNNCGGCGAGCGTCTGAGCCCGGCCGCAAGGACGGGCGAAAGTTTACATAAGGTTCGGTTTATCGGCGAGGCGGCGGCGGGCGTTCCTCGGGGCGAGACAGGAAAGAGCCGAGGGTGGGAGAATATAGCATAATTTGGAGGTTTTTATAACTTGTTTTTGGTAGTGTGACGTAAATATTGATTAAATCATAGATTATGCAAATAAGACTTCTAAAAAGAAAAGTGTTTTTGTATGCCGGACTATAGCAATCTTGTTTGACTTAAGTTATTTTTTCATAAGCAATTCGTCGTTACCTATATAAGCCATAAAATATGGTGTTTTACATTTCTTGCTAATTAAGTAGATGAAAAAAGGACCATTAATATTAAGTCTTGGGTCATTTGCCAATACTGGCGGTTCAAAAAACGAAGAAAATTTTATGCTACTTTCATCGATTTTGAAACTAATATTGGTCATTGCATCAGAAATAATTAAGTTATTATGTGTTTTATTTTTGATGTTTTTGTTGATTAGATCATAATATCTATGTGTTATATTAAAATTCATTTTAGGAATGATCAGAGAATCTAAGTAACCTTGATCTGCAGTCGCGTTCAAAATAATTTTAGAATTGATAAATTCAAAGGATTTTTGCATCGTTTCTTGTGGTATAAAATTTGAAATTATAATTGAATCTTCTGAATAATTTGTTTTTAATTCAAAAACAAAATATTTATAACCTGGTTTGTCATGTTCATAATAATGAATAAGTACTTGGTTTGCTAATTTTTTTTGATATTCAGTATCTTCATATTTTTCAATTCCAAAAGATTTAATTTCAATTTCAGTACTTGAAAATTTAAACTTGGATTTAAAGGATTCGAATTTATTTTCAAAAGAAAATTCTCTATAAATGCTAGAATATGCTATTATTCCAGTAAAATTTATGGGATTAATTAAATTTTTACTAAAATGATTTTTTAAATCTTCTTTGATTTTTTGAATTAATTCAATATTATTGGTGCATGCTATGGCCGTATATGAGTGTTCTGATATGTTTGGCGGTTCATTTAAATGTTCATTTAACTTTTCAATATATTTCGGTTGATTTTCTATTTCTATGGTTTCTTTAAAAAAAAATTTGGTTAATTTATTCCAAGTTATTTGCATTGCTGAAGAATATAAGTAATTTTTAGAAGGATCAATTGCTTGATCTAAAACGGATGTAATTATGGTTTTTTCTGAAGATATAAGTATAAATGGTTTATCAGATACAAGATCATTGTAAAAATAAAAGGTTAAGAAAGTAAATAATATGATTGCTAAAATTATAAAATATTTTTTTTTCATATAATTATGGTTATCATAAGTTTAAATGGTTATCCGTTGGTCAAGAAATCTGTTATTGTAAAAACGAGCCATACACAGCGAGCGTCTGAACCCGGCCGGAGGATAACATACTGTTAAATCTAAAAGAACTATAAATCAGTACCTTCACCAATTGTTATTTCTACAGTTCCGTTTATGAACCCTTCATAAGTTAATGCAAGCTCTCCTATTAAATAGTCTTTTGATTCGTTTATTATTTTTTTAATCATGTCTTTTGATTTATCATATTCTTTGATTTCAATATAGTGATTTGCTAAATCAAAATATCCATCTACTTTATATTTCCAACCTAACGGCGTATATAGCTCACCATATTTTTTAATCCATTCATTAACTTCATTAATATAACTGGCACTCTCCTTTTTATCTACTTTATATTTCCACAAATTAATAAAAGGTACTGCCGGATGATCGCTAAAATTTTTTAAAAATTTTTCAACGTAAAACATGGTTTTATTTTTATCGTGAGTTAACATTAAGTTTATTATAGCCGCTTTTTTTCTGTCTTTACTAGATTCCAAATTTTTTGTTAATATGTCAATTATTCTGTTAACAGTGTTCTCTGCATCTTCATCAGTTTGAGCATCGATTCCGCTACCCCAAATAGAAATCAATACTACTTTTTCGGCAAAATCGTCATCAAGATTATCTATGTCGCTAAAATATTTATTTTTTAAGTCGGTATATTTATTTATTAAATTTTTTTCATCAATTTTAATATTTTTTAATCCTGAAAGTGCAAAATAACAATCAATAGATCCTAAATCTTTTTTTAACACTTCAATTGCGTAATCGATTACCAGATAATTTTTTTCATAGATAGGAGTATTTACAATCTCATATATATCTTTAAGTTTTGGATTTATTGCCGCGTCATAAGAGTTTTGTGCATATACCGGGCAACAAAACAAAACTGACCAAAAAGTAAATAATAAAATAAGTTTTTTCACTATTTATCCCCCTCTTTATTTAATTTTAACAACTCTTTGCATTATTTTAATTTTACCGGCTGGATACGGTAAATATTGATTAAATGGAACACGGTATGGATAATGCTGTACACAAATATTATTGGTTATATAGGCATATGTGAGAGTACCATCATATTTGGTGCTAAAAATCGAGGTAAAACCAATAATTTCTTGCAAATTATATTCTTTCCATTTCTGTAAAACCAACGGTTTTGAAATTGTGTTGTTAACTGAATTAAAAAACCTAGCCATTTTACTTATTACGCTATTTATTGATGGTGCCGTAACGCGGCCGTTATAGCTAAGTATTAATCCGTCGGGTAACACCCTATGCCATGCAATGATATTCTTATCCATGGCTAGAACAGAACATCCAGATAATATTAGGATGTCTACATCTTCATCGTACTCAGATGTGCCATCGTTTCTTAATAGGCCGTATATCTTATGATTACCTAACGAGGCATTATAAGCGGCTTCATCTTTTGTAGGCCTTATTATAACATCATCCAAATTTCCTTTATCAACCATCCCAATACTTCCAGTTCTTTCATTTCCGTGACCGACAATTACAACTACATCTGCTTGGTTTCTTACTAATAATACCGCTTTCATATTGTTATCAACACAATTTAAAAGTTCTACCCCACCAGATTTTAAAAATGGAATTGACAATTTAAATTGATTATTTATTAAATCATGTGTTGTTTGTTTAAAATATCCATAGCCCAAACGCTTTTTAAAACATGTACTGTTATAAACTAGTTCAATGTTGTATAATAGGTCTTCTGCCTCCGCAACAGCAATACTTTCCTTAAACGCATCCGCTTCATTATTTATCAAATTCTTTATCGCATCTTTCGGGTTATCGGTTTCGTTTGGTTGA
>DNRP01000001.1:0-465 GCA_003499955.1 Cyanobacteria bacterium UBA9971
CGGAGATAAAGTTAAAGTCGAGTTAACCCCTTATGACTTAACCCGCGGAAGAATTACATATAGATTGAAATAATAAAAAATCGAGAGGATATTAATCGTGAAAGTCAGAACATCCGTTAAGAAAATTTGTGACAAATGCAAATCAATCAAAAGAAAAGGAAGAGTAGCAGTTATCTGCGAAAACCCAAAACATAAACAAAGACAGGGATAACATTTTGTCATGCTGAACTTGATTCAGCATCTGTCTCTCTTGGGATTAAAGCTTAAATTCCAAAATGGATAGACCCTGAATCAAGTTCAGGGTGACATTTTAAAATTTTACTTGAATGTTTTTTATGTTTTTATTAACTTATAATTTAAGCCTGTGTAATTAATCAGCGATAAAAATAAACAAAAGGAGAAATAAATGGCGAGAATTGCCGGAGTTGATCTTCCGCGTAATAAAAGAATGGTAGTTGCCTTAAC
>DNRP01000001.1:564-13160 GCA_003499955.1 Cyanobacteria bacterium UBA9971
ACTAACGCCAGAACAAGAAGAGGAAAAAGATCAGGTCCTGTTTCCAAAAAGAAATAAATAATAAATATAATGGAGAATATAGTTAATTATGGCTAAACCAAAGGCTCGAGTTAAGAAAAAAGAAAAGAAAAATGTACTTCAGGGCAGAGTGCATATTCAATCAACATTTAATAATACAATAGTAACCTCAACAGATATGCTCGGAAATGCAATAGCATGGGCAAGTGCAGGTACCAGTGGATTTAAAGGTGCAAGAAAAGGCACCCCTTTTGCTTCACAATCCGCGGCAGAATTAGTAGCGAAAAGATCCATGGAACAAGGCATGAAAACCGTTGAGGTGTACGTAAAAGGACCTGGTTCAGGCAGAGAAACTGCTATCAGGTCAATACAAGCAGCAGGTCTTGAAATTACATTGATTAAAGATGTAACTCCAATTCCTCACAATGGTTGCAGACCACCAAAGAAAAGAAGAGTCTAAGTAATTAAATAAAAAACAAGGAGTCAAGGAAATTGGCACGACATACAGAATCAGTTTGTAAAATATGCAGAAATGAGGGTAAAAAACTCTTCTTAAAAGGAGATCGATGCAATTCGGCTAAATGCTCTCAAACCAAAAGACCTTATGGTTCAGGACAACACGGTCAAAACAGAAAAAAATTATCTGAATACGCTATACATTTAAGAGAAAAACAAAAATGTCGTTTTTCATATCTGGTTTCAGAAAAACAATTCTCCAGATATTTTAAAATAGCTGCAGGTAAAACTGGCGTTACAGGTACTGTTTTATTACAGTTACTTGAATCAAGATTTGATAGCGTTGTTGCTAAAGCAGGATTTACTGCCGGAAGAAAACAGTCAAGACAACTTATCAGACACAGACATTTCATGATTAATGGAAGAATAGTTGATATTCCTTCATACAGATTAAAAGCCGGTGATAAAATTTCTGTTAAAAAAGGCAGTGAAGAATTAATTAAAACAATTATTGATTCATTAACACCGATAGAAGGTGTAAATTGGCTGGAATATGATAAAACAGCCTTAAAAATAACAGTAAAATCTTTACCTGAAAGAGAAGATATTGATCCTACAGTTAAAGAACAGCTTATCGTTGAATACTATTCTAAGTAGGTCTAGGAGGTTATAATACCAGTCATGGATTTAAAAATAAAATGCGTAAATACAACAACAGATTCTGATGGTTCAATATATGGCAAGTTTGTCATCGAGCCGTTAGAAAGAGGTTATGGCACAACAATCGGTAACGCTCTTAGAAGAGTGCTATTATCAAGTCTTGAAGGCTCAGCTGTAACTTCCGTAAGAATCGAAGGCATCACTCATGAATATACTTCAATACCTGGTGTTGTTGAAGATGTAACAGATATTCTTCTTAACATCAAAGGTCTTGTTGTTAAAACAGAAGACAATGATGTTTATAATTTAAGATTAGATGTCGACAGATCCGGTCCTGTTTTAGCCAGTGATCTTCAATTGCCCGCAGGTGTTAAAGTAATAAATCCTGATTGGTTACTTTGTACTATAGCTGAAGGTGGAAGCTTCCACGCTGACATAGTTGTTGAATCAGGAAAAGGCTATGTAACAACAGATATGCTTCCTCAAAGCAAATATGCATCCTCAATTGATGTGTTGCCTTTGGATGCTGTATATATGCCTATTAGAAAAGTGAGCTATACAGTAGAAAATACTCGTGTAGGAAATGTAACGGATTTTGACAAGGTTATAATTGAAGTTTGGTCTAACGGAAGTATTGAAGTTAATGTTGCGCTTAGTAAAGCAGCTAATTTATTAATCGAACACTTCCTTCCTATAGCTTCATTGACGGGTCAAACTACTGTTATAGGAACAACACCTGTTGAAGAAGAACCGGAACCAGAAGCAAAAACTCCTTCAATCGGTATCGAAGAGCTTGATCTTTCTGTAAGAGCTTATAACTGCTTAAAAAGAGCAAGTATTAATTCACTCGAAGAATTATTATTAAAGTCTGAACATGATTTATTAAACATTAAAAACTTTGGTAAAAAATCTTCTGATGAAGTTATCGAAAGACTTACCGCTTTTGGGTTAAAACTTAAGCCAAATCCTGAAAACCTGGAAGAAGAATAAAACTGCTGTCATTCCGAACGACCAACGGGAGCGTGCGAATCGCAAGGTATTGCAAGATTATGAGATTGCCACGTCGGTGCTTTGCCCCTCCTCTCAATGACAATACAAATAATAATTAATCAGTTAAACATAAAGGAATATAACAATGCGGCACCAGTGCAAAAGACATACATTATCAAGACCTGCAGACCAGAGAAAAGCTCTTTTAAGAACATTAGCTACCTCATTATTTGCTTATGGTGAAATACAAATCACCATGCCGAGAGCTAAAGCCTTAAGACCTTATGCTGAAAAATTAATTTCTCTTGGAAAAAAAGGCGATTTGCATTCAAGAAGACAAGCTGCTGCATTCATATATGATCAAACTATTGAAGGTGTTGTTTGTTCAGATTGCAAAACATTTAAACCTTCTAAAGATGATGCAAAAAAATGTGAGTGCGGTGGAAAAGCTACTGAAAAAACTATCTTAAGAAAATTATTTTCAGAAGTCGCTCCAAATTACACAGAAAGAAACGGCGGATATATCAGAATTTTAAGAATGCCGCCAAGAAGAGGCGATAACTCTGAAATGGCTCTTATACAGCTAGTATAAATCGGTATAAAAAATGCGGGAAAATACTCTGAAAATTGAAAATAATAAACTTGAATCTGAAGGAAGCAATTTCTTCAGATATAGTTTAATTGTGGAATATGTTGGATGGGGATTTTTCGGCAGCCAAAGACAGCCTAATGTAAAAACAGTTCAATCAGAACTGGAAAATGCATTAAAAAAATTGCTGCAATATGATGTTAAAGTAATTTTTTCAGGAAGAACCGACAGGGGAGTGCATGCCAAAAATCAGGTTGCACATTTTAATGTTCCGTTTGAACTGAATTTAAACAGATTTTTGTATTCATTAAATTCAATTTTATCCGAGCATCTAAGCGTAAAAAATGTACAGAAAGTAGATAGAACCTTTCACAGCCAATTAAGCGCAAAATACAGATGGTACAGATATACAATAAATAATCAGCCACAGCGTTCAGTGTGGTTAGACAAAACAAGCTGTCATATTTATGAAAAACTGAATGTTGAATCAATGAGAAAAGCTCTTAATTATTTGATCGGAAAGCATGACTTTACCAGCTTCAAAAAGGTAAACACTCCTAATCCCGTTAAGGAATGTGTTATGTATAATGCCGAAATAAGCGAAAAATCAGGAGTTATTAATATTGATTTGATTGCAAACAGATTTTTGTATAATATGATAAGAATAATAGCCGGTACATTAATCGAAATCGGCAAAGGAATTTATCCTCCTGAACATATGCTAAAAGTTCTTGAGGCTAAAGACAGGACCATTGCAGGTTTTACCGCGGAAGCATGCGGATTAACTTTTATGATGGTCGGATATGACGAAAAATACGATATAAAAGCAACTATGGAGATAAACAATAATGAAAACTTACTCGGCAAAGCCTCTTGAAGTAGAAGCTAAGTGGTATGTTTTAGATGCATCAAACTACACACTTGGTAGATTGGCATCTTTAGCAGCTAATATTTTACGCGGAAAAATTAAACCGGAATACACACCTCATATTGATATGGGTGATTTTGTAATAGTTATTAACGCTGAAAAAGTGAAAATAACCGGTAAAAAAGAAACAGATAAAATTTATTACCACCACACAGGTTTTCCGGGTGGTTTAAGACAAATCAGTTATAAAGATCAAATGAAAAAAGATGCTAGAGTGCCTATCGAAAAAGCTGTTAAAGGCATGCTTCCTCATAACACTTTAGGACATACTCAATTTACCAAATTAAAAGTATATGTCGGGTCTGAGCATCCTCATCAAGCTCAACAACCTGTTGAATATAAAGAACCGGAGGTTATTAAATAATGGCAGATACTGAATTCAGGGGCACCGGACGCAGAAAATGCGCAGTTGCAAGTGTAAAACTAGTTCCCGGTAAAGGAAAAGTTATAATTAATAATAAAACTGCTAAAGAATATTTTGGCGGAAGAGCAGTGCTTGAAATGATGGTATATCAGCCGCTTATTCTTACCGAAAAACAAGATAATTTTGATGTAAGAGTAAAAGTTTTGGGCGGCGGTGTAAGTTCGCAAGCAGGAGCAATCAGACACGGCATTTCCAGAGCTTTACTTGTTGTTAATGAAGAAAACAAGCCAATTCTGCGTTCAGAAGGTCTTTTAACAAGAGATCCAAGAGTTAAAGAACGTAAAAAATTCGGAAGAAAACGTGCAAGAAAAAGATTCCAATTCTCAAAACGTTAATTCTATTTTTTTTCGTAAATCAAAACAGCCACCCGATTTAATTCAGGTGGCTGTTTTTTCCCTGTGACAGAAGGGTTATTATGCTGTTTTTACTTCTACTGCAACAATTTCTTCAGATTGATTGAGAGATTTTGCAAAATTAGAAAGATTTTTTAAATCTTTAACTTCGCTATGGGAGAGAAATTTTTGAGGATTTATCAGGATAAGCAGCCTGTCTTGCAATTTGCCGACACCCCACAGAAAATCCGTATCGTCTTCCATATCAACAGGAGGCGGTACTATATCATCTGTTTTAAGGTGAATAACTTCTGATACGGCATCTACAATTAATCCGATAATTTCATGCTCAACATCAAGCACCATAATCCTTGAATCGTTTTCATTGCAATTATTTTTGACATCAAGACTGAATTTTTTTCTGCCGTCAATAACAGGAATAATGCGACCTCTGAGGTTTATCACACCTTCCACAAAAGATGGGGTTTTAGGAAGCTTTGTTGCAGACCTAACCATTATTATTTCCTGCACATTTGTAATAGGAACTGCATATTCTTCTTTTCCCAGCTGGAAAATTATTAGCTGTATTTCTTTTTGATCGGTAAAATCTTTTATCATTTATTATTCATCTCCTTTAGTTTTTAAGTGTCATTGAGAGTCTATTAGATTGCCACGGGCTTACCCCTCGCAATGACAAGTATCTAGATTTTGAATACTGACACTTGTTTTGTGAGTGTTTCTGCAACAGAAGCAAGAGTTTGAGCACTTGCGCTTATTTCTTCAAGACTTGCTGTTTGTTCTTCGGTGATACTGGAAATCTCTTCCGCGCTTGCGGCTGTTTCTTCTGTTATTGCAGAGATATTTTCCATCATTCTAACCACATTATCAGCATTTGTTGACAATATTTGAGAGTCTTTAGCTATAGTTACAGCGCTTAAATTTACGTTTTCGGATACGTGGTTGAGTTGTTCAAGTATTTCTCCTGTTTCTTGAACTATTTTAACCCCTTCCTCTATTTTTACAACGGCACTTTCCGTTGCAGCTACTGATTGACCAACTTTTGTCTGAATTTCTTTAATCATACCTGTAATGTTTGCAGTAGCGCCACCTGCTTGGCCAGCCAATTTTTTAACTTCTTCCGCGACAACAGCAAATCCTTTTCCGTGTTCTCCTGCTCTTGCTGCTTCTATCGCTGCGTTAAGAGCTAACAGGTTTGTTTGTCCGGCTATTCCTTTAATAAGTTCTGTTATTTCTCCAATATTTTCACTCAATTTTTTCAAATCACCTATATCATTAGCAATATTACCTGTAGCTGATTTGATTTCAAGCATTTTATCAGCGGCGAGTTTTGCATTTTTAGAACCTTGAGTTGAAGATTTTTTTGCTTCTTCTGTTGCTTTAGCTCCTTCATTGGCATTTTGGGTTATTTGTTGAATTGCGTGTGTCATTTTATTAACATTTTCAAGGCTTAAATTTATATTATTCGCCATTTCCTGGGTGCCTTGCGCTAACTGTGTTGTGCTGTTAGCCGTTTGTTGAGCGCCTTGGGCTGTTTGTTCCGAGGATGCACTCATTTCTTCCGAATTTGCTGAAATATCTTCTGCTGATTGCGCCACTGCCCCTACTAGCCCTTTCAAAGTTGCAACCGTTGCATTTAATGCTTGTGCAAGAACTCCTATTTCATCTTTTGCGTTGTTATCTACATTTTTAACCTTTAAATTGCCTTCCGCTACTTCTTTTAAGTTCGCTACGACTTGCTCTACAGGTTTTGCAATCAAGTTTGCTATTAATAACCCTATTGATACTGCTACTAAAACAGCTAAAATTATTACTGAAATTATTATTGTCGTTGCCGTATTTGCATCTTTTTCTGCCTGAATATGCACTTTATTAGCTGTTTCTTGATTGTAATCGGCTATATTTCTTAGATGCACATTAGTATCATCTAACAATGCTTTGTTAGTAGAAAAATAAATATAAGCTTTTTCTGATTGACCATTTTTTATCATTTCAAGTAAAGCTGTTCTAACTGTTCTATATTGTGCAAGTCCTTCTTTTAAAGCTATAAGCTGTTCCTTCTCATATGGATCTAATTTTGTTTTTTCATAATTTTCAACATCTTTATTAAATTTATCCGCTCTAATTTTAAGATCCTCAAGATATTTTTTTTGTTTAGATTTATCTTTTGTTAACATCAATGCCAACATGTTGGTTTCATTAGCTCTAATATGAGTTCTACAGTCATTTAGCCATACTACAGGCAAAAGTCTGTTATTATATAATGAAGACATGTCACTTGCTGTTTTTTTGGTAAAATAATAACCTACAAATCCTACCAGACCAATAAATACAACACAAAGACTAATTAAAACCAGAAGCTTTTGAATAATTTTCAAATTTTTTAACCAATTCATGCTACTTTTTCCCTTTCTGTCACTACTAATTACTCTTAAATGTGCTTCCTTACAATAATTTTTAAGATTATTGATAAAAATCAAATTTATTACTTAAAGTAATTTACAATATACTTTACACCTGACAATTATATTCCTTTTGTTAAAAAAACAAAAGCGTTTTTATAAAAAAATATATAAATATTTGTTCAATATGAATTTCTATATATGCAGTATATACTTAACTTTCTTGAAAAATAAGATTATTAATGTTTTTTTAATTATTTGTCGACAATTATTGTAATTTACAAAACTTAATGAAACAAACAGAAAAAGCAATTTTTTTTATTTTGTTTGTTTTAAAATATGATTAAATTATGATATTTGGCAGATTTAAATAAATTCCTAAAATGGCATATAAATCATGAGCAGTAGAAATTTTTTACTCGTATATAACGATAAAGCAGGAAAGGGATTGAATTACAATCTTACAGCGCCTTCTTATCGAAGACGTTTCGAGTTTTCATTCCCATTTCACAGAGGAAGCTTTAACAAAAAACTTCAATATATAGAAAAACTTTTCCGTGAAAGAGGAATCTGTTTTAAATCTATCAATATTATGGATTTAAATAATACTGTTCGTATGGAGAATTTTGATACAGTAGTTGCCATTGGCGGTGACGGTACAATCTTGTCTGTTTTGCCATATATTGTTAACAAAAACATAAAATTAGGTATAATTCCCTGNNATATTTTGTATTAAGGGTAGGATATGGCATAGACGCTGATATTGTTAATGGGGCAAGTTCTTTCCTGAAAAACAAATTCGGATATCTGGCTTATTTAATTCAAGGGCTGAAATGCGTTTTTAACCTTGCACCAAAGTCATTTGAAATTTGTACGGATAATAAGTGTTTTAAAGTAAAGGCTTCTGCTGTTATAGTGTCTAATTCAGGAAATATGTTCAGGGATAAATGTTCTATAGCTCCTCACAGTGATGTTTCTGACGGAAAACTTGATGTTTTTGTGCTTTATGCAAGAAATATCAAGGAATTTTTAACGGTTTTTTTTCAAATTTTATTTAATAAACACGAAATCGGACCTAATGTGTTGTATGCCAAAACACACAATATAAGTATTAAATCTGCTAATACAGGATTTCATATAGACGGCGAGGCATGTTCTTCTCGAAAAGTTGATATAAGTCTTATTCACAACGGTTTAGCTGTTATGACTCCTTAAAGGAATATAGCGTAAATTAAAAATCGTCATGCTGAACTGGCTGCAAAACAAAGCGAACTTGAGAGCCGTAGTTTTATGCCCCTATCTGGTGTTCAGCATCTATTCATTCATTTTGGTATTAAAGCTTTCAGTTGTTTGCCGGACAGATCCCGAACTTGATTCGGGATGACAGTTTATATTAATTGGCGATTACCTTCCTAATAAGTACCCGATAGCATAATGAAAATTCTATAAAAAACCCTCACAATATAAGCAACAAATTGTAGAGGATTTGCAAAGGATTTTCATAAAAAATGAAAAAGACTTTTTTGATAACGGGAGGCGCCGGTTTTATAGGCAGTAGTTTGATTGACAGACTGATTTTTTACGGCGAAGACATAAATATTGTATGTGTAGACAATTTTGATCCGTTTTATTCGGAAAAATTTAAGCAAAATAATATTTGTCTGCATCGAAGAATGCATAATTACAAGTTATATGTGGAAGATATTATTGACTTTGCTGTATTAAAAAAGATTTTTCAAGCACATGACATAACTCATATAATTCATCTGGCGGCAAAAACAGGTGCAAGAGCTTCTCTTGAAAAAGCTAAAGATTATTTTAACACCAATATTAACGGAACTATAAACCTTCTTCAACTTGCAAAAGAATTTGGTGTTGAAAAATTTATATTCGCGTCATCAAGTTCTGTTTATGGCGCGAGAAAAGACGTTCCTTTTAAGGAAGACATGAAAATCGGCAAAACCATATCTCCTTACGCAGCTTCAAAAGCGGCGGGTGAGCAAATTTGCTATACTTACAGCCATTTATACGGAATTAGTACAGTTTGTCTTAGATTATTTTCTGTTTATGGTCCCAGACAAAGACCTGATTCAGCTATACATAAATTTTCACGGCAAATAGTAGAAGGTAAAACTTTGCAGGTTTTTGGTCATGGCAAAACAATACGAGATTATACTTATATTGATGACATTAATCAGGGAATTTTGGCTGCGATTGACTATGATAAATCAGAATTTGAAATTTTTAACATTGGTGAATCCCGTCCTATAAAGTTAAGTTCTTTAATTGTTCTGCTTGAAGAAAATTTGGAAAAAAAAGCAATACTGGAAAAAAGGCTTTTGCAGCCCGGTGATGTTCCGATCACTTACGCAGATATTACTAAAGCAAAAGAACTTCTCGGATATCAACCTTCTACAACAATCAAGCGCGGTGTTAAAAAGTTTATTGCATGGTTTAAAGAATTTTATAATTATTGTCCGAGTAATTTAATTTGCCGGTAAATTCTCTTTAATATTTGAAAAAATTTCATTAATTGTATATAAGGAAATATTATAATTTCCGTCTGTAGGTGTGATTCTTACGCAGGTAGTATCTTCTTTAAAAGGCACCAGTAAAATAAAAATCTCTTTGCCTGACGGAAGTTTTGCTATTATTTGACCTTTTTCCGTATTGTAAGACTCAGGTATTATTCCCATCGCAGAAAGAGCTATAATAGTTGATTTTAAAGTGTCTGCGTATGAAGATTCATAATTTTTGATTAAATTTGTAATTGAAGTGGCATTACCGGATTTATTTATAGTGTTTGTTTTTATAGGATTTGTCTGAATAACTGTTGATTTAACATTATTATTTTTTGCCGGATTAGTTGTAATTACTGCGTCAGGCTGTTTATAAACAACAGGAATTTTATTTTTTGTTTGTGTAGAAGTAGTTACAGAATTTGTTTTAACGGTTTGTACTTTCGGATTGCTTGTTGACGTTATAACAGCATTGGGTTTAATAACTTTTATAGGGGTGGGTTCTGTAGAAACTGTTTTATTTTGCGGCAAATTTGGTTTAGCATCAAGCGGTGGTAAAAATTCATCGTTAATTTTAAATGTTTTTGGCAAGATGAAATTCTTTCCCGACGTTCCTTCTGCTTTTGAGGAAAGCTCAAACCCGCATAATACCAGTGCAATCAAAATTATAACTGTTAGTTTAATGATTATTTTAATCATTTCAAAATTTTCCAATTTTTATATTAATTTTATGGATAATATTTCATTTTAATTATATAGCTATTTGAAAAATTAACAGGAAGTTATTTAATTAATTCATATTTTCAGAGGACTGATTTTTAAACTAAAAAAACTTTACCTTGACTATAAACTCAAGAATGTAAGATAATTATTAAATTCATAGTAAGGAGAGGTGTCCGAGTGGTTTAAGGTGCAGACCTGGAAAGTCTGTGAGGTGCAAGCCTCCGCGGGTTCGAATCCCGCCTTCTCCGTTTTTAAGTCTTTGACAAGAGAGTTTCCAGCTCTTTTGTTTCATAAAACCCCGCCAACGGTGGGGTTTTAGCGTTTATTAAAGTTGAGAGAATAAATTTTAAAGGGTTTTTGAGGAATTTTCTTGAAATTTTATCCGTAATTCTCAGACTCGATTTTTTGTGGGGGATTTTATTTAAAAGCATAATAATTTCTTTTACATAATATCTGTATCTATCACTCTTTCATTCTCAGAAATCAAGTGTTTTTCTATCACATAAATTTTTCTACAAAATAACTTTACGCTATTATTTAACTATAATGGCTACGAAATTTTTTAAGAATATAAATAGCTTGCTGGTTTTTGCAGCACCTATAATCATCGGGCAGTTAGGACAAATGCTGATTGGCGCAGGTGATGTTTTTGTTGCAGCACATCATAGCGCAAATACAGTTGCTTCTAATTCCACAATTTATTCGTCTGGCAAAGAAGACTGACGGACGATTAATTATTGACGATACCAATTATCCAAAATATGGACTTAAAAAATATGCTCGTAAACTTAAAAATTTAAAAACATCAGGTTATGAAGATGGTTTTAAAATAGTCTTTTTCTTGTGGGAAAGCTCAGGACATAGAATTCTTTTAGGCTTTGCCTTGTGGCATAAGCCAGGATTATCCCGATTAAGAAATGAATTCAAATTAAAACCTAAAATTGTATTAGCCGATGGATTTTATTCAATAGATAAGATCGTAAAACGACTCACTGATTACGGTTGGGGCTTTGTATTCAGGTGGATATGTAATAGAAAATTGTCTGATACTCCTATTAAAAAGCTAATACCTCGTGGATATGGAGAAAAAATAGGTTATTTAAAAAACAATTCAAAAGTTAAAATTTTCAGACGTAAAAACCGTTTCTTTGAAACGAATAGAATGCTGATGAATGTCAAAAATATGGTCAGCTTGTATAAAAAACGCTGGACAATCAAAGAAGTATTTAGAATATTAAAGGTTTGCATCGGAATAAATCGCTGTCAGCAACACTCAGTCTTTGCTCAAGAATTATTCTTCTATTGCTGTTTAGTGGCTTTTTATTACCTGGAGCGGATGAAGACCTCTACTATCTATAAACTAAAGCAGACTGTCAATTTTCAATCAGTCTACTTTATGATTTTTGTTTTAATTGCAATATATTATGCTATTAAAAATTTATCTTCAGTGTTGAATATTCTTCTTCCAACATATTCGTTCCATTGCATTGCGGAATATCCGTGATCTTTAGAATATCCTTTTGTAACAGCTCCTTTTGCTAAACCTGCTTTGAGGTCTTTCTTGATTGCAGCTTCAATTTCAGGAGTTATTTCAGCAGCAGATCCATAGCCATCAATCATAACTTGATTTTTTAAGTTATATTTTAAATCGTCTTTGTCATCAACTTTACCGTCTTTATTGGTGTCGATAATTCCTGTTGTATTACCGTCACGGTCAGTGTCAAGAGCTCCGTATGCTTGTTCGTTTAAGCCTTCGTCACCTTTCATACGGTTAGCACCAAGCCACATTCCTCCATGTGATTTTGAAAGGTCAATGGATCTATTACCATGTTTAATATTTACCATTCCTTGACTAACAGTAGACGGTTGAATTGTAATATCTTTAGTTTTTAATTTCTTTTCCACGTCTTTATAGTTAGTTTGATCGGCTATTTTTTTGCCATTTTCATAAATTTCAAATTTTCCGTCATTATGACCGACAACATTGATTCCGGTACCTTTAATTTCAACATCCATGTCACCCATTACTCTGGCAACATCAGCGCCTGCTATACCAAGTTTGGCTGCTTCTGCGGAAGTTCCGTCAATAAATCTGGCATTAACCGAAACATCATTGTTATCAAGTAAATTATAAACTTTATTATTTTCACCCTGAAAATCGTAAGCTAATTTAGATGCTTTGCCGCCTCTTGTATCTCCAACATAAAAATGCGGATCTCCACCACAGTTTGTACTTATATCAATTATATCTTCTTCAACTTCGGTGGAGCAAGCGGCTGATTGACCTCCAAAAAGCATAGGTAATAGCATTGATATTAATTGTTGAATAAAAGATGATGAATTATTTTGTTGCGGATAACCGAATGAAGAGTTGCTTGTAAGTCCTGTTGAATATCCGCTAAAAAGTGATGATGTTTGTTGATACGGATTAAAAACAGACTGAGCGTACCCGTAGTTTGGATTGATGTAAGAAGTATTTGTATTTGTATAAAGCCCCAGCATATTATTGTTCTCCTCTTTTTAAATTAAGCTTTAAT
>DNRP01000013.1:0-436 GCA_003499955.1 Cyanobacteria bacterium UBA9971
AAGGGCTTCTTTTAGTTCTCTTTCTTTTACGACCATCACTATTGAATCATTATCAAGCAAATCCCGTATAGTCTGAACCTGAGGAAGAATAAGTCTTCCTTTGGGTGCTTCTAAATCTATGGGGACAACTAAAATCGCTAATTCTCCGGCGGGAATAAGGTCAGCTGCGATAGAAGGCGCGTTTAAAAATTCTTCCGGCGCGGAATTTATTATTTTTTCTTTTAGTTCTTTAATCCCGATGTTTTCTTTCGCGGAAACATAGATTGCCGCGTCGGGCTTATAGCCCTCCTCGCAATGACAAGGAGCGTCAGAATATAAATCAATCTTGTTAAAAACAGTAATTATAGGAATATTTCTCGATTTAAATTCCTCATAAAGTCCCTGTTCAAAACTTCCCCAGTCAGGATTGTCGCAAACAATTATTGCAACATCAATC
>DNRP01000013.1:602-2187 GCA_003499955.1 Cyanobacteria bacterium UBA9971
TTTTTATTATATTTAGAATGGAGGAAAATTTTTTTTAAAAGGATTGTTAAGTGTCTTTATCGACAAATTTTGTAAGGTTTCTTACGCCTAAAAATATGGCGGCAACTATGATAACCGCTAATTTGATTTGTAGACCGGCCATAACAATGTCAAACAAGCAGGTTCCTGAAGAAACCAGAAAATATACAGCATCAAGAGAATTCTGCACAGAATTTTTTGGATTGGTAAATAATCTTGTTTTTGTAACTTTTCTTGAAAATCTGGGTGGACAAATTGCTGCAAAAAAAGAAACAGGACAGTTTCTTGATAAAATAAATCTTCGAAAGATAAAGAGAGAAATAACTCCTAATTTGAATTTAAAAGAACAAAAAATTAAAACCGGTATACTTTTAGCATCTTTTATTGGTACAGCTGCATCGGCAGCTTTTTTTACGCCTTTATTAAATAATTTTGTTTTAAATAAATTTCTCGATAAAATCATTAAAAAAGAAAATAAAAATGAAGAAAATATTTTTAAAAAACATTACAAATTAACATAATTATTGTTTTTGTTATTTTTTAATTTAAAAAAAAAGATGCTATGATACTCTATAAAGATAGTTTTCAAGTTTAATAATCTATAAAGATTTATAAAAAAATACAAAAGAGGAGGCAATATGACTGAAAGCAAGAACAAAATTTACTTTGTGGATGTCACAAACAGGGATGGAGTTCAGACTTCACGTTTAGGACTCGCAAAGCTTCAAAAAACCATGATTAATTTATATCTTGATGAAATGGGTATAACACAATCAGAATTTGGATTTCCAAATACAAAACATGAAATTAACTATCTTAACGGCAATCTGGAGCTTGTTGACAGAGGCGCTATCTTTAAAACAAAGCTTAGCGGATGGATGAGAGCTTTAGCAAGCGATGTTTATCAGTCTTTTCAAAATGTTCCCCGTCTTAAATGTGTGAATCTTTCTGTTTCAACTTCTGATCAAATGATAACAGGCAAATTTGGCGGAAGAAAAGACAGAAAAGATATTATAAAACAGGCTGTAGATGCTATTGAAGCTGCAAAAATTTGCGGAGCTCAAAAAATAGGTCTTAATGCGGAAGATGCTTCCAGGACAGAAGAAAGTTTTTTAATTGAATTTGCAAAAGCTGCAAAAGATAATGGCGCTCATAGGGTGAGATATTGTGACACCCTTGGTTATGACGACCCTCATACAACTTATGAAAGAATTTATAAACTTGCCTCGGAAACGGGAATAGACGTTGAAATGCATTTCCATAATGATTTGGGCATGGCTGTCGCAAATTCTGTAATGGGTGCGAAAGCAGCTATTGACGCAGGTGTTGATGTTTATATAAATACCGCTGTTAATGGCATGGGAGAAAGAGCCGGAAATGCGGATCTTGTTTCCTGCATTCTTTCAATATTAAAAGCCAGCGGATTTAAAGATAAATACCAGCTTGACCCGAATATTGATCTTAGTAAGGCATGGCAGCTCGCAAAATATACTTCTTACGCATTTGGCGTTCCTCTTCCTATAAATCAGCCTGCTGTCGGGGATAATGCGTTTGCCCATGAATCAGG
>DNRP01000013.1:2251-14009 GCA_003499955.1 Cyanobacteria bacterium UBA9971
GATATGCAAACGTACACACCCAAAAACCCCTTATGAACAATGAATTACAGTTTATTTATAATTATCCTGACATTGCGGCTAAAATAATGACTGTTACGCCTTATTATGCTCCTACCGGTGAACTTAAAAAGCGTATAGAGAAACAAATAGCAAAAACAGAAGGTGTTCTTAAGTAAAAAAGGAAATAAAAGATGGGAAAAACTATTGCAGAAAAAATAATAGGTAGTCATTCCGGCAAAGACGTTAAAGCAGGCGATTTTGTTGTCGCTAATGTTGATGTTGCAGCTGTTCAAGACGGGACAGGTCCTCTTACCATTCAGGAAATTCAAAAAATTGGGCTTGAAAAGTGTGCTAATCCTGAAAGAACAATTCTTTTTATAGATCATGCCGCTCCCAGTCCCAGAAAAGAGCTTTCTAACGCTCATAAAATTTTAAGAGAATTTGCTAAAAAAACAGGGGCAGTTCTTTCAGAAGTTGGGGAAGGTGTTTGTCATCAGCGGCTTGTTGAAGACTATGTAAATCCGGGAGAAATTCTTGTCGGTGCCGATTCTCATACATGTATGTCAGGGGCTTTAGGTGCTTTTGCTACAGGAATGGGTTCTACAGATGTAGGAATTGCTATTGCGCTTGGAAAAACATGGCTTAAAGTTCCTGAAACTTATAAAATAGAAGTAACGGGAGAATTTCATGAAGGTGTTTATGCAAAAGATTTGATTTTGCATTTGATAGGACTTATCGGGGCAGATGGCGCAACTTATAAGGCGCTGGAATTTACCGGTGAAACTATAAGAAAAATGCCTATGGCAGACAGGTTTACCCTTTCAAATATGGCTGTAGAAGCAGGGGCAAAAGCCGGTCTTATAGCTTCCGACGAGATTACGCAGGAATATTTGATTTCCAGAGGTCGCGGAGAACAGTTTAAAGTTATTGATTCAGATTCTGATGCTGTTTATGAAAGAGTAATCGAAATAGATGTAACTCGTCTTGAGCCGACAGTTTCCTGTCCTCATACCGTTGATAATACAAAACTGGTAGCTCAACTTGACAATATAAAAGTTGATCAGGTTTTTATAGGAAGCTGTACAAATGGAAGAATTGAAGATTTGCGTATAGCGGCAGATATTTTGAAAAATAAAAAAGTCAATTCTGATGTGAGGCTGCTTGTAATTCCTGCTTCAAGAGATATTTTCCTTCAGGCAACAAGAGAAGGGTTGATAGAAATTTTTGTAAAAGCAGGTGCTTCAATAATGACTCCTGGTTGTGGTCCTTGTGTGGGAGTACATGCCGGAATTCTCGGTGATGATGAAGTTTGTCTTGCCACNNAGTGCTTTAACAGGATATATAACCGACCCGAGAAGGATTCTTTGTTCTACTGTTGAGCAAAGAACTTATCCTTTTGAGAAATATATTTAAAGGACTGAGATTGCCACGTCAGGGCTATAGCCCTTCCTCGCAATGACAGTTTTTTATATGTTTGAACCTTGAAAACTTAATACAGCGTCGAAAGACACGCCAGCCCTCTGGCGAGAAAGGAGGGAGTGAGATGATAGTACTTTTTAATGAAAAAGAGCTACTACTGATAATAGTAACTCTTTACTTCTTGATTAGAACTTAGTTTCGCTGGCTACGGAATTTTTTATTTCGTAGCCCCCTGTATTAAGTATTTTAACATATTTATAAAAAAATTAAAGTCTAACAGGAGAAAAATTATGATAAAAAAAGGAAAAGCCTGGAAATTCGGTGATGATATAAGCACAGACCATATTGCACCCGGAAGATTGTTTCATTTGAGGACAAATCTTCCCGAGCTTGCAAAACACGTTCTCGAAGATGCCGACCCTGAATTTGCTTCAAAAATGAGCATCGGGGATTTTGTTGTGGCAGGAAATAACTTTGGGCTGGGGTCTTCCAGAGAGCATGCTCCGCAGGTTATAAAAATCGCAGGAGTTAATGCGGTTTTGGCGAAGTCTTTCGCCCGTATTTTCTTTAGAAATGCTATAAATATAGGACTTTTGGCAATAACCTGTGATACTGACAGAATTAATCAGGGTGATGAGCTTGAATTAGACCTTTTAAAAGGGGTAATTCAAAACAAAACACAGGGAACAGAAATTGAAATGACCCCGCTTCCCGATGTTATGATTAAAATTCTTAATGATGGCGGACTGGCAAAACATGTTGAAAAATACGGTGATTTCCAGTTAGTTTAAAAATAAATATATTGCAGTTTAATTAACAATATGCTAATATGACCATATTGTCATATTAGGTTGGTTGGTATTTATTTTATGAATAAAGAATTTTATAAACTTAAATCATCTTTAATTAAAACATTGGCAAACCCTACAAGGTTAATGATTGTTGATTGTTTAAGAAAGGGAGAAAAAACCGTTTCTGATATTGTTAAAACTATTCAGGACGAACAGTCAAATGTTTCTAAAAATCTTTCTATTTTAAAGAATCAAGGCATTATTAAAGATAGAAAAGTTGGATTAAACGTCTATTATTCTTTAAAATGTACTTGTATAAAAGAGTTTTTTGGTTGTCTTGACGTTATGATTTCGGAGAATCTTGAATATCAACAAGAATTAATTAATAATTCAAAAAAGACAGAGGGATAAAATGATAGATATATTTGCACCCATAGATTTTTTTGCAAGATTCATTGTTTTTGATGTTTTTAAGCTTTCAGAAGCATCAAAATTCTCTGAAAGCTTGCATTTTTTTATATATGACACAATAAAAATCTCTATTTTAGTAATACTTATAAGTTTTATATCAGGAGTTATCAAGACATACTTTGCTCCTGAAAAAACAAGAGAGTTTTTAAGCGGAAAACATACGGGTTTAGGAAATATTTTAGCGGCTTTGCTCGGAATAGTTACTCCTTTTTGTTCCTGTTCAGCTTGTCCGCTTTTTATAGGTTTTATAGAGGCGGGGATTCCTCTGGGAATTACGTTTTCTTTTTTGATTTCCGCTCCGATGATTAATGAAATGGCGCTGGTTTTGCTGTTTAGTCTTTTTGGGCTGAAAATAGCAGGGATTTATTTGGTTTCAGGATTAATAATTGCCATAGTAGGCGGTTTTATTATTGGTACATTAAAACTTGAAAAATATATAGAACCTTTTGTTTTTGAGCTTAAAAATAAAGTAAAGCCTTCCTGCGCTTGTGGATGCGGGGAAGAAAAACAGACTTTTAAACACAGGCTTATAGAGGGAAAAAATCATTCGCTGGGAATTTACAAAAGCATTTGGCCTTATGTGCTTTTAGGGGTGGCAATTGGTGCCTGGGTTCATAATTATATTCCTACAGAGCTTTTGTTGAAGTATGCAGGGGCTGACAATCCTTTTGCTGTTCCTCTTGCCGTAATTATAGGAATTCCTATTTATGCGGGATGTGCGGGAGCTTTGCCTCTGGCTTATGTACTTGTTCAGTCCGGCATGCCTATGGGAACTGTTCTTGCTTTGACAATGTCTGTTACTGCAATTTCTTTCCCCGAATTTATAATTCTTAGAAAAGTTCTTAAGCCTCAAATGATAGCAATTTTTGCAGGAATCATGACTTTGGGTATAATATTTACAGGATATCTGTTTAATCTTATTTTTAAATTTATATAAAAAAAGGAGTAAGTATGTATAATGTAACTTTAATTCCCGGCGATGGTGTTGGTCCTGAACTTACAGAAGCGACTTTGACAGCAATAGAAGCAACAGGCGTGAAAATTAACTGGGAAACAGTTAAAGCAGGCGCGGATATAATTGAAGAATATGGAACTCCTTTACCTCAAGAGGTTTTGGATTCGGTCAGAAAAAATAAAGTGGCATTAAAAGGGCCTTTAACTACTCCTATCGGAACGGGTTTCAGAAGCGTGAACGTGGCTTTAAGAAGAGAATTGGATCTTTATTCATGTCTTAGACCTGCAAAAACAATTAAAGGCGTTAAAACAAGATTTGATAATATTGATCTTGTTATAGTAAGAGAAAATACAGAAGATTTATATGCCGGAATCGAAAGACAGGTTGATAAAGATACTGCTGAAACCATAAAAAGAAACACAAGAGGCGCATCAGAGCGTATCGCAAAGTTTGCGTTTGATTATGCAGTGAAAGAAGGCAGAAAAAAAGTTACTGCTGTCACAAAAGCTAATATTTGCAAGTTTTCAGATGGGCTTTTTCTTGAAGCATCAAGAAATATAGCGCAAAATTATCCTCAAATTGAGTATGAGGAAAGACTTGTTGACAATATGTGCATGCAATTGGTTCAAAAACCTGAGATTTATGATGTTCTTTTGCTTCCGAATCTTTATGGTGATATTGTTTCTGATTTGGCAGCAGGACTTGTAGGCGGGCTTGGTGTTGCTCCGGGCGCGAATTTTGGTGATGAAATCGCTGTTTTTGAGGCTGTACACGGCAGTGCGCCAAAATATAAAGGGCTTAACAAAGTTAATCCGACCGCGCTTATATTATCGGCTGTTCTCATGTTTAAACATCTGGGCGAGCAAAAAGCTTCCGAAAACTTGTATAATGCTGTTGTAAAAGTAATCGGGGAAGGTAAAAAAGTTACTTATGACCTTGGCGGAAGCTCTTCGACCATGGAAATGGGACAGGCTATCGCAGAAGAAGTCAAAAAACTCACATTAGCTTATAATTAAAGTAGCATTGATTTACTTTAAGATAAAAGGCGAAAAAACATGAAAGATACAGCTGTTCTTGAAAATCTTAATTTGGATTTTTTAAAGTCAGAATTGAGAAAAAACTGTTTAAGTCCTCAAAATAACGCCTGCAGTTTTTTAAAAGAAGTAAAAATTCAGGTTAATGATGTTTTATTAAATAGTTTTTTGGATAAAACGTTAAAAAGCGAAGAATATCAGGAAAAAATTTGTTCGGAATGTATTTGGCACAGAAAAAATCATTAGATAATAAGGGAATTTTTGAGTAGTGTTAGGGTTTAAGTATTACAAAATTTTTTTAACAAGCCTGCTGATAGGGATTCTGGCTAGCATTGGGGTGGCTGTTTATTCCCTGAATTGTAATGAAAAAGAAATCGAGTTTAGTGTTTACGAAAAAGGCATCTATGTTGTAAGTATAGATTCGGATTATTTTGCTAAAAATTCTGATATTTATGTTGCAGAAACTCCCCAAACTGTTGAAGAAGCGAATCTTGAAACAGTTGAAAATGCGGCGCGACAAAATAACGCAAAAGTTGCGATAAATACAGGGTTTTTTGATCCGAATAATGGGAAAACAATTTCTTATATATTAAAAAACAATAAAATCATTGAAAACCCTCAAAACAACGAACGATTAACGGGAAGTGAGGAGTTAAAACCTTATCTTAACAGGATTTTTAACAGGGCAGAATTCAGGATTTTAAAATGTCCTATAGATGAAATTCTTCCAAATGGTCAAATTAAGTATTATGAAGCAATGTTTGAAATAAAAAAACATAACGAGCCGCTGCCGTCTCAAGAAGCCTGTACTCTGGTTTATTCAATTCAGGCAGGACCGGANNTTCCGCTCTTCAAAAAGTTGCCCGCTCAGCTATAGGAATAAAAAAAGATAAGATTTTGCTTGTGGCTGTCAGCAATGAAAATCCTATGACACTCGAGGAATTATCCGGTTTTATGAAAAATCTTGACGTAGAACAGGCAATGGCTTTTGATGGAGGAAGTTCAACTTCTCTTTATGTAGATATTCCTGAAAAAAAATTAATGTTAACTTCCGCCAAAGACAATGCAGCGCGCCGGGTTAAATCTATTTTAATTGTGAAATAAAGATAGTTTTTCTAAAACATAATCCAAATCTTGTTTTGTATGCAAAGCCATGGTGCAAAGGCGGATTCTGGGCGTTTTTACAGTTGGGGGTCTTATGCAGGAAGCCATGATATGGTGTTTTTCAAGTAATTCCTGTGATATTTGCAGGGTTTTTTCTATATCGTCAAATTTTATGCAGAAAATAGCTGACTTCGGTGCTTCATTTGTCATTGCGAGGAGGCGCGAAGCGCCGACGTGGCAATCTATCTGACTTTGCTGACCGAATAGATTGCCACGCTCTACCGTTTTATTTCCGTCGCTCGTAATGACAATTTTATTTAATCCTGTTTTAAAATATTTAATATTCTTCCAAAGTCTTTTTCTTAAATCGTAATCATTGCCGATGATTTCAACAGCCTTGATTGATGCAGCTATTGCAGGAATAGACGGAGCTGTGGAAAATATAAAAGATCGGGATTTGTTCTTTAAATAATCTATAAGCTCTGATTTTCCGCAAATATATCCGCCTTCTGAGCCTGCGGCTTTGCTTAAAGTTCCCATTTGGATATCTATTTTGTGATTTAATTCTAATTCATGAGCTAAGCCTTGTCCTTTTTCTCCGTAAATTCCGAAGGCATGCGCTTCATCAAGAAATAAAACCGCATTATATTTTTCTTTTAAATTCACAATTTCTTTTAAAGGGGCTATATCGCCGTCCATGCTGAAAACAGAATCAGTAATTATTACATTAAATCTGTATTTTTTATGATTTTCTTCTAACAATCTTTCCAAATCTTGAGTATCACAATGTTTATAAATAAATTTGTTTGTTCCGGCAAGTTTTATTCCGTCTATAATGCTGGCATGATTTAATTCATCAGAATATACGGCATCTTTTTCTGTTAAAAGTGCAGAAATTGCTCCAATATTTGCGGCATAACCCGTTGAAAAAACAATAGCTTTTTGGGTTTCTTTTAATTCAGCAAGTTTTTCTTCAAGTTCTATATGTAATTTGTGAGTTCCTGAAATTAATCTTGAGCCGGTTGAACC
This sequence comes from Cyanobacteria bacterium UBA9971, assembly GCA_003499955.1. GTDB lineage: Bacteria > Cyanobacteriota > Vampirovibrionia > Gastranaerophilales > UBA9971 > UBA9971. The sequence goes on from DNRP01000013.1 coordinate 9,055, forward strand.
CATACCGTATTTTTCAACGGCTTTTATAACAGCTTCTGTTATTCTAAGGTCGCCTGCAAGTCCCAGATAGTTATTAGATGACATTTGCAGGACTTTGTTTCCTTTGTATTCAACATAAGCCTCGGGCTTTGAGGAAAGTACCTTAAAATCGCGATAAAGGTTATCGGTTTTTATTCGGGTTAATTCTGTTTGAAGATGTTCGTAAAAATGCATTTTAGCTACCCAAAATTAATGTCATGTTGAATTCCCGATGCAGTCATCTGCCGGGTGAGTAGTATCTATCTGATGTTGGACAGATTCTTCGCTTCGCTCAGAATGACAAAAAAAATCTTCCACCTCTTTTATAACCATTTCAGGTGTTATGTTTTTAATACAGGCATAGTTTTTGTCGCATTTTACTCTTAATTCACACGGAATACATGGCAAATCAAGATAAATAGGTCTGTGAATTTCTCCCCATGCACTCCATTTTTTAGGATTCATAGGTCCGTAAATTCCTATCACAGGCACGTTTAAAGAAGCCGCTATGTGCAAAGTTCCTGAATCACAACCGACCACAAAATCCATTTTGTTTATTAGCGCCGTACTGTCTTGAATAGAAAGTTCTCCGCAAAGATTTATCGGTTTATTTTGGAGTTCTGTGTTGATTAAATTTAGGATTTTATCGTAAACATCGGAATCTTTTGCTGTTCCTGTAAAGAAAACCTGTGTGTTTTTTTCGTTTGAGAGATATTCAATTACTTTTGCAAAGTTCTCTATTGACCATTGCTTGTTTATATTTCCGCTTGTGGCGTGAATTAAGACTTTTTGTTTTTCCGATAAGTCATAATTGCTCATTATATCTTGAATTTTTTCTTCTGATTTTGGAGAAATCCAGTTTTCAAGGTGATTATCCCTTGCAGAAATACCATCAGCCTTTAAAACATCAAGAAAACATTCAATTTCATGTCTGTTTTTAACGTAAAGGATTCTTTTTGTAAGTAAAAAACCTCTGCCTTCTGTATTAAAGCCGATTCTTTCTTTTATTCCCGCTAAAAAAGCAAGAGCGGCGCTTGAAAAAGACCTTTTTAAAACAAAAGCTTTATCATATTTAGTTTGCCTTAAAAGCTTTACATAGCTGAAAAAATTCTTCTTTTGTTCACCGGTGTTCTCGTATTTATGCTTTTTTGTGGTGTCAAAATAAATTAAGTTGTCTATATAAGGGCAATCCAGCAAAACATCTCCCGAAACCGGTCCTACAAGCATATCAATTTGCGCTTTTGGGTAGGCTTTTCTTAAGTTTCTAAGAAAAGGGATGGTTAAAACAGTGTCACCTATGAATCTGTATCTTATTACAAGTATTTTCATTGTTATTTTGTTTCTTTTTGTATGTTTTTATCACCCACCCCCAACCCCCTTCCTCAAGAATGAGTTCAAGACCTCCAAGCCTGCGAAGCCGTCTTTCAGTCTTTACACTCCCGCTTCGCACGGGAGGGGGCTAGAGTTTTATTTTGGGCTCGCTTTCCGTCCACTTCGTGGACGCGCTCGCCCTTTTATTTTAACAAGGAATTTCTTTTAACAATTCTTCTAAATCCAGTTCTACTCTTAGTTTCAGTGCGCAAATTTTGATTTTTGTGTCAATTTCGTTTAAAAAAGGCATTAATTTTACAGCGTCTTTTTCTGTTGTAATTATTGAATCCGCGCCTTTTTCCTGTGCTTTTTCAATTAGGTTTTCAACAACAAGTTTAGTATAAAGATAATGATCTTCAAAAATCATTTCACTTAAAAGTTGAATATTTTGGCATTTTAAAGAATTAAAGAAAAATTCGGGTTGACCTATTCCTGCAAAAGCAATGGCTTTTAGGGGATAAAAAAGCTCTTTTGTTTTTAAATCATAGATTTTATCAGGATTTAGTTTGCAAACAACAGATTTTTTGCCGTATTTTTCTTGTATTTTTTTGGCAACCACTTCGCATTGTTTTTCAGAGGCTTTATCAAAAGGTTTTTTGTTCACAATAATAACTTTGTCTGCTCTTTTAATCCTGTTTTCAAGCTCTCTCAAAGGTCCTGCGGGTAATAAAAACCCGTTTCCCGAAACTTTTATGCAGTCAATTAAAACAATATCCAAGTCCCGTTTAAGTTTTAAATGTTGAAAACCGTCGTCAAGCAATAAAAATTCGCTTTTAAAATTATTTATTGCGTATTGTCCTGATTTTACCCTGTTTTTTCCTGTAATTACCGCGGTATTTTTGCAATTTTCCGCCATCCAGTAAGGCTCGTCACCTGCCAGTATAGAGTTATAGAATATTTTTTCTCCGTTGCTTATTATGTTTGTGTTTTTGTTGGAAAGTTGTCCGCCGTAGCCTCTGCTGATTATTGCGATTCGCTTATTTAAATTTTGGCTGATATAATTAGCTATTTCGCAGGTTACAGGTGTTTTTCCTGTTCCTCCCGTGGTTAAATTGCCTACTGAAATCACATAAGCGTTTAATTTTGTGCTTTTTAAGAGTTTAAATTTATAAAGAAATTCTCTTATTTGAACTATAATCCCGTAAAAACCGGAACAAAGCAGCAAAATACTTAAAAACAGCCAATCTTGCGGTTTTATTTCTTCATGGTAGTGGATTTTATTTAAATAAGTTTTCATAAGAAATTTACAATGACCTACTTTTTATAAAAAAATCTATTATTGGCTGATTATATTTTTTTGACCAAAGATGTTTTAAAGTGCTTTTACCGCCTTTGTCTTGCAGAATATAGGATCCTTCGTTTTTGTAACCATGCAGATTTAAAAAATATTCAGCCTTTTTCATACATGATAGGTCAATTAAACGATCACCGGCATTATGGAATTGTTTAAAAGAAGGTTTTTTTACAGGATTAGCAGTATACCATTGTTTTTCATGAGGATATTTATTTGCTTTACAAGCATTATCCTTGAGAACATTTTTATGTGTTTCATTATCAAAATAAAAACCCGGAGCGTTTTTGCGTAAAGTAATATAATTGGTACAAGTTAAAGATGTTCCATAGGGATCACCTGCTGAAACCGGAACAAATGAGGTTATCTTGTCATCAAATTTTGTAGAAGCAAGAATAGTCATAAAGCCGCCATTTGATATTCCTGTCATAAATATATTTTCAGCACTATATGCCGGTCTTAATTTTGGAATTATGTTTACAATTACTTCTTTGATAAAATAGAGATCCAAATTGGGTTTATTTTCTGAATAAAGACAGTCGAATCTTTTTCCTGCCGGTTTGCCTGTTTTATCAGTAACAACGTTGTAAGCAGAATCCAGAGCAAAAAGGGCAAAACCGTTTTTAACAGCCAAATCACTAAATTTTGACATAGGTTCACAGATGCGGAGTTTGCTGCCCCAATTTGTATAATTTCCTCCTCCGCCGTGAAGCAGAATAATAGCTCCATTATTCCATTTTCCGGCAGGTTCTTTCCATAAAAGCTGTCTTTTAATGCCGCTGACATTAATTGTTATTTTTTTCCAGCCATTTGACAGGCAATCTTTTTCATGAAGGGAATAATCTCGTTCTTTGTTTGCTTTTGCGGTTATACAGATAAAAAACGATAAGGCAATAATAAATACTATAAAAGATTTTCGCATTTTATTATTCTCCTTTTTGTTATAAGTTTTCATTGTTTATTGGAAAAGAAGTCTTAATAACAAAAATCTTTTGTTTAATTTATTAGAAAATTTCTTCATATCTTTTGAAATTTCTTGGGAGTTGTCCAAAATTTCTTTTAATCTGTCTTTTTCTTCGGTTGTCAATTCGTCAACCGTATCAAGAACCTGTGACAGCTTGGTAATTGACGTGTTTAAGTTATTTACGGTCGTATCAATTTTAGTGTTGAATTCCTTATTTTTGGTCAGGTCGTTCACGTATTTAACCACTTCGGAAAGATCTTTTGTTGTGGAATTAATATTTACAAGGCTGTCTTGAAGTTTTGAATCAGCTAAAAGATCAGATATTTGTTCAGAAGATTTTTGAATTGATTCAGAAGTTGAAATAAGGCTTGTTTTGAATCTTTTGTCTCCGACAATGCTGTTTAAATTGTCAGAAAGGACTATCATGTTGTCAGAAAGCTTTGTTGAAAGAGAAATAAGGTTTGTAATATCGTCTTTTGATGAAGTCAATATATCAGAAGCCTGATCCATAACGTTAGAAGCCTTTTCGCTAAAGTCTTTTGTGTTATTCAGGGTTATTCTAATATCATCAATAAATTTGTCGGAAAGCAGTCTGTTTATTCGGTCATTGGTTTCTTTTAAGGCGGATGCTGATTCAAGCTGGATATCAAAAAATTCGCGCATCCTGATAGGTTCAATTACTGTATATTTTGATTGAAATTCCGGAGTTTCAAGAATAACATTGTCAGGAGGGGCTATTTGAAGCTTAAATTCTTGTGTACTATCATCAAAAACCAAATTATATGTTGAATATCTGGGAACAACAAAGCCCGGCTTTGTTATAACATATTCGATTTTATAAGTATAAGGAGTTTTTATTGATTTTTTTTCATCGGGAGTTAAAGTTCTTGAATCAATTATTCCTGAATTTTTTATTTCGCCGACAGCAACGTATTTGCCTGAAACAAGAAGTTCAACACAGCACCCGTTTTTTAAAAGTTTTTTAAAATGTCTTTTTACGGGAATAAAAATATTTTCCGGTCCCGGGGGGGTAATTTCGAGGAATTTTTCCCCTATAATTCCTGACTGCTGAATAGAAATTACGGAAGCGTCAGGAACTTTTATATTAGGTTCGGTAATAACAAATCTTACTTTAACACAGCTGTTTTCCGCGCCGATAAGGGGGATAACATCTTCTACCTGACCGATTCTGATACCCATCATTTGAACGGCGGAACCGGGGCGCATTCCGTCAACATCATGAAAAATTACTTCTGTTCTTTCACCGGCAGAAATTGAGCGGCCTTTGAGCCACATAATTCCAAAAACAAG
>DNRP01000013.1:14098-28014 GCA_003499955.1 Cyanobacteria bacterium UBA9971
CTCGCAATCCGCTTTCCGTCGCCTTCGGCGACTCGCTCGCCCTTTTTGTTTTTTATTTCTCATTTTTCGCAATGATAGAGGTTTAGTGCGCTACAGCAATCATCGGACCGTCTTTTTGCGCGTTGACAAACTGGTAGGCGTAAGGGTCAACAGACGTTAAAAGCTCGACAGGAGTTCCTTCCCATACAATTTTTCCTTCATAAAGCATTATTACTCTGTCAGCTGTTTTTGTTATGGTGGAAAGTTGATGTGTAACAATAACAGACGCAGCATTAAGGTCGTTTTTTAATTTTACTATGTATTCTTCTATAACGGTTGAAGAAACAGGATCAAGTCCGGCTGTCGGTTCATCATAAAGAATAATTCGCGGATTTGTAACAATAGCCCGCGCGAAGCCTACACGTTTTTGCATGCCGCCCGATAATTCGCTTGGAAATTTGTCTTCAATCCCGGATAAACCAACTGTTTCAAGTTTTTCCCGAACTATTTGTTTAATTTGGTCTTCTGTATAGAGTTTTTTGAATTTTGCCCGTTCTTTTAAAGCAAAAGCAACGTTTTCGTAGACGGACATGGAATCAAAAAGAGCCGAATACTGAAAAGCCATGCCGATTTCTTTATCGCCAAGAACCACTTCGCCGGAATCAATTTCTTCAAGTCCGCTTATGATTTTTAAAACAGTACTTTTTCCCGAGCCGCTAAATCCTACAATAGCAAGAATTTCGCCGGCATCGACAGAAAAATTAATGTTATTAAGAATTACATTATCATCAAAACTTTTAGATATATTTTTAACTTTAATAAGCATTTTTTAGTTAAACATTTTCTTCAGCGAGTCTTTTTTTGCTTTTTGNNTTATCATAAGTTCGTTAGATTTGCTTCTTTCGTTTGCAATATCTACTTTTTCAAGAATATCCGAAAGAACATTTAAAACTTCTCTATTGCTTTGTTGGTCATGAAGTTTTTCAATTTTTCCTTCAATGCTTTCCATTCTTATTTCAAAGCGGTTTAATTTGTCTGAAATTCTTTTAATTTGTTCAGTTACGTTTTCTTCGGTTCTTTTTATAACAGAATTTGTTTTTTCAATTTCTGTTGAATTTTTCTTTAAATTTTTGTTGTTGTCTTCAAGTAATTTTCCTGCCGAATCAAACCATTCAGCCATATAAACAAGCGCGTCTTTCACGTCTTTGGCTGTTTCAAGCGTTTGAGAAGAAATTTCTTCGGTCGTATCAATTTTTTTGTTTAAATCTTTAAGTTCAGGCGAAATATTTTTAACGATTTTTTCGCCGGTTTTATTTAAATTTTCCAGATTTGCTTCAAAAATTTTATTCATTTCTTCTTTTAAATCCAGGAAGGAAGAAATAAAGGAAGTGGAATTTTCTTTTTCGTTCAAAATAAGTTTGTTTATTTTTGAACTTATGTCGGTAATATCATTTTTAAAGAAGCCAAATTCTTCAGATAATGCAGCAAGACCTGTTTTTAGAAGATTAATGCTTTCACTGGTCAGGTTTATCTGGGTTTCTGTAAATCTGGAAATGTTTTTTAAAGAATTAAGAGCGTTTTCTGAGGTTGTTAAATTATTTTGAATTTTAAATTCAATAGAATCAGCTTTTGAAAGAAAATCGCCGATTTTTGAAGTTGTATCATAAGAAATATTGCTGAAGTCGTTTTTTACTTCTTCAAGTTTTTCATAAAATAATTTTGAAGCATTAAAAATGTATTCAAAATTATTTTCGGAGTTTTTGTAGACGGTTTCAAATTTATCAAGAAGTTCGGCGGTTTCTTTTTTAACTTGCATGTCATCCTTAGAAAGAAGCTCGTCAATAGATTCTTTTAAGCCACCGGTAAGTTCTATCGCCGCAGATAAAGGACTTGAAAGAGAAGAAAATTCATCGGAAATTTTATTTGAAAAATTTTGGGTTTCATTGAGGATATAATCCAGTTTTTCATTAACTTTTTCAGATTTTTCGTATTCTGAGGAAGCATTATTTTCAATTTTATTTAAAACATTACAAATAGTATTATTTAAGAGTTCAATTTTATTTTTAGTTTCCTGAAGTTCCTGCATTTCTTCTTGGTTGTCTACTTTTATCGAAAAATTGTTTTCTTTTAATGTTTCAAGAATTTCAGCAATGCTTAAAATCTTGTTATTAAAGGATTGAACATAAAATTTCAGTTGATCAAGGTCGCTTCTGCTGTCAATAGTGCTGAATTGATCATAAATATCCTGAATACAAACTTTAAAATCGGCAAAACTGCTGTTAAAAGTATTATCAAGATTATTAAACCGCTCATAAATATTGTGGAAGCCTGAATTAAAACTTGTGATATTGCTTTCAAACCTGTTATTTAATTCTTCGCTTTCAGCGGTATTTGTGCGGATTAAATGAGTTATTTCAGAAAATTTTTCATTTATTTTATAAAAATTGTCTTTTAAGAAAGCCAAATCTTCCAAAGAAGAATTATAAAAATTGGTATTGTTTTGCAGTTTTTCTAAGACAGTGTTTAAAGAATTTTGAATATTTTCAAACATCGGCAAAGTATTATTATTTTCAAAATTTTCTCTTAAATTATCAATATTGGAGTGTAATCCTTGAATAGAGCTTGTTACAGAATCTAAATCTTGTTTGATGGAAAGATTTTCTGTTATTTCACTTATTTTATTTTCAATGGTTTCATTATAATCGTTGAGTTTTGTGCTTATATAATTAATTTTGCTTTTGATTAATTCGGCATCAGGATTGTTGGCAACTGATTCGATATCTGTTTTGATTAAATAAAGTGTATTGTTTAAGCTGTTTAAGGTTTCTTGAAAATCGTCAAATTGTGAAGAAGAGGAAATATTTTCGCTTATTTCAGTTATTTTGGTTTCNNTCATTTTTTTTAGTTAAATCATCTTTTAGATTATCCACAGAAAAATTAAAAAGTTCGGAATAGTCAGTTTGCGCAAGAATATCTATTTTTGTTTCAATTCTGTTTAAAACATTATCTTCCTGAAAATTATTTATTGATTCTTGAAGTTTTGTTAAACCGGAAAGATTTTGCATTAATTGTGATAAATCTTCAAGTTTTTTACCGGAGTTTGCGACTTCGGTTTTTATTTTATCTAATTCCTGACCATATTCCATAAAAGCTTATATCTCCAATCCCGATTTTAATAGATAGAAAAAGATTTAAAATTGAACTTTTTAAGTATATTATGCTACGCATTAATATATTTTAGCAAAGATTAAAAGGTTGTGTAGAAATGTTACAAAATCGTAAAGATTCGTTTTTAAGAAACAAGAACTTTTTTGATTTCTTTAATATCCTGTAAAGTTAACCATTGAGGAGAATCGACAGCCTTTGATTGATTACGCAATAAATAAGAAGGATGTAAAAGCGGCATCATTTTTGCGCCAAAAGGTCCTTCAATCCATTGTCCTCTTATTTTGGTGATGCCTGATTTGATTCCCAGCATTGCTTTAACTGCTGTTGAGCCGCAAAGAATAATAATTTTAGGTCGCATAAGCTGAATCTGAGCATCGAGATATACTTTGCAAGCTGTCATTTCTTCGTTTGTCGGAATTCTGTTTTTGGGAGGTCTGCATTTTACAATATTACAGATATAAATATTTTTTTCTCGCGAAATATTCTGCGATTCCAAAATTTTATCAAGAAATTTTCCTGCTTTTCCCACAAAAGGTTTGCCTGTTTCATCTTCATTTTGTCCCGGACCTTCGCCTATAAGCATTATTTTGGAAGAAAAAACGCCATCTCCAAAAACAACATTCGTTCTTGTTTTGGATAAATCGCATTTGTAACAGCTGTTACAGACATTATTAATTTCTTCTAAGGTTTTAAACCTTAGATTTTTGTCTTTATTCTTGAAATTAAACAAACTTTGCTGGCTGTTTGGCATTTTGTCTCCAACTTAAACATATTTACTAGTTTTATAATAATAACGCAGTTTAATAATTTACAGCACCATCGAGGATAATTTTACCGGCACAGCCCATACCCCTGGAGCCTGTTGTAGCACAATCGTAAAAAGGTGTATCATATTGCGTCCCCGCAGGAATAAAGCCGGTTCTTGTCGCCCAAAAATAAAACGTATCTTTTCCAAATTGATTAGGTCCTTTTTTTCCGTTTATATCAACTAAGATTCTTGCACAGATATGACATAAAGGAGATCCGGGTATGCCAAATATATCATTATCACAGCCTCCATTGTAATCCATAATCAAAAGAAGCGTTCCATCCGCTAAAATTACTTTTGCTAAGGCTCCTGATTCTATATTTCCCTCAACAGTATTATCTAAACGCACATAAGTAACATCAGGAAAACATCCTCCAAAATTCGCTGTTCCGCAATTTTTTATGATTTGTAGTTTTGGTGCAAGATTATTTAAAGCAGCAGCATTGTCAAAATTGCCGGCGAAAATACTATCCATAGTTTCATCATTTGCTTCAAGGGATGTATAAACTTGTGAAAGAGTTGAATAAATCTTTTTAACTCTTGTCACAGTTCCTGCATTTTGGGTGCTTTGAATCAAAGAAGGAATAGTTAAAGCAGCAACTACACCAATAATTGCCAGAGTTACAAGGACTTCAGCAAGGGTGAAGCCTGTTTTATATTTAAATTGTTTGTTTGCTATATTTATCAAAATAAAAAAGAATCTTTGTTTTGTGAAAGTATTAATTATTATAAATGAAGATTAAAAAAATAAAAATTTTTAAAATCTTATATACAAAAGTATTATAAATTAACATTTTTGGTTAGGGAAAAGACAGTGCCTAAAGAGAATAAAATTTTACAAATATATTTATAAAATAAAAGAGTGAATCCTCAACTCTTCTAAATTTACTTGCTACTCATCGTCTCTGTTTTTTCAGGGACTTTTTTTTATTTCAGGGATTTTTTATAAAAGTTTTATAAAAAATAAAAAATCAGGCAGTTTTAAAGAGAATTTTGCTTTGCATGAACACTCTTAAGCAAATGAACGGCGGGAACATAATAACTGTTTAATTCAAGACATCTTTTGAGCATTTTTATGCATTCAGGATAAGCCCCGATAGCATAATTATACTGCCCTAAGTGATAAAAAGTTTCGGCGTCCTGATCAACAATTTCAACACTTTTAATTAAATATTTTTTAGCTAAATTTAAAAAGCCAAAATTTAATAAAGCCCTGCCTATTAATTTATAAGATTCCAGATTTACGGAAGCTAAAACTTTTTCATTTTTTATTATGTTTTCGGCATAGCGAACTTTGTTTGCAATAATAAAATTGCTTATATCCATTTCAAGGAAATTTCTTATCTGCAAATATGTAGGGATATGGGGGTTAGGTCTTAAATTTATAAAGTCCAGCAAGCATATTCCCCATTGAGCTGCGGGAGAAGAAGAACAACAACTGTACCACAAATTTTCTGTTTCATTTTGATTTCCTGCTAAAAGTTCGCAAAAACCCGCTTGATATTTTTCTCCGGCTTCTTTATAAATTTTAGCGGCTTTTGAATAGTCTTTTTTTTCTTGATAAGCAAGTGCCAGAGTATTTTGATAAAAATTTTGATAAAAATTCGAATCCTGCTTTATGTTTTCAGTTGATTCTAAAAGTAGATTTATTGCAGCATCGGGGTTTTTATTAATTAAAAGTTCATATCTCGCTTTATTTATTATTTCTTTAGGCATGATATTTTTATTTATCGGGCTTGTTTATTTTAGTGGAAATTGATTTCAGTTTGTTCAGGTATTCTGATGCAAAATCTTTTTGGGAATCAGGAATATTAATGGTATTATTGAATTCCGGCAATGAAATTTCTTTAATGGATTGTTCATTTGCTTTTTTTATTTCTTCATAAATTTCTTCTCTAAAGATAGAAACATTTCTAGGTGCACTAATTCCAATTTTTACATTATCCCCGCGTGTTTCTAAAATAGTTACTTCTATATTATCGTTTATTATTAATTTTTGACCTTTTTTTCTAGTTAAAACAAGCATTATATAAAACCCCTAAAAAAATAATTTTCTTAAATCGTGATTGCAGCTGATATTTTTAGCCGAGAACATTCTCGGGTTTTTCCACTTTCAGCGTAGGCTGATTGAATAATTTGTGTTTTGTGGAAAAACTTACGTTTGTTAAAACAAGCTGCATACTGTTTTTATTAACCATATTTACAACGATAGGTCCTACAAGATTTACCGTAGCATTTTGCGCATTTCCCTGCGGAACACAGGTAATATTAAACGATAAAAGCTCGTCGGCATTTGTAAGTCCGAGTTTTTTTGCTTTTTCTTCGGGGATAACAAATTGATAATCAATTCCAAAAAAAGCAGGAAATGTTACAGGAAAAGCAACACCCGGATCTTCTGCGGATTGAAGCCATTTAAAAGGTGAATCAGGTGTATGGTCAAGAAGAATAAATTTAGTTAATTGTTCATAACCTAAAATAGGTTCTATAAAGTTGAAAATTAACTCTTCATCAACTTCCACTTCGCCAAATCTGCTTGTNNGCATTATTCAGTGATATAATTATTTAAATTATTTTTGAACCTTGAAAACTTAATTGCGAAGCGGGAGCGTTTAAAACGGAAACGAGGAGTTTTCGATTTAAACGCTCATTCTTAATGCAGCGTCGAAAGACAAGCCAGCCCTCTGGCTAGAAAGGGGGGATAATAATGGTGATTCTTTTAAACGAGAAAGAGTTACTACTAGTAATAGTAACTCTTTACATTCTCTATAAGAGATAACCGTATTGTCGGATAGGTGTCAATTTTTTGATGCCTATCCCCTGTATTAAGTATTTTAACATATTTATTAAAAAATTAAAGTCTATTGTAAAAATTATGGAGGAAAATTTAAATGAACACTAGAGAACAATTAAGAAACGTTATTTCACAAAAAAGATTCGTTAAAGTTATTGCAGGTATTGATAATTTTGATATTGAAAAAGTCAGAAATGTTGTATTAGCTGCTGAAAAAGGCGGCGCAAGCGCTGTTGATGTTGCGGCAAGTGAAGATATTATCAGATTAACAAAAGAAACAACAACGCTTCCTGTTTTTGTTTCTTCTATCAACTCGGAAGAGCTTGCAAAGGCTGTGCAGTATGGTGCTGATGCTCTAGAAATCGGTAATTTCGATGCTCTTTACAGAAATGGTATGAGAATTACAGCAGAAGAAGTTCTTGAAATAACTCAAAAAACAATGAAATTGGCAGGAAATAACATTTTCTTAAGTGTTACGGTTCCCGGACATCTTGAAATAAATGAACAAATTAAATTGGCTCAAAGATTAGAAGAAATGGGCGTTGATTTAATTCAGACAGAAGGTGCTGCTACTGTTGAAACACAGGCTGATGGCGCAAGAGGACTTATTCAACAAGCACATGTTTCTATTGCAAACACGGTTGAGCTTGTCAGAAACTTAAATATTCCTGTTATGACTGCCAGTGGAATTACGGCCACTACTGCTCCAATGGCTTTTGCGGCAGGAGCAAGCGCAGTAGGTATCGGTTCTTGTGTTAACAAATGCAATTCAACTCTTGAAATGACAGCCGCTGTAATGTCAGTTGTAAGCGCTGTTACTAATAATTCTTCTGTTAATGAAAAAACATTCGCATAAAATTTTAACGATAGTGGTATAAATAAAGAGAAGGTTCCCTGCTCGGAATGACAAATCTTTTTATTATCAGTATTTTTTAAATAATTACATAACAGAAAGGTTTTTTATTATGAAAAAAGCTTTAGCAATTGCAGTAATGATTGCAGTGGTTTCAGGTATTGGAATGATAGCTTTTTCGGAAAACAAACGTCCTAATGAAATGAATAAATCTGAAAAAATTCAAAAAAATCTAAAAGAAGCTAAAGAAGATGCCAAGAAAAAAGCTGAAGAAGAACTCTTGGAACAAGCTTCTCAAGCTCAAAGTTCAAATTAGGTTTCTATAAGATTTCTAAATAACAAAAGTGGAATAAATGTTATATTTATTCCACTTTTTGTCAAAAAAGGCAAAAATAAATGCGACAAAAGTGCCGCATCAGTCAAGAAAGGAATGGTTAGACTATTAACGCTTTTGATTATTACACAGTCGCATGTAATATGGCAAAATGTTCACTTTTTTGTAATATTTCTTAACAATGTTTCCTAAAGTAAAGACAGTGATTGTTTTTGTTTATTAAAAATTTTAGGTGTGACTATAATAGAGTAATGAATAAAATAGAAGTTAGTTTTGGTATAAAGAATTGAAAAACAGCTATAAATGGATTTATTCTCAAAATAATATAAACGATGAATTATTTGCCGGGATAAAAAAAGTTGCAGGCTCGGAAATAATTGCCAGGCTGTTGATTAACAGAGGAATAATCAACTCAAAAGAAGCTGAAAATTTTCTTGACTTAACTAATGCAAAAATTTCTTCACCGTATGTTTTTCCTGATATGGAAAAAGCCGTAAAAAGAATTAATAAAGCCATTCAAGACAAGGAACATATTGTTGTTTTTGGTGATTTTGACGCGGATGGTGTTACAAGTACTTCTCTTTTATATAAAACATTAAAACTTTTAGAGGCTAACGCAAGTTTTTATCTGCCGGACAGAATTGAAGAAGGGCATGGTTTAAACAGGGCTAATGTTTGCAAGCTTATAAGCGGCAGAAAAGCAAAATTAATTATTACCGTAGACTGCGGAATCAGTAATGTAAACGAGATTAAGTTGGCAAACAGTTTCGGGACGGACGTGATAATAACCGATCACCATGAGCCGCAGGAAGAAATCCCGCCCGCTTATGCGATTATTGACCCAAAATATATGGAAGAAAACGAGTTAAGCAAGAATATAAAATATTTGGCAGGTGTCGGGGTTGCTTATAAATTAGCTGTTGCTCTTCTTGAATCAAACAACAAAGAGCATCTTCATGACGAAATTTTTTATTTTGCGGCTATTGGAACGGTTGGCGATGTTGTTCCTCTTTTAGGCGAAAACAGGACTATTGTTCATCAGGGAATGAATTTGATTGCTCAAAAAAGACCGCCGAGTATTGGAAAAATTCTTGAAATAGGCGGGTATAAGCCAAAACAAAAAATTTCCGCAATGACCATAGCTTTTGGGATTGTGCCGAAAATCAATGCTGTAGGTAGATTAGGGGATGCTTCTCCTATGGTGAACTTTCTATTAGAGGAAGATGAAGAAAAATTAAGCGCATATGCTGACGAATTAAACGAAAATAATAAAAAACGGCAGGAAATGTGCGAAGAAACTTTCTTGCAGGCGGAGAAAAAAATTAAAGAAGAAATAGATCTTGAAAAAACCAAGGCAATAATTCTTGCCGATAAAGATTGGCATCCGGGAATTATTGGAATAGTCGCGTCAAAACTTGTTGAAAAATACTATAGACCTGCTTTATTGGTTTCTATTAGTGAAGAAAAACAGGAAGCGAGAGGTTCTGCAAGAAGCGTTGGCTGTTTAAATCTGTTTGAAACACTTTCGGAATTTGCGGATTTGTTTATACAATTTGGAGGGCATGCCCTTGCAGCAGGATTTTGTTTTGATTTAAATAAAGTGACCTTTCAACAATTTAGAGAAAAATTAAATTCTTTTATAAATAAAGATTTAAACACAGAATTATTAAAGCCGGAATTGAAAATTGATGTTGAAATTCAGCCGCAGGATTTGACAGAAAGCTTTATAAAAGAAATTGAAAGACTTGAGCCGTTCGGCGAGTCCAATCCGAATCCTGTTTTTAGCATGTCAAATCTTACTTTGATGCAAAAAAAGACAATGGGCGCTAAAAAAAATCACCTTAAGCTGTTTCTTTCGGATGAAGAGGGGGTAAGTTTAGAAGCTGTTTGGTGGAAAAAAGAAAGTATTCATATAGAAGAAGGTGAAAAAGTTAATATTGCTTTTACTCCCGCAATAAATAATTATATGGATAAAACGACTATCCAACTTATTATAAAAGACTTGAAACCGGCTTCTGACAAAGAGCCAGAGTATGACGAAGAAGAAATTGAAGAAGAATTTTTTGAATCGGAAATTGAAGAAATTGCTGAAATTATTGCAGAGATAGAGGAAGAGTCAGATGCTACAATAAAACAATCTTGTCGTTCTAGGCTTTCCTGTCATCCTGAGCAAAGCGAAGGATCTAACCAGCTTGCAAATGTAGCGGAAGTTCCAAAATTGACAGATTCTTCGGGCTATTGCCCTCAGAATGACAATTCGTGTGAAGTAAAATGGGTTGATCAAAGAAATTCAACCGGGTTAAAAAGAGATTTTATAAATTACATGAAATCTTTAAAAGATAATATTACGATTTTTGCTGAAACAGAGCGTTCTTTAAATATTTTTGAGCAGGATTCAATCTTAAAAGAACTTACCGCAGGCAGAACAGATATTAAAAAAGCGGATTGTCTTGTTATTATGGACATGCCCTCTGATGAAAAAACTTTTTTCAGTCTTTTAAATAAAACGCATGCCAAAGAAATTTATTTAATAGGCTTAAAACCTGAAATAGAGCCTGTTGAAACAATTAAAAAGTTTTCCGGCATGCTTAAATACGCTTTTAATAATAAAAATGGCGTTATAAATATTGAGCAGGCGGCATCTTATTTTTCAATCTCCTCCGAATCTATTCTGGCATGCTCCGAATTGCTTGATTGTTCCAATGTTATAGAAGTTCTGGAAATTTCCGAAGATTCAATTAAGTTTAATTTTGCGGGAAGCGCGGGATTAAATACTATCCTTGAGCAGCCTGAATATCAGACTTTTATTGATTCTCTGGAAGAGTCGGAAAGATTTAGGCAAAAACTGTCTGTTATTGAAATTGAAAAAATTCAGGATATTTTTAAAAATAGTTGTTTTGAATTAGTATAAAAAATTATGATTCATGGTCAAAAAGTAATTGATGTCATTCTGAGGGCTTTAGCCCGAAGAATCTGTTCTTTTGGTATAAAACCTTGGTTGTTTGTTGGACAGATGCTTCGCTTCGCTCAGCATGACAAAGAGGAAGTTTGGTTACGAAACGGGAGATACTCTTATAAAAAGAGATTCAAGGTTTTTTAATTTTTTACTTGTTTTGTGAATATTTCTTTCACTTTCATTTAAAGAAAAAAGTAATTTCTGTTTTTTCTGATCCGGTAAGTCTTTTGAGGATTCTTTAAAAAGGCTGTAGTATTTTTTAAGCCATGCGCTTCTTTCGGAAAGTGTACGATCGATTGCTCCGCCGATAATTTTTGGTGTAACAGGAATTTTATCCGTTGTCTGCATTTTTTTCCCTTTTTTATAACTTATTTAACTATCTAACTTTTAAAATCTACTCAAAGAAAAAAATTGCTATTTAAATTTAAAAATTTTTTATAAAAAAGATAAAAATTCCCATTAGTGGTTAATTTTGTTGAGTAAATCGTGCTTAATAAATTTTAATAAATTTTTTTAGGGAACAAAAAAGCAAAAAAATAGTCGTTTGAATTTGGTGACAAAAATCCTGAAAAAACATGCTAATTTGATTCAAATTTGTTTTCGGAAGAAAGCGTAATTTAAAATAAAAAGATAAAAATTCCGAAAACAGATGTTAAGCAATGAGCGGTAATCAAGATAAAACATGAATTTCACATGTTTTAACATTCAAAAAGGATAAAAACCCCGCTTCGCAAAGAGGAATTTAAAAAATTTTTTAGGAAATCAAAATCCTGAAAGCCGTGTTAGTAAAAGAAATACAAAAAAGATTGTATTAAAAAGCAAAAAATTTTTTAAATTCCTTAAAAAAACATGTTGTCAGCAGTTTTTGTTTGAGTTAGATTAGAATAACTCTCAACAAATGAGTTTTTCATTAACAGTCGAGGCAGGAATAAAACTAAATTTTTTAAGTTTTAGCTGGAAAAAATAAAGTTATAATTCTTTAAAAAAACCGCTTGACTCTAAAAATCGGTGGTGATAATATACTCTGTACCTCTTGAAAAGAGAGATTTTAAACGCGGTGAGCATGATGGGAACGAATTTCAATCCTGTTTCACAAATGAACCTTGAAAACTGAATATCTGAAAAACGAAATCAACCTGTTAATTCAAAAATAAACAGTCAGGCAAAACTTCATAATCTAAATTGTAAATTTATTTACATTTTTATAATGATTTGACAATGGAGAGTTTGATCCTGGCTCAGGACGAACGCTGGCGGTGTGCTTAATACATGCAAGTCGAACGTGAAGCTGACTTCGGTCAGTGGAAAGTGGCGGACGGGTGAGTAACACGTAGGTAATCTGCCTTAAGGTGGGGGACAACGTTGGGAAACTGACGCTAATACCCCATATGTGGCGAGTTGTAATACTCGTTATGAAAGTTCCGGCGCCTTAAGATGAGCCTGCGGCTGATTAGTTTGTTGGTGAGGTAATGGCTTACCAAGACTATGATCAGTAGCTGGTCTGAGAGGATGATCAGCCACAATGGGACTGAGACACGGCCCATACTCCTACGGGAGGCAGCAGTAGGGAATTTTGCGCAATGGGCGAAAGCCTGACGCAGCAACGCCGCGTGGAGGATGAAGGCCTTCGGGTTGTAAACTCCTTTCGACCGGGACGAAAATCTCTGCCATTAATAATTGCAGGGACTGACGGTACTGGTGGAAGAAGCCTCGGCTAACTACGTGCCAGCAGCCGCGGTAATACGTAGGAGGCAAGCGTTGTTCGGAATTATTGGGCGTAAAGGGCGTGTAGGTGGTCATATAAGTCGGAGGTGAAATCCCTCGGCTTAACTGAGGAAGTGCCTTTGATACTGTATGGCTTGAGTACGGGAGAGGAGAGTGGAATTCCCAGTGTAGCGGTGAAATGCGTAGATATTGGGAAGAACATCTGTGGCGTAGGCGGCTCTCTGGACCGTTACTGACACTGAAACGCGAAAGCTAGGGGAGCAAACGGGATTAGATACCCCGGTAGTCCTAGCTGTAAACGATGGGCACTAGGTGTGGGAGGTATCGACCCCTTCCGTGCCGCAGCTAACGCATTAAGTGCCCCGCCTGGGGAGTATGACCGCAAGGTTGAAACTCAAAGGAATTGACGGGGGCCCGCACAAGCGGTGGAGCATGTGGTTCAATTCGACGCAACGCGAAAAACCTTACCTGGACTTGACATGCACGGGGATCCAGCAGAAATGTTGGAGTCCGCAAGGACTCGTGCACAGGTGCTGCATGGCTGTCGTCAGCTCGTGTCGTGAGATGTTGGGTTAAGTCCCGCAACGAGCGCAACCCTTATCCTTAGTTGCCATCAGGTAATGCTGGGAACTCTAAGGAAACTGCCGGCGATAAGCCGGAGGAAGGTGGGGATGACGTCAAGTCCTCATGGCCTTTATGTCCAGGGCAACACACGTGCTACAATGGCCGTTACAAAGGGTTGCAAACCCGCGAGNNGAATCGCTAGTAATCGCGGATCAGAACGCCGCGGTGAATACGTTCCCGGGCCTTGTACACACCGCCCGTCACACCACGAAAGCCTGTTGTACCAGAAGTCGCTGAGCTAACCCGCAAGGGAGGCAGGTGCCTAAGGTATGGCCGGTGATTGGGGTGAAGTCGTAACAAGGTAGCCGTAGGGGAACCTGCGACTGGATCACCTCCTTTCTAAGGAGACCATGGTGATTTGAAATAGGAATCGCCGGAATCCAAGGTCGGTCCCGTAAGATCGAAGCACCTATTTAGCTCTGAGAGATCAAACGCAGTGACTAGTGGAAAAAGTGACTGGTGACTGGAAAAGCCAGTGAGTTTATAGGCAATGGGATAGTGGTTAGCTTCAGAAACAGCCATGTAACTGACACTAATCATTGTTTTTTTGGGGCCTGTAGCTCAGCTGGTTAGAGCACACGCTTGATAAGCGTGGGGTCGAAAGTTCAAATCTTTCCAGGCCCACCAGTAAAGCAGGTTAAGGTAGAGGTTAAGGTTAAGAAAAAAATCTTTTACTCA
>DNRP01000059.1:0-2028 GCA_003499955.1 Cyanobacteria bacterium UBA9971
AGATTTAAAAATTAACTCATCCGCAAAGCACACAAGAGGCGCACCCTGTCCTCCGGCAGCAATATCCGCCGGTCTAAAATCAGAAATAGTCGTTATTCCGGTTCTTTCCGCAATAATGGCAGCTTCCCCTATTTGTAGAGTACTTTTTTTATTAAGTCCGTTTATGTATTCATCTACAGGTTTATGATAAATAGTTTGACCATGAGAACCTATTAAATCAACTTCTTGCGGTGTAGTGCCTACTTTTTTTATTACTTCCAGTGCAGCCTGCGCAAAATATTCTCCTATAACAAAATTCATCCAGCAAATTTCATCGAGAGAAGCTTTATTTTCAAAGATTTTAAAAATATTTTGTCTTATATTTTCGGGATATTCCCATACAAGAGAATTTATTATTTCAAAAGAAAGGTCTGTGTTGATTTTAGCAAGGCATGCGTCAATTCCGTCGACAGAAGTTCCTGACATCAAACCTATTACAATTTTAGGTTTAACTATTTCTGTCATTATTCCAGAATATTTTCAATAACGCTTGTTTCGGCTTTATCGGCTCTTTCCAGTGCAACATAAGTTAAATATGCGCCAAGCGCGATTGCTTTCGGGTCTAAACTTGTCTGTTGGGCTGATTCTATTATTAGCGCATTAACTTCAGGATTTTCTTCCTTGATGTAGTGGATCATTTTTTTTCTCCACTCGGCTACATCAGGAATGGTTTCCGCCAACAGTGATTCTTTAATATCTTCTGTAATTAATGGAAGCAATTTATATCAACCTCTTTTTATTCTTTAATACCGATTATGCCGAAAATAAATTTAATTATACTAGCAATATTTATAATTGTAACACTTATTAAGATTTTTAATATGATTTTAATATAAATTTGATTTAGTAAACAAAATTTTTTAATTTATTAAACCGCTTGTTTTTTCTTGATTTCTAAAGCCGCGTCATAAGCGAGAATATAAGCGCTGCAAGCTTTATAATTTTTCATATACCATGCGCAATTTTCTTCCAGACAAAGTTGTGTAACTTCTTTTCCTGCGCTCATTAAAGGGCAAACCTGAACACTACTCATTAATTCTCTCCTAGGTCTTTTTTGTAATAATTTTTATTTTATCAGGTTTTTTCTTTTAAGACTTAGACGATTTAAAGGATTTTTTAGATAAAACTATTTTATTAAAACTTATCTTCGGAAGTGGTTTCTTTTACTTCATCCATTTCTTGCATAAGTTCTTTTATTTCTTCATCTTCCATTTCTTCGTTAGAAGTGTGAATTTTTACGGATATNNCCTGCCATAACAGCCCACACGGGGAACAATATAAATCCGCAAAACAAGCATGTTGAAATGAATCCCAGTAATAATAATCCTGATAAACCGTGTATTTGAAATACTTTAAAATTTTTATTCATATTTTTAAAAAATACCTCTAAGAAATTAATTTTAAAAATTCATTTTCATTTAAAATTGTAACATTTAATTTCAAAGCCTTCTCGTATTTTGAACCGGGATTTTCTCCTACAACCACGTAGGAAGTTTTAACACTTACACTGCTTGTAACCTTACCACCAAGACTTTTAATTACATCAGCGGCCTTGTTTCTGTCCATAGCCTCTAAAGTTCCGGTTAATACAAATATTTGACCCGCCAGCGGCTGTTTTCCTACTGGTTTTTGTTTTTCTTCCTCAAGTTTTACTCCAAAATTTTCAAGTTTTTTTAGCATGGAAAGAACATTTTGATTTTCAAAATATTTTACAATACTTTGCGCTGTTTTTTCACCAACCCCTTCTATGGAGGAAAGTTCTTCAACAGAAGCTGATTTTAATTGTTCAATGGAGTTAAAATTATTACTTAAGATTTCAGCGGTTTCTTTGCCCACATATTTTATTCCAAGAGCATTTATTAAACCGGCAAGCGGTCTTATTTTGCTTGAATTAATCGCGTTTATGATATTTTGCGCGGATTTTTCAGCCATTCTATCGAGAGAAAGAATATCTTCCGTTGTCAATGCGTATAAATCGGCGGGATCTTT
>DNRP01000059.1:2067-9465 GCA_003499955.1 Cyanobacteria bacterium UBA9971
TGACTTAAAGCCCATCTTTGAGAAACATCCACTCCAATTATTTTAGGAATAATTTCCGCGGCTTTTTTAACCCATACTTTGTCGCCGATTCTTGCATCAAGTCTTTCTATTTCATCAATATTGTGAAGGCTTGCCCTTGATACAGTAGTTCCTGCAAGTTTAACAGGTTGAAGAATCGCAACAGGTGTGATTGCTCCTGTTCTTCCCGTATTTATTTCTATATCAAGAAGTGTTGTTAATGCTTCTTCGGGTGGGAATTTGTAAGCTATAGCCCATCTTGGAGCTCTCGAAGTAAAGCCAAGTTCGTCCTGTTTGTGAATATCGTTAACTTTTATAACAACTCCGTCGGTTGCATAATCAAGTTCAAATCTTTTTTCCTGCCATTCGTTACAAAATCCGACAACTTCATCAATGTTTTTACATAACCTGCTTTGAGGGTTGGTTTTGAAGCCTAATTTTTTGAAAAATTCAAGAGTATCTTTGTGTGTTGGAGGATTGCTGTTTCCTTCGATAATTCCCGCGTAAATAAAAATATCAAGATCTCTTTCGCCGGTAATTTTGGAGTCAAGCTGCCTAACTGAACCGCTTCCTGCGTTTCTCGGGTTTGCAAATTCCTGTTCGCCTGTTTGTCTGCGTTTTTCGTTAAGTTTTTCAAACGAAGAAACGGGCATAAAAACTTCTCCGCGCGCTTCTATAAATTCGGGGATTTCTGNNCGCCTCTTGTGAAAAGCCCGTTTTCGTAGCTTAAAGAAATTGCCAGTCCGTCAATTTTCAATTCGCAAAAAAGTTCTATATTTTCCTCCTTAGGAAAAGCTTTTTGTATGCGGTTATACCAGTCTGTTAAGTCTTCTTGTGAATAAGCGTTATCAAGGCTAAAAAGTCTGTATTTGTGTTTAACTTTATTAAAACCTTGAGAAAGAGGGCTACCTACTAATTGCGTAGGGTCATATGGTGTTATAATTTCAGGATAAAGACTTTCTATTGCTTTTAATTCGTTAAAAAGATTATCATATTCATAATCAGGAATCTCTGGAGTATTTTTTTCATAATAAAGTTTATTGTGACGTTTAATATCTTTTCTTAATTGTTGAGCTCTTTCTTTTATCTCAGTTTGAGTTAATCTTTGCAAATTTATTTTTATTTCAGTTTCTGTTAATCTTTGCAAACTCATGTCATAATATCCTTCACGGTTTTTAAACTTTCATTCCGAACTTGTTTCGGAATCTATCCAATGTTAGACAGATGCTGAATCAAGTTCAGCATGACAATAAGATAATCCTGTGAAGATTTTACTATAAAAATGCTTTCTAGTATCCGGTAATATTAATTACGGAATGATTCCTGTTTATGTGAGTTAAAGGATTGTTATTGCTTATAAAACCAATGTAGCAAATTGTACAAAATGAAATAATAATTGAATTTATTACAACTCCAACTGCGATTATTGAAAAAATTTTATTCACCATCCCCAATTTCCCCCCGAAATATTTTTGGTATAATTTGGATGGTACGCTTTTTTTAGTCGTATTAAAATTAACCATGCCGACTTTTTAAAAAAACAGGTGAACTAGTTTTTATGTATATTTCTCAAGCAGTAAACAAAATAATTCAGCATGAACCGATTTTATTCACCACACCGGGGCATTCCGGAGGAAAAGGCGTTTTGCCCGAATATAAAGAAATTGTCGGTAAAAAAATCTTTAAAGCCGACCTGTCTGAACTTGAAGGGCTGGACAATCTTCAAAACCCTTCGGGCATAATAAAAAATGCTCTTGTGAGGGCAAGTGAAATTTACGGGAGCAAAAACACGTTTTATCTCGTAAATGGCTCGACTTCAGGTATAATTGCGCTGATGCTGGCTACAATAAACCGCGGAGATGAAGTCTTAATTTCCAGAAATGCTCATAAATCTGTTATAAACGCGCTTGTTTTATCGGGAGCGAATCCTGTATGGGTAAGTCCTCAATGGGATGAAAACTGGAATATTCCTTCCTGCATAAATCCCGAAAAAATAAAGCAAAAACTTAATGAAAACCCTGATATAAAAGCCGTATGGGTTACGAGTCCCACTTATGAGGGCATAGTTTCTGATATAGAATCAATATCAAAAATTTGTAAAGAAAAAAACGTTCTTCTGATTGTAGATGAAGCCCATGGCGCGTTGTGGAATTTCTCTGAAAAGCTTCCTGTGTCTGCGATTCACCTGGGGGCGGACGCCTGTGTTCAGTCTTTGCACAAGACAGGCTCTTGTCTTACACAGGGTGCGGTTCTTCATTTGAGCCAAAATTCGGGAGTTAATCTCGAAAAATTAACGCAGAGTCTGAATCTAATCAATACAACTTCGCCGTCTTATTTGATTTTATCAAGCATAGAGGCTTCGATAGAATACTTAAATTCTCCTGAAGGGCGACAAAATCTTGATGAATTGCTAGATAATATAGAAGAAATAAAATCTTTTATTAAGATGAATATTGATGCCGGTTTTTTGGGAAGCCAAGATGTCATTGCGAGGAAGGCTGAAAGCCTGACGTGGCAATCTAATACATTTATACATGATTCTACAAAACTTTTTTTGAGGATAAATAGTGCATCAGGATATGATCTTTCTGATATTTTGTTCAAAAAATTCAATATAGAAGTTGAACTTGATAACAACAAAGGTGTTCTTGCTCTTGTCGGAATAGGTACAACCAGAAAAAAACTTGAAAAACTTGCTTTTGCGTTGATTAAGGCAGAAAAAATGTTACAAAAAGCCGAAAAAGAAGAACCTTTAACACCTCTCATAAAACCAGAAGTTGTTTATTCTCCTGCCGATNNGTTAATTATCCTCCCGGAATTCCTGTAATTATTGCAGGAGAAGTTATTAAGCCGGAACATCTTGGATTTTTCGGTGAGAGAAAAGAAATTGATGTTATTCTTGACTAGTCGGCAGTTTTGGCTAATATGTTATACTGGGGTATAATTAAAATTAGAGCGTAAAGATAAAAAATTAAAAGGTTGATGGAGTTAATTTATGATTGAAATGCAGGTAATGGGAATAGCTATAGACACCAAATCAGGGTCTCCCATTGTTGTTCTTAACGATATAGAAAAGCGAAGAGCTCTTCCTATATGGATTGGACAGGCTGAAGCCAGCGCAATTATAAGACAGCTTGAAAATATTAAAACACCAAGACCCATGACGCATGATTTAATCTGCAATTTGTTGGATTTATCCTCTTTTATCGTAGAAAAAATAGAAATTAACGATTATAACGATACGACTTATTATGCGACTATTTTTGTTAAGGGAAAAAACGGCGAAAAATATGAAATAGACGCAAGACCGTCCGATGCTATAACTATAGCTTTAAAAAACAAATCATCAATATTTGTAACACCTAATGTTGTATTGGACGGAACAATTTCTACAGATGAAGAACGCGATGAGCAGGAGTCTGAAGAATTTAAAAAGTTTGTAAATGATATCAAACCTTCTGATTTTAAAAATCTTTTAGAAAATTTTGAAAAACCTGAAGGATTTAATGAAGAAAATAGTTAGAGGAAAATTTTATGTATATTGACGCAAAATTTCTTGAATTGATAATAACAGGTGTCTGGATATTTCTTGGTATTTTGTTATTAATTATAAATATTTTTACCCAAAAAGTCCTTTTAAAAATTATTGGCATAGCCTGTTTAGTTACAAGCATTTCTGTCAAGATAATTAAAACTTTATTTTCTTTATATCCCCAATATTTTTACTTGGAAATCGCGCTGTTAATGGTTTTAGGTGTTGTGATTTTTTCAGTAATGAGAAAGATGGCATTAAAATCAAACAAAACAGAACCCGAAACAAATAAATTTTAAAAACAAATAACTTCAACGTATTTTTCATGGTGCTTTATGTTTACGGGAGAAGAAAATTCGTAGAGTTCTCCATCAAGCATAAATAAACTTTTTTCGTCGAATTCAAGGTTGATTTCCTTTATTTGCGCATAAAAAATTGAAGGATCCTGCAATATATTCAGGCGCGCCTGATTTTTCACCAGAAGCCATAACATATCGGAAGGTGTTACATGCGGATAAACATATATAAAAGAAAATAAATTTCTATCTTCATCTTTTATATCTTCAATTGCCAGATCTTTGCTTATTAAGCTGGCGTTGTTTATTATTAAATAGCCTGTCTGAAATTTCATAGAGTCCATTTTAAATTCTTTTAAATGATCGTAAAAATTGGCTAAAGACATAAATCCCGGCAAATTATAGGCAAAAGAACCCCAAAAAACTTTTGAATTTTGGGAAGTCGACTGAAGTACCTGACATGCAACCCCGTACAGCAAGCCTGTTAAAAATTTATATTCGTCATTAACCATCGCAATCTTATGAAAAATATTATTTTTTTCATTTTCATTTGCTATTAAATAAGCTGCATCTTCCAGAAAATACGGCAGATTCAAGGATTTTGCAAATTCGTTTGCTGTGCCTGTAGGAATTATTCCAAATTTATAAGCCCAGAAAAGCTTTTCAGGTATAGCGTTTATAGCCTTGTGAATAGTTCCGTCGCCTCCTGCAATGACAATCAGGTCTTTATGATTTTCTTGAGGCTTATGATTTTTCAGAAAATCCTCGTCAATAATTTCAAGGTTTAAATTATATTCTTTGCAAAATATCTGGTAAAGCCGGCTTATTCCTCCCATATATTTTTTGTCAAAATCAGGATTAGGGAATAAAAATACTTTTTTTTTCATTTTTTGCCTCTATTTCTTGTCATTGCGAGGAGGGGCTTTAGCCCCGACGAAGCAATCCAAAAAGTAAAAATTGAATTGCTTCGTCGCAAGCTCCTCGCAATGACAGTTCTCTTCTTTTAAGGCTGTTTTCAACGATTTTAAATTCAACATAACATATATTTATAGATAAAACCTTAACTCCAGGTGTATAAATATATGGAGTATTTTTTAAAATAAAAATTTCTGCTAGACTTTTGATATGAAAATAAAAATAATTTCACTAATTTTATCAATATTTATGTTTTTTGAAATACTGCCTGTTTATGCGGTAAATTCGGCTGCTCAATTGTCAGAAACAGCTCATAAGGCTTATATTCAAAGTAATTTTCTGGAATCAGCGCAGTATTACGAAAAAGCATACTCTGTTGAAAAGAATAAAGTCTTTATTGACAATGCAATTACTTCATACTTAAGCTATGCCTTTAATTTGGCTAATGAAAAAAAATATGACGAGGCGATAAAATATTGCAGAAAAGTGCTTTCACTTCGCCCTGCCGAGCAAAACGCTAAAGAACTTCTTTCTGATATTTATTATTCAAGAAGTTCGGACAGTTTTTACAGTGGAAATGTAGAAAAAGCAAGAGAAGATCTTGAAAATTCTTTAAAATACAGCGTACTTCCCGAACAAGCGCAAAAAGCGAGGGAAGGTCTTGCACAGCTTAAAAATTCAGGAAATCAGGCAAAGACTTCTGTATTTAGACCTGCAAATGTTTCTGCGCCCGACTCAATACCGGAGCTTGTAAAACTAATAGAAATAAAGATCTACGGGGAAGCCCAAGATAAATTACCCGTGACAGAACGAGTTAAGAAACTTGAAAAAGATGTATTCAATAAAAATTATAATGATGAAAGTTTAACTCTCAGGCTGGATCGTTTAAGAAAAGAGGTTTTGCCGGAACTTGCGCAAAAACAGGTAAATAATTTCACGCAGGAGCAGGATTATATTGAGGATATAATCGAACAGAGCAACGGAACGGCAAGAATTTTCGGGAAAATGCCGATATTTGTTTATATAGACGACGCGGATGTTAAAACTTACAAAAAATATTATAGAGATGCTGTTAAGGATGCAATGAAAGACTGGGAAAATGCTTCCGGCGGCAAAATAAAATTTGAAATCTCAAATGATCCTGCTAAATCACATTTGAAAATTGTCTGGACGAATTATTTTGAGGATTTTGCGTGGCAGCCGGAGTTGAAAAAAGAAGATATATCAGCAGAAAAACAAAGAATAAAGTATGGGAAAGCCAACTCTTTTGTTAGAATCGGATCTATTGCGGCAATGGTATTGGGAAGTCTGGTTGGAATTCCTGCAATTGCGATGGTTGGTTCAATTGGAGGCTCTGTAGCGTCGCCCATTCTTCAATATAAAAGTTTGGATCTTGATGATAAGTTGATGAATATTAAAATAAATACAGACTGCACCGCAGGCATGACCAAAGAACAGTCAATAGAGAAGATAAAACAGATTGCAACGCACCAGTTAGGGCATTCCATAGGGATTTATGGTCACAGCCCCGACGCTAATGACATAATGTACAGCAATTTTTCTGTTAATAAGCTTTCTGACAGGGACAAAAACACTATTAAAGAAATTTACAAAAACGTAAAAACGGATGTTAAATAGAAAATATTATTCGATTTCGGTAACATTTCCGTCTCTGTCATAAGTAGTAATGTCTTTTGCAGTTCCGTTGCTGTCATAATTGGTTATTATTTTTCCGCCGTCTGATGTGTATTTTATATATTGCGTAAGTTTGTCGTTATTGTCAAAACAACTTATATGGTCAACTTTTCCTGTTGATAAATAAGTATATTCATTTCTTAGCAAGATATTACCTGTTGCATCTTTGTTTAGTACTTTTGATATCCTGTTTTTTGCTGAATCATAAATTGCGGATTTTATTTTTCCGTCAGCGCTGACAGAATCTTTTTGTGTAAGCTTAAGGTTAATTCCGTCATATATAGATGTTTCGCTGGAGTTGTTAAGGTGGATTATTTGAGTTTTGAAAGATTGCGTTTTGCCGTTTAATGATAAATTGGTTTTTATTATTTTATCTCCGTTAGATAAATATTGATAAGCTTCTGTGGTTATTTCACCTGTAGTTGTGTTTGTGGTTTTTGAAGCAGTAATTTTTCCTAAAGAATCAAAATCTTTTGTATTTCCGTTTTGGTCATATTGAGTAGTTCCGGTTGATTTATTAGAGCCGTTAAGGTGGTTAACGGAAACTAAAATNNTTGCCGTATTTATCCGTTGTGTTTTTTTGCAGAAGCTGTGTTTTATCGCTGTTATAAACACTGGTTTCACTTGAACCGTCTTTGTGTATTATTGCGTCTTGAATAGCAGTAATTTCACCATTACTGGAAGTATTAATACTATTTACAGCAGTATCTCCGGAATTTGGCACATTATAAGTGTATGTACTGTTTAATTTACATCCGCTGTCAGCGTTTAATACCGAGTTTGTAATTTTGTTATCTGTTCCATAATTTTCGATTAAAGTTCCGGTAAGGTTATTAACAGTAGTATTGTATTTATAAATGGTTTTAGTTTCGTCCAAATTCCATACCGATGTGTCAACCAAAGTTCCTGATGCGTCAAAATGGTCTAAAGATTTTATTTGAT
>DNRP01000059.1:9480-9913 GCA_003499955.1 Cyanobacteria bacterium UBA9971
TTTTCAGCGGAATAAACTGTTGATTTGATTGTTCCGTTTGTATTTACTTCATCTTTTTGTGTAAGTACACCGTCAGTGTATACTTCCTGACTGCCGTTGGAATGTTTTGAGTTTATCCGTTCACTTACCTGTAAGCCGAGAGCATTTGTTGTTTTTGTTGTTGACTTAATATCTCCGTTGGTTTGATATTCATACGCAGTAGAAATCGTGCTGCCGTCATCGGTTTTTATAAAAGAAGTTAATGGTTTTGAAAATCTGTTAAATGTATCTCTTTGAGTAATTTCTCCGTTATTGTCATATTTAACCTGAATTTTCGTGCCGTCATCGCTATAAAGGGTTTTGCCAATTTCTTTTCCTGTAGAATCATAGCCGGTAATGGTTGATGTTTTTCCATTATCGTCATAGTCGTATTCTTCTTTGCTGACAAAATTAT
>DNRP01000059.1:10136-17286 GCA_003499955.1 Cyanobacteria bacterium UBA9971
GCTAATAATTTAAGGTCTGTTAAGGAGATTCCATTAGTATTATTGCCGTCCAGTTTTGTTAATTTATCAATTAATGCCAATTCTGAAGTATCAAGCTGACCATCTAAATTGGTATCAAATATATTTTTTATTGTTTTGACTGCGGCATCATTTTTTTTTGTAATATCGGTTAAATCTTCTTTTTTTATGTTATTTATACTGCTGTTGTTAAAAGCAGATATTACTTTATTTAAATTCATCTCTAATTCCTTTTTTTAAATTAATATATTTTATTTATCGAGATAAACTATAAAAAAATTGAACGAATTTGTAAATTTCAAAAAAAATTGAAACACTTTGTTACATGTAAGAAGCTATCTGGTTAAAGTTTCTTTCTTTCTGGAACTGTCATTGCGAGGGCTTTAGCCCGTGGCAATCCAAAAAATAATGACTGATTTTAGATTGCTTCGTCGCAAGCTCCTCGCAATGACAATTGCAGATTTTAACCAGATGGGTTCTAAAAAAATAAATGATCAATCGTGTGTATTTTTATGCTTTTTTGTTATACTAAAAACTTAGATTGTCGCGTCGAGCCTTCGGCTCTCCTCGCAAAAACAAGGTAGCAACAGATGGAGAAAATAAAATGACAGAAGCAACAAAATTAAAGTATGAAATTAAAGACATTAATCTTGCTGAAGCCGGTAAAAATCAAATTGAATGGGCAGATAGAGATATGCCTGTATTAGCTTCAATCAGAAAAAGATTTAAAGAAGAACAGCCTTTTAAAGGCATTAGGATTGCGGCATGCGCTCATGTTACAAAAGAAACCGCAAATTTGGCAATTACTCTTAAAGAAGGTGGTGCAGACGCTGTTTTAATTGCATCAAACCCGCTTTCTACTCAAGATGACGTTGCAGCTTCACTTGTTAAAGATTACGGAATTTCTGTATTTGCATTAAAAGGCGAAGATGCAGAAACATATACCAAACACGTAAATATAGCACTTGATCACAAACCGCAAATTATTATTGATGACGGTTCTGATGTTGTTGCGACTCTTGTTAAAGAAAGACCTGATCAGATTAAAGATATTATCGGCACTACCGAAGAAACAACCACGGGTATCGTAAGACTTAAAGCAATGGAAAATGACGGAGTTTTAACNNACAAATATTCTTATCGCAGGAAAAAATGTTGTGGTTGTCGGCTATGGCTGGTGTGGAAAAGGTTGCGCGATGAGAGCAAGAGGCTTGGGCGCTAATGTTATCGTTACTGAAATTGATCCTGTTAAAGCTATAGAAGCTGTAATGGACGGTTTTAGAGTTATGCCTATGAAAGAAGCCTCTTCTTTAGGTGATATTTTTATAACAGTTACCGGAAACAGACACGTAATCAACACAGACCATTTTAAATTAATGAAAGATTTCGCTATAGTATGTAATTCAGGACATTTTGACCTTGAATTAGATATGGCAGGTCTAAATAAAATGACAAAAAGTCATAAAAAAATCAGAACTTTCCTCGATCAACATAAATTAGAATCAGGAAAATCAGTTCTTGTTCTCGGCGAAGGAAGACTCGTAAATCTTGCGGCAGCAGAAGGACATCCTGCAAGCGTAATGGATATGAGTTTTGCGAATCAGGCACTTGCTGTTGAGTATTTAATCAAAAATCAGGGCGAACTTGAAAATAAAGTCCATGTTCTTCCTAAAGAAGTTGATCAGAACATTGCAAAGCTTAAACTTGCTTCAATGGGTGTATCAATAGATGAATTAACACCTGCAATGGTTGAATATATGAATAGCTGGCAAGTTGGAACATAGAACCCTAAATAAAGATTAATAACAAAAGAGGCGAGAATTATTATTTTCGCCTCTTTGTTATCAACTTACAGCTACGGAGAAACAGAATTTAGAGCCTTTTCCTTCTTCTGTTTCAAACCAGATATTGCCATTATGCGCATCTATGATTTGTTTTGCCAAAAACAATCCCAATCCTGCTCCGATTTTTCTTTCGATTATTTGAGCCATGGCATATCTTTGAAAGAGTCTTTCTTTCATATCAGGAGTTATACCCGGACCATTGTCACTTATACAAGTTATTAACCTGTTATTTTCTCTATAACTTTTTATGTCAATAATTCCATTTTCTTGTGTATATTTAATGGCATTATCTAAAATAATTTGAACAACTTTTTCAATTTCATTTTTATCAACGGTAATAGGAGGAATATCCGATGTCAAATCAACATTTATTGTTATAAATTTGGATTTGGCTGATTCATTTAGTTCCCTTAGCGCTTCATTTATTATTTCCTGCATATTAGAACTTCTGAAGTTCAGTCGTTTTCTGCCTGATTCATATTGATAGCTGTCTAATAATTTTGTTAATAATTTAAATAAACTTTTATTACTTTCTATTGTTTGGTTAATAAAGTCAATATATCTGCCTATTGGTTCATTAGCCTGTCTTGCGGCTAAATATTCAAGAGCTTTTTGTTGTCCCACAAGAGGAATTTGAATACCATGAGCAAGGGTTAATATAAAAGTATTTCTTAATTCATCTATTTCTACCAGTTTTGTAATTTCCCAGATGGCAGTTACTACAGACTCTGTGATTGCTTTTAAAAGAATGATTTCCTGTTGCGTCCATTCTTTTGGTTCTGACGAACATAAAATAATTAACCCTAAAGTTTTAATTTCATGATTATATTTGACAAGAGGAATTGTAAGTATTGAGCTTATATCGAAATATTTAAAAAAACTTTCCGCTTCGTTGTTATTTTTATAAAAATCTTGAACATTTTTTATAATAAGGTGTTCTGAATTTTCTTCTGTTTTTAATAGAGTATTTGTAAAAAATTTAGGTAATTTAACTTTTGTAATAGAATACGATTCATTGTTTTTTAAATATTCATATTTTATTTCAGGACTTTCAAGTTTAAGAGCCTGAGTTTCTGCAAAAAATACTCTATCAGAATTAAATATATCCGCCAATTTTGAAATCAGGTAGTTATAAATTCTTCCCAAGCTTTCAGATGTTTTAATATTAGTGATAATTTCCCTTAAGATTCTTTCTCTTTCAGCATTTTCTTTAACGGTATTATAAAGTTTTACTTGATAAAGCGCGATGCTTAGTTGTTCGGTAAGAATTTTAAAAAATTCATAATTCTCGTGTAAAAGTTTAAAGCATTCACCCGTATAGTGAAAAACCAGAAATATAATACTTTCGTCATCTTCAGTAATTAATACAGGCAGGGCATAAAGTGATTTAATACTATAGTTTTTAAAATATCGTTCTAAATCGGTATTTTCAAAATTATTTTTTCTTAAAAATTCATCTGTATTTTCAATTGCTAACAGTTTTTCTTTTAGTGTTATTTCTCCTAAGACATTAAGAGCTTCCTGTATTGGCTCAACATTTATTAAGCTTCCTATGTCCGGAGAAGATAAATATTCAGAATAAATAGTAGTTGGCAAATATTTATTTGTTTTTTTGTCAAAAATTCTTAAATAACATCTGTCTGCATTAAAAGCTTTGCCAATTACAGTAACGATATTTTTTGTTACTTCATCAAGTTCGAGAGTGCTTCTGATTGTTGTAATCATTTCTCTTAATAAAATTTCTCTGTTTGCCTGATTTTTAACGGTTGTATAAAGTTCTGCCTGTCTTATAGCAATATAAGCCTGATTTGCAATTGTGTGCAAAAGTTCTATTTCATCGTCAGTCCATTTTCTATAACTATTCACCTGAGAAAATGCCATAACACCCCATTTATCGTCCTCTTTTTTTACAGGAATTATTACATAGGACTTAATATTGAGCATTTTAGTCGCATTAATAAAATAATCAGGAAAATTTGTTCTATCTAATCTATCAATATCTTCTATTATGATATCTTTGCCTTTATCAACTGCCGTAAAGCCTATAAATTGAGTAGATTCAACAGGATAAGCAACATCTTTTATCCCGATAATGTCAGGATTGGATTTTTCTTCACTGCTTATAGACCATTCCGAATAATTTGTTTCTTTAGCATAACTTACGATTGAAACTCTATCAAATTTAAAAAGATCCAGGACTTCTTTGCATATTATTTTTAAAACTTTTTCTAAATCCAGTGTTTCGCCTATAGCAAAAATAATTTTGCGGATTAATTCAGCTCTATTGAATTGATTTTTAGTAGTCGTATAAATTTCTGTCTGATGAATGGCAATAAATGATTGTTTTGCAATTTCATGCAGAAAATCTATCTCATCCTGAGACCATTTTTTGTAAGAATTTATCTGAAAAAGTCCAATTATTCCCCATTTTTCCCTATGTTTGCATATTCCATGTGTTTCTTCAAAGGCACATCTCCCTTTTATACCTTTAATTGGAATTATAAGCATTGATTTAATACCAAATTCCAAATAAGAATTTTTAAAATAGTCAGGAAAATCAGTTTTTTCTAAATTTTCTATAACTATATTTTTCCCTTCATCTAAAACAATTTCCTTAACAAAATTTCCTGTTTCAAATGCGAATTGAAAATCTTTTTGCATTAATAAATCAGTTTGAGGATGACACTCCGCTAAAAAATCCCATTCATTAAGCTCTTCTTTATAAGAAGCAATGACAACTTTATCAACCTTAAACAATTTTAATATTTCCTTACATACAATATTTAAAATTTTATTTAAATCAAAAGTACTTCTTATAGCTTTTGATATTGAAAGCAAAGCCGTTTCTTTGTCGGCAAATTCTTGTATTTTTATTTGTTTGTCAAGTAATTTTTTTGTGTAGTTCCAATTATCTTCAATAATAATATTTAATTTTTCAGCTAACAAAGCAGTTTCATCCCTTGATATTATTGGTATTTTTTCAGGTTCATTCTCCGGTGTACATTTTTCAACGGTTTTTATAATAACTGTAATAGGATTAATAAAATTTAAAAACAAGACAGACATAATAGCGGAAATGATTATAAGAGTTTCGAGAAAAATGGCAGAAGCAATTGACGGGAATCTAATGCCAAATATAATCGAACAGATAGTGACAAAAATTATATAAAAACTAACCAGCGTTAATGCCAGATAAGCCAATAGCGTATCTTTTATTGATATAGTCAAAGGCATTTTGTTTAATTCATTAAGTCCCAATAAAACCAGTAAATATCCAACAGATTTTATTATATGAGATAAAAATCCAAAAAATGGCGTAAGGTCAGGATTTAAAAGGAAAATAGCGCTTATTGCCAGAATAAATAAAGCAACTATAAAAATTGAAAAAATGTTTTTTGATTGATCAATTTTTATGTTTGCATATATAAAAGCTGTAAACAGAAACAGAGTAGTATCAACTATATGCAAATTTTCCGCTAAAATTAAAAACTTGATTCCGCTGATATTTTTTATATAAAAAGTTAAGAAAGAAGTAAAAATTATTGCCAGTATTGCTATAGTTAAATAAATAAGGTAAGCATTTATTCTAAAATTATTTTTTTCTTTAGATTTTATTTGAGGATAAAAAAGAGCCATAAATAATGAACCCGATATAACCAGGCTTTCTATTAAGAGATAAAAAATACCCGGATCTTGCTGCAGGTTTTCTACATTTAAAATATTATAAGGAAAAGAATACTTGGTTACTACGTGCATAATGGTTAACAGGCTTCCTGTCAGGAAACCGCCTGCTATTATTGCCATTCTTTTATCGCGGGTTTTTGAATATAAATAGTTAGCTTTTAAAAATATTAAAATTGATAGCGTTATTATTATAAATTCAATAAAATGATGCATTGCTAAACTGAAAGTAAATGATATAGGAAAAATAATTGGAATATAATAAATAAAACCAATTAAAAAAATGATAAAGAAAATTATAAATAAATATAAGTTCATTAATGTTCGCAATATTTAAAAATCCAATTAATTTAATCAAATATATATGAGTTTCGCATTACTCTGGAGAATTTTCATTGGAACAATGTTTAATAATAAATTAGTTAAACGGGTGTTTAATTTAATAAGTCTTAAAAGTGCAACATAATTAATAATTAAATAAAAAAGGTTTTTGTTTAATTGAATCTCAAGAGCGTAAAACAGGCATCAATGACTGATATTGATGAGCTTTTAAAATCGTTTGATACTTCTTTTGAGGGATTGAGCGAGAAACAGGCGCAACAACGCCTTAAGAAATATGGATATAACGTTATTTCTGCCGATAAACAAGAAAATGCCTTTATTAAGCTGCTTTCAGAATTCGCAAGTCCTTTAGTTCTTTTGTTATTTAGCATTGTAATTATATCTTTTTTTATAGGGGAAGTAGAATCAGCGATTATTATTATCGCAATGATTATTATTAATGTATTTATGACCTTTTTTCAGGAATATCAGGCAGACAAAGCGGCTGAAAAATTAAAAAAACTTGTTAGTACAACAGTTACAATAATTAGGTCGGGAAAAGAAGAAGAAATTTCCCAATCAGAGCTTGTGCCGGGAGATATAATCAGGCTTTCGGCGGGGAATATTATACCGGCTGACATAAGAATCATTTCTTCAAAAAATCTTTATGTTAACCAGTCTGCAATGACAGGAGAAGCTTTGCCTGTAGAAAAGAGTGAGAACTCTTATCAGGATGATTTAAAAAATAATATTTTTGATATTCCTAATATTTGTTTTATGGGTACTAATGTTAACAGCGGAACTGCTATATGTGTTGTTATCGCGACAGGAAGCAACACTTATTTAAATTCAATAGCGGATAAAATAACTCAAAAAACTCAAAAAAGCAGTTTTGAAGAGGGAGTAGACAAATTTGTCATGCTTCTGGTAAAAGGCATGACTTATATTGTATTGGTTGTATTTATTATAAACGCTTTAAATAAGGGCAATTGGCCAGAGGCTTTGCTTTTTGCGATTGCCGTCGCGGTAGGTTTAATCCCGGAGATGATGCCTATGATTGTAACGATTAACCTTTCAAAAGGAGCTTTAAGCTTATCAAGAGGCAAAGTTATAGTTAAAAAGCTGAATTCCGTTCAAAGTTTGGGCGCTATGGATGTATTGTGTTCCGATAAAACCGGCACTCTTACGCAAAACAAGATTATTCTGGAAAAACACATAGATATAAACAGTCAGGAGAATGAAGATGTTTTTTTATATGCTTATATAAACAGTTATTTTCAGACAGG
>DNRP01000059.1:17383-23167 GCA_003499955.1 Cyanobacteria bacterium UBA9971
GGAAAAAATAAAAAAAATAACAGAAGAATTAAACGAAGACGGGTTTAGGGTTATAGCCGTCGCTTATAAAGATTTTGAATCTCCTAAAGATAAATTTTCTTCTGAAGACGAAAGTAATCTTATTTTAATGGGATTTGCGGCTTTTCTTGATCCGCCAAAAGAATCCGCCATTAAGGCAATTAAACAATTATATCAAAATGGCGTGGATATAAAGATTTTGACGGGTGATAATGAAGTAATTACAAAGAAAATTTGCAATGAAGTCGGAATAAAGACTCTGGGCATTGTTTTAGGGAACGATATTGAAAATTTGTCCGATGAAAAATTGTCGGAAATTGTTGAAAATAACAATATTTTTGCAAAATTAACCCCTGAACATAAACAAAAAATTGTCGAAATGCTTCGTGAAAACCGGCATGTTACGGGGTTTTTGGGTGACGGAATAAATGATGCGCTGGCTTTAAAAGCAGCGGATGTGGGGATTTCTGTTCATTCAGCCGCCGATATAGCTAAAGAATCCGCTGATATAATACTTCTGGAAAAAAATCTGTTAATTTTAGAAAAAGGCGTTATCGAAGGCAGGAGGGTGTTTGGAAATATAACAAAATATCTTCTCGCTTGCGGCAGTTCAAATTTTGGAAATATGATAAGTTTGGCGACAGCTTCAATATTTTTGCCGTTTTTGCCCATGGCTCCCGTTCAAATTATTGCTAAAAACCTGCTT
The DNA here is from genome assembly GCA_003499955.1 of Cyanobacteria bacterium UBA9971. Classification (GTDB taxonomy): domain Bacteria; phylum Cyanobacteriota; class Vampirovibrionia; order Gastranaerophilales; family UBA9971; genus UBA9971. The sequence continues at coordinate 18,108 of DNRP01000059.1, forward strand.
TATGATATTTCCCAAGTGTCTTTATTTACTGATAATGTGGATAAAGAATACACTCGACAGCCCAAAAAATGGGATATAGAGAATATTAAAAAATCCATGCTGGTATTAGGTCCTATTAATGTGGTTTTTGACTATATAACTTTTGCCGTACTTATTTTTGGTTTTAATGCTCTGGAAAACGAGGCTTTGTTTCAAACGGGATGGTTTGTAAAGACGCTTATTGCCGAAATTCTTGTTATTCATGCAATTAGGACGGACAAAATACCTTTTATTCAAAGCAATGCGAGTGTTTGGATTTTTTTGATGAATATATTTATGATTAGTTTAATTGTGTGGCTGTTATTTTCTAATTACGCGGTTCATCTTGGTTTTGTTACGCTTCCGGCTTTTTATTGGCTGCTTTTGGTTTTAATTCTTCTGTTTTATTTAATTACAACAAAAATTATAAATAAAAGATTCTTGAATTCTTTTTAATCAACTTTTTTTAAACTTAAATAAGATTTTCTTTTAAAGCTATGATTGCTGCTTGTGTTCTATCACTTACGGCAAGCTTATGAATTATGCTGCGGACATGATTTTTGACAGTATGCAGGGAAAGACAGAGCTTTTGCGCAATATCTTTATTGTTTAAGCCGTTTGCTATTAATTTTAAAATTTCTTTTTCTCTAGCTGTAAGATTAATGCAGTTTTCTTTTTGTGGATCATCCGTAGTCATATTTGATTTTGATTGCAAAATCTCCAGAATATACCCTGCTATACTTGAATCTATCCATAAAGAACCATCCATGACGGTTTTAATGACATTAACAAGATCATCAAGAACAATATTTTTCATACAATAAGCATTAGCGCCTGAATTAAACGCGGATAACACCTGTTCCTTTTCATTATAAGAAGTTAGCATAATTATTTTTATGTCGCCGTTAATAGCTTTGATTTTTTGAGTCGCTTTTATTCCGTTTAAAACAGGCATCATAATATCCATTAATATTATGTCGGGGTTTGATTTTTGGACAAATTCGACAGCTTCCTGTCCGTTCACAGCTTCCATCACAACTTCTATATTCTCGTATTTTTCAAGTCCATAAATTAAACCTTGTCTTGTATGATCATGGTCTTCGGCTATTAATATTTTTATACTCATTCTTTTTTATCCTTTATTTGACTTTTTAACGGCAGTTTAATAATAAATTTTGTATATTTATTTATTTCACTTTCAACGTTTATTTCTCCGTGATGTATTTCTATTAATTTTTTGCAAACATAAAGCCCTAAGCCTGAACCTATTTTTCTATCACCGCTTTTTCCAGTATAGTAATGATCAAATATGAATAGTATGTCTTCTTGGGCAATACCGGAGCCATTATCCAGAACAAATATCTTAATAAACTGTTCGCATATTTCCGCGCTTATTTCAACTTTGCCATTTTGAGCTATGTTATCAATAGAATTTGAAATTAAATTCAGAAAGACTCTTTTAAGACTTGTTATATCAGAGTTTATAAGCGGAAAATCATTTGGAATATTGTTTAAAAGTTGAATATTTTTTTCTAAAGCAAGTGGATTTAGCTTTTCATAACAATTGTTGATTAATTCTGAAATGTTTATGTCTGAAATTATAAGGTTCAAATTTTCAGAGTCAAATCTGTATGATTCTAAAATTAAATTAACCATTCTTAAAAGGTGTTTATTGTTTTTTTCTAATCCTTTAGCAAGTTCGCAGGGCGCTTTTAAGCCTAATGCTTCAAATTCCTTTGATATCATTCCAAGAGAACGTTCCTGTGCTATTAATGGAGTTTTAAGATCATGCGTTAAATTTGTCACAAAGCTTTTTCTTAAAGTATCTTTTTCTTTTAAACCTTTTATCATTTGATTAAAATCGTTAAAAATCCCCATTATTTGTTCCTGCTTGATATGAGTGTCGAGTTCAAATGACAAATTACCCCGCTGAACCTGTTTTAAGGCATTAGAAAGAATCAGCAGCGGATTTATAAAATTTTTATTGAGATAAAATCCCATTAACAAACTAAAAACAGATCCGGCTAATAAAATAAGCAGTCCTAATTCGTTTTCAATATTATGACCGGGACCAGGCAGGGGCGGATTAAACCCCCGAGCGGGTTTAAAAAATGGAGGAGCAGGCATGTTAGTATGTTTTATAAGTAAAATAGCGATTGTTTTTCCGTAATTATCAGTTATTTTTACTTTTTCAGGATTTTCAACAAACATTGGCGGAGGCGGAAACTTTTTGTTTTTCATGAAAGGAGGTTGCCTCTCTGCGGAAAAGATTGGATTTTTAATAACTTCTACAAAAGAATTTTTATCTGTTTTATTTCCGAGAAATATTTCTATATCAAAAGGACCGTTTGGATGAAGTTGATCAAGGTTAACTTTTTCCGCAATTTTAATTCCCTTGATATTTGAAACTTCATAAGGAACAACTAAAACATTATAAAGTTCAGGCTTATTAGAAAATTTAGAATTAATTGTTTCATAATAAGATTCAACTTTATTAATTTTTTTGTTATAAATCAACTCAATTTTATCTGTTTGAAAAATATTCTGCAGTTTTTTTAAAGTTACTTTTTTTGTCTGTAAATCTAATATTTTCTCTAAAATAAAGCTTTCTCTTATTTTTAAATATTGTTGAATTGAGCGTTTTAATTCTTTACTTCCGAAATTAACAAAAAACTGATTTTTTTCTTTCATCATGCGTTCCATCTGATGATGATTCCATGAAAACATCAACACAAGCGGAACTATAGTCGTAATTAAAAAAACTGTGAAAAAATATCTTGCAAATTTAAACATATAATCTCTCTTACTGTATTTATATATAATACTTTATTGCGCAAAGTTAAAACTAGCTCTACAGAGTCATTTTTTTAGAATTAGTATAAAAATAAGGGATTTTTTAAAATAATATCATTGTAATTTCTCTTATAGAAAATTAAAAAGAGATTAACGCTTTAATAAAGCGTTAATCTCTTTAGCTTTTCAGCTTATATATTTATTTTATATTAGTTTATTAGCCTATATTAAAACCCAGTGATTGAAGAAAAGTCATTATTTGTTGAATCATACTTGATGTATCTATTGAAGATGTTGAAGCAGAAGAAGCCGAACCTCGTTTTTGCGGAGGGGCAGGAAGAGTCACATCATATTTGTCAGCAAGTGTTTGTGCTGCTTCCGGACCATCGATAGCATCTATTTCATCTTCAGTTGCGCCACCGGCTGTAAGAGCATTAATAATTTCTTGTGGCGGTTCACTTGGTTTACTTCCTTGATTTGATGCTCCTTCAGGACGTTGAGGAGGCTGAGGAAGCTCAACTCCATATTTTTCAGCCAGAGCTTTAATTCCTTCGGGACCTTGTGCTGAAGCTTCGGATATTTCTGCTTTTGTTGCGCCATTTTCTATAAGTGCGGCGTCAACTCGGGCTTTCATTTGATTACCTTTGCCATTGGTTTTGTTTTGATTATCAAAAATATTGCCTTGCTGCATCTGAGGAGGCTGTGGAAGAGAAACACCATATTTGGAAGCCAGAGATCTTATGCCCTGCGGACCCGCTGTATCGATTTCTTCCTGTGTAGCGCCCGCAGCTACAAGCAATGCATCAACTTTTACTTTCATTTGAGCAGGATCAGGACGGTATTGGTTTTGAGCATTTCCATAAATTGAACTGACATTGATTGACATAAGCATTCTCCTTTTTTATATATTTCTAAAACGACTAATAAATATTTATTCGTTATATATTTATTATATCTATATCATTATAAAAACATTCTTTTCATGCGAATTGTTGGCTCTATAGAGTCATTTTTTAAATTTTATACCTACTGCAATGATTCATTAATTATCAAGAGTATGAATATGGATTAAATTAATGAATCTGAACACTACAAATAAAAACTCCTTAATCTGTGTGCTGATTAAGGAGTTTTTTGGGTGTGTGACCGGCGGGTTATATGTTATTTTTGATCAAAAATGCTTTTGCCTTGTAATCCTTGAGGGGGCGCGGGAGGAGCAGGAAGCGTAATATTATATTTTACAGCGATAGCTTCCGCATCTTGAGGACCGGTAATACCGGCTATTTCTTCATCAGTTGCGCCTCCTGCCTGAAGAGCAGAAACAATTTCAGGCGGTGGTCCGCTTGGCTTGTTTCCGCCTGCCTGTACGGTATTTTTATTTTGTATTGTATTTTGATTATCAAAAATACTTACCTGCTGCTGCATTTGAGGTGGTTGGGGCAAAGTAACACCATATTTTGCGGCAAGCGTTTGAACATCTTGAGGTCCTTTAAGATTTGCTATTTCTTCATCTGTTGCTCCGCCTGCTTTAAGCAAGGCATCAATTTTTACTTTCATTTGAGCAGGATCAGGACGGTTTGCTTTAGATAAACCATTAATTGCATTAACATTGAATGTCATAAGCTTTCTCCTTTTCTTTATTTTAAGCTTTTTACGATACACATCTTTTATCTATTTTAAAAATCGACAATTTAAAAAATAACTATATGACTCCGGGGAGTTATTTTTTTAAACTTTAATAAAAAACAAAAAAGAATCCATTTTTTATAATTAAATGGATTCTTTTTTACAAAATTTTAATAGTTAGACAATATTATTTTTATGAGGAACTGCTGGTTCCAAGAAGTGCGAGTAATTGCGTAAGAATATTAGAAGTATCAGTAGACCCGGAAGTGATACTGCTTGTTCCTGTCAACCCAAGAAGTTGCGTAAGAATATTAGAAGTATCAGTAGAGCCGGAAGTGGTACTGCTTGTTCCTGTTAACCCAAGAAGTTGCGTAAGAATATTAGAAGTATCAGTAGAGCCGGAAGTGGTACTGCTTGATAGCGACAGCAGCTGGCTGGTTTGATTTAAATAATTACTGGTATAACTATAAATACTATCTATATCTGAGAAAATTCCTTCAAGTCCTGTTCCTGCATAACTGGAAGACATGCTTCCAAACAAACTTGAAGTAGTTCCGTATGAACTGCCGTAAGGATTGTAACTCGAAGTTGTTCCGTATGAACTGCCGTAAGGATTGTAACTC
>DNRP01000017.1:0-672 GCA_003499955.1 Cyanobacteria bacterium UBA9971
AAATTTTACCACTATTAAAGAATAAGGAATATGAAAATTTTTATTAAAAACTTACTCCCAAATATATAAACATGTGGTTAATAAGAGCTAAAAAAACTTCGTGGTAACATTGCCAAAACCATAATATAAAGCAGGTAAATTTTTAGAATAATGTATAAAAGCGCAATAAAGCAATTAGGAGAAGCGGGAATAAATTTATTTAAGGCCTTCTGGTACATTTCCAGAGGGAAAATCAATTGGGACGAAGTTGCGCGTCAAATAGTAAAGACAGGTTTCGGCTCGTTATTTATAGTAGCGATAACATCTTCTTTTATTGGTCTTGTTTTATCTTTACAACTTTCAATTCAATTAAGACAATTTGGGGCGGAACATTTTGTTGGCGCGCTTATTTCAGGCACAGCAATAAGAGAATTGGGTCCAATAATTTCTGCTGTAGTTGTAGCAGGAAGAGTGGGTACTGCTGTCGCCGCAGAAATAGGCAGCATGAGATCATCAGAGCAGATAGACGCGTTAATTGTATTCGGAATAGACCCTGTAAAATATTTAATAGTGCCAAGATTGTTATCTTCAGCGATAATTACTCCTTTATTATCAACAGTAGCAACTTTTCTGATTATTATTGCCGGAATGTTTCTTGCAAAAGTAGCTGTTGATCTTAATTATGATGTTTAT
>DNRP01000017.1:840-2642 GCA_003499955.1 Cyanobacteria bacterium UBA9971
GGAGAAATTGTAACTATAGCGGGTCCTTCCGGTTCGGGAAAAAGTACGATTTTAAGACTTTTAGGAAAGCTTATTTATATGGATTCGGGAGAAATAAACATTAACGCCCAAAAACTGGGTATGTCTTTTCAAAGAAGCGCCCTTTTTAACTCCATGACGATCTGGAAAAACGTAGCGCTGGCTCTTGAAGAAACAACTAATTTAAGCAAAAAAAAAATAAACAAAAAAGTACAAGCGGCTCTTGAATTGGTTTCTCTTGCTCATACGGAAAAGATGTATCCTGATGAACTCTCGGGAGGAATGCAAAAAAGGATAAGTATAGCCAGAGCGCTTGTAGTTTCCCCTGAAATAATTCTTTATGATGAACCAAGTACCGGGCTTGATCCGGGAACAGCATCAAAACTTGAGGATGACATGATCAGACTCCGCGATAAAACAGGGGTCACATCAATAGTTGTAACACATGACTTTGACACAATTAAAAAAGTATCAGACAGAGTATTAATTCTTTACGATGGAAAAATAAGATGGGAAGGAACTAAAAACGAATTTTTGACTGATGAATCACCTTATCCGAGAAGTTTTAGAGAAAGAACTTCTATTGAAGATCTTTTGCCTCCAACTTGAATTTGTTTTTGGGAAAGATCAAGGATTTATAAAAAAATGGCAATTTCAATCACTAAAAACCGGAATTTGAGCCAAGAACGATAATAAATATAAAAATGGAGAAAATTGGCGATGCTGCAAAAATCAGACAAAGGAAACTATCTGTTTAAGGCGGGTGTTTATATAATTTTAACACTGGGATTATTAATATTTTCAATTTTATGGCTTCGATTTTTTTCAATAATGCCTGATAAAACAATAACAGCAAAATTTAGTGAATGCGGACCAATTACTAAAGGAATACCTGTGTTTTATCATGGCGTTAATGTTGGAAAAGTTGATGCGGTAGGTTTTTCCGATGATTTTAGATATACAATGATCAAAATTTTAATTTACAGAAAAAAAATGGTATTGCCAAAAAATGTTTATGCGGAAATTAAAACAGAAGGACTTACCGGTCAAAAATATGTAGAAATTTTATATCCTGAAGACCCTTCTGGAGAAATCCTTCAAGACGGCGATATAATTGAGGGAAGGCTTACTGCTTTTGCTCAAATAATTAAAGCTGTAAATCAAGCAGTTAAAAATGAACGGATTGAAAAAGTTTTTGGAGAAATTAAAAAGACAGCTACAAATGCTTCTGACGCAAGTAAAAAAATGGTTCGCGTACTTAAGATTCTTGAAGAAATAATAAATTCTAATCGTAGTGATATTAGAACATTTTTTAATGGCGCTGCTATAAGCGCCGGTAATATTAAAGTAGCAAGTGCATCGATAAGAAATATTTCTACTGCTCCCGAGTTACAGGCAAATATAAACTCTTCGGTATCTTACATCCCAAAAAATACAACAAAACTCAATAATATAACTGCTAAAATAAGTAAAATTACTGATGATATAGATAAAATTACAGGAAATCCTAAATTTCAGGACGGCTTCGTCAAAACATTTGACGGAACAGGAAATATTGCTGAAAGCCTTGCTAAAGGAGATTTGAATTGTTTAATCAAAAAAACTCTGCAAGATACAGACAGGACTATTAATAGATATGACTGTATCGGAGCGGGTTTTAGCGGAATGATGAGCGAAAGGTTTCTACTCATGAGGCTTATGTTCGGAAAACCCGGAAAAAGTTTCCAAAGATGCACTAATTTGCAGTGTATTGAAGAAGAACTTTACAAACCATGCCCATGTCC
>DNRP01000124.1:0-28402 GCA_003499955.1 Cyanobacteria bacterium UBA9971
ACATGCTGAATCACAATTCCTGTTTCACTCATAATATCTTCAAACATTTGAGCCTGTTCGGGACTTCTTGGGAAACCGTCAAGAATAAAGCCATTTTGCGCGTCATCTCTTAATAGTCTGTTTTTGATAATTCTTACAACTAGTGTTGCGGGAGCAAGCTGCCCTTGATTCATAAAAGATTCAGCAAGTTTGCCTTCTTCAGATTGTAATGCTATTTCTTCNNGCTTGTGTGCCTTTGCCGCAACCGGGTGCGCCTAAAAAAATTACTCTTGTCGTCATTGTTTTAAAAATCCTTCATATTGTCTAGCTAATAAATGTGTTTTTATCTGGTTTATGAAATCCAGCGCAACCCCTACCATAATGATTAAAGAGGTTGAACCCAATCCCTGTAAAGGTGTAATATGTGTTGCTTGTGTTGCAATACCCGGAACAAGCGCGATTATCCCAAGCCCTAAAGCACCAATAAATGTAACCCTGCTGAGAATTTTATCAAGAGCATCAGCTGTAGGCTTGCCCGGTTTGATTCCGGGAATGGAACTTCCGTACTTTTTCAAATTATTTGCAATTTCTTTTGGCTGCATGTTTGGCATAATTGAAGCATAAAAGAAAGTTAAGCCGACTATTAACAGAAAATAAATAATATAGTACGAATATCCTGATAATAGATCATTACTTATGTAATTCGCGATATTTCTTAATGCTTCGGGCATATTGGCTTTGCTGAGTAAACTAAGTATTGTGGTAGGAAAAAGCAAAATAGCTACCGCGAAAATTATCGGCATTACTCCACCGGGGTTAAGTTTGAAAGGAATATGGGTATTTACTCCGCCATAGACTTTATTGCCTACTTGCCTTCGGGCATTTACTATAACGACTTTTCTCATGGCTTCTTGCATTATAACAATCAATACAAGCGTAGCCATAAAAATCGCAATCAGTAAAATTAATGCGAACGCCATGCCTGTATTTCCGCCTACAAGCTGTCCGGTTGCTCCAAAATAGGAAGGTATTCTGGAAATAATACCAATAAAAATTAAAATAGATGCTCCGTTACCAATGCCGTTTTCTGTAATAAGTTCAGCAAGCCACATAATAAACATTGTGCCTGCGGTAAGAGTTAAAATCGAACCTATAAAATTCAAAACAGGAATACCGTCAGGAGCGAGCATGCCCATTTTACTTAAATATGTTAAAAATACAGTTGACTGAAATACAGACAAGATTACCGTGAAATACCTGGTATATTGTGAAAGTTTTCTTCTTCCCGCCTCGCCTTCTTCTTTTTGAAGTTTTTCAAGAGCCGGTACAGCAGCGGCAAGAAGCTGCATAATAATTGAAGCGGTGATATACGGTCCTATACCAAGCGCAAATATAGAAACTTTTCCCAATGCTCCGCCGGTAAAGATGTCCAGAAATCCGACAAGATCGCCCATTTTACCGGAAGTTAACAATTCCGCATTATTTATTCCGAATATAGGAATCTGTACACCAAATCTAAAAATTGCGATCATCGCAAAAGTAAACAGTAATTTTTCTTTTAGCCCTGATGCTTGCCACATGCCTGCTACTTCATCAGTCGTAGGCATTTTTATTTTAGCCATAAATTACTCCTCAAATATACCCCATTTGTTTTTAAAACAATAATGTCATTCTGAGCGAAGCGAAGAATCTGTCTATCTTAGCTATTTGGACAGATTCTTCGGACTAACGTCCTCAGAATGACATTAAAAAATTATTAAACCAACAGCGCTTTGCCGCCAGCTGCTTCAATTTTTTCTTTTGCTGATTTTGTAAAATGTCTTGCTTTAACGGTTACTTTTCTTGTTAATTCGCCATTGCCAAGTATTCTTAATTCATCATATTTTTTGCCGTATAAACCTTTTGCTTTTAATACATCAAGGTCAATTTCATCTTCTTTCATCTCGGCGATTTTAGATATATTAATTTCTGCAAAAACAATCGGATTAAGAGATCTAAACCCGTCTAATTTAGGGGTTTTTCTGTAGCCGGGCATTTGTCCGCCTTCAAAACCGATTTTTCTGCTGCAGCCAGAACGCTGACCTTCACCGTTATGACCTCTTGTGGAGGTTTTACCATGACCGGAAGCTCTACCGCGTCCTACGCGTTTTCTTTTTTTTGTAGCGCCTTCAGCAGGTCTTAAATCTTCTAATCTTATTTCTGTTGTTTCCATTGTTATCACCTTTATTTTTGATTCATGCATTTTTTTCTGAAGCTTTTTGTCATTCTGATGACTTTTATCGCCTGCCCGAAAAATTTGTTAAATGTTGAGTATAGTCAAATGGACAGATTCTTCGCTTCGCTCAGAATGACAATCCAAAGACCGAAAATTTTACTAATTTAACATTTCGTGCAAGGTTAATCCTCTTGCTTTTGCTACGTCAGAGAACAATCTTAACTCGGAAAGAGCTTGAATTGTTGCTCTTGCAGCATTTAACGGAGAGTCTGAACCTAATGATTTACATAAAATATTTTCTATTCCTGCCAATTCTAATACAGATCTTGCAGATCCACCTGCAATAACTCCTGTACCTTCAGCGGCCGGTTTTAATAAAACTTTGCCCGCTCCTGCTTTTGCAGTGATTGGATGAGGAATAGTTTTCTTGAAAATAGGCACTTTAATAAGGTTTTTTCTTGCTTCTATAATAGCTTTTTGGATAGCACCAATAACTTCATTGGATTTTCCACAGCCTATTCCAACGCTGCCTTGTCCGTCACCTACAACAACAACAGCTCTAAAACTTAATTTTTTGCCGCCTTTTACTACTTTTGTTACTCTTCTTATTTGAAGTACTCTTTCACGCCATTCGCCGCCAGCTTTAGCTCCGGCGAATTCTTCTTTTGGTTCTTCAGTTTTGCGGCGACCGCGTTTTACTTGTTCTTCCACAGATTTAAGCCTCTCTTTTATATATTTATACTAATCATTACAATCTTAATAAGAATATTTAATAATAAACAAAAAAGATAATCAATAATCAAGTATTTAAATTCAGATTTATTATAAAATTTAAATTGTTGTTAATATTTGTAAATTAAAAGACGGTGGTTCAACATAACCACCGTCTTTTTTATATTTTTATAATTTACTCTTTAATTTCAGGTGATTCTGCTTCCGTAGCAGGTGCTGAATGCTCAAAATGAGGTCTGTCAGAAAGACTTAAGCTGATTCTTCTGTCTTCAGGGAAAAATCTTACAACGGTAGTTTCTATTTCATCGCCCTGCTGAAGTGTTTTTCCGCTTTTGTTCTGATAATCAAGAAGTTCTTTGTATGGCAATAAAGCTTCAACACCAGGATACACTTCGATAAACGCCCCGAAATGTTTAATTCTTATAACATTACCTTTAATTTTTTCGCCTTCTTTTATGATTTTTGAAGCTTCAATCCAAGGATCAGGCTGTTGGCTCTTAAGACTTAGGCTAACTCTTTGTTTTTCTTCATCTACGCCGATAATTTCAACTTTAATCTTATCGCCGACTTTGAGTATATCAGCCGGATGATCAACCCAACGCCATGAAATTTGCGATAGAGGAAGCAATCCATCAATTCCGCCTATATCAATAAACGCGCCAAAATCAGCCAATCTGACTACATCTCCGGTAACAATTTGACCTATCTGAATATTTTCAAACAAGTCTTTTCTTTGCTCGGCTTGTTGTTCTGATACAACTTTTCTATGGGACAATATAAGATTATTTTGTTTAGAATCAACAGAAAGTATTTTTAAATTTACTGTTTTACCTACCAGTTCTTCAGCATCTCTTGTCCTGATATGACTTGAAGGCACAAATCCTCTAAGCCCCATAACTTCAACAAGAACGCCGCCTTTTACAGCCGAAGTCACTTCCGCTTCAACAACTTCATCTTCATCTTTTAGTCTTTCCAGTTGTTTCCAAGCGTATGCAAGGGCAACTTTTTTATATGATAAAGTTAACTGACCTTCATCATCTTCTTCTCTAATGATGAGGAATTCTTTTTCCGTATCATCCATAGGTAAAGTATCTTGCGGAGTTTTTGACGGTCCCCCGAGTAATTCTTTAAGCGGCACTTTTGCATTGGTTTTTGCGCCTATATCAATTATAACGCCGGATGGTTCATACGCTATAACTTTACCTTTAACGATATCACCTTTTTTAAAACTATAGTCGAATTGATTCATGAGCTTTTCAAACTCCGTCAATTCCTCATTATTCTTTTTGATAATATCATCGGTTGTCATTTAATATTAAACCTCCGCAAACATAAATTTTAGTCTTTTTGTATATACATACTATTTTATTATATCAAAAGTTAGCAATAAAATGTACTAAAATATTAATCATTAAATTTATTTACAAATTTTTATCAATATATAAATATAAATTACAACAATTAAATCTTGATATATACAAATTATTTCAATATATTAAGATTTGTAAATTTTGATATAAATTTAAAATATTTATCTCATTAAATCAAATACAAAAAACTAACCGCTTGGTTAGTTTTTTGTATAAAGGAAAATATTAATTCAGATAAGCAAAGAGTAAATTTTCTTTATCGCAAAGAGAACGAATCTTTTTAATTGCCCTTAATTCAGTCTGTCTTATGCATTCTTTAGTTACACCAAACATTTTGCCTATTTCTTCAAGTGTTTTAGGCTTTAAACTTGAGGAATCAAGCCCGTATCGCATTTTTATAACATTTTTTTCACGATCTTTTAATCTGCATAAAATATTTTTTACATCTTTTTTCAAATGATTAAACTCGGTATTTCTATCAGAACAGGAATTTCCATCTTCCAAAAAGTCTGACAGCCTGACGGTTCTTCCATCTCCTGCTTGATATTCAGTATCAAGAGATACGGCTTTGTTAAAAGCTTCGAGGTAATTATCAATTTTGGATTCAGGTATATTTAATTTTTTTGAAATTTCTTTTGCAGAAATACTTCTGTCGGTATTTTTTTCCATTTCTCTCTTAACTTTTGTGTATTTTGAAATAATTTCCTGTACATAAACAGGAATTTTCATACTATATGACTGTTCTGAAATTGCTTTATAAATTGATTGTTTTATCCACCATGTTGCATAAGTGCTAAATTTGTANNCCATAATTAAGATATTTTTTTGCAATACTTACAACAAGCCTTAAATTTGATTGAATTAATTTTTTTTTGGCATTTTCATCGCCCAGTTTGATTTTTTTACCTATTTCAATCTCTTCTTTTGCAGACAAAAGCTTCTGGGAAGAAATTTTTCTCAGATAATTTCCGTAAATGTCATCAATACTTTTACTCTGCTCACAAACAGAAATGGGGTCAGTCTTTACAGATTGGCAAAATTGATCTTCGCGCGTTTCGCTTCTGCTTTGCAGATCAAAACGCCTGTTTTCAAACATGGCATTTTTCATAAATAAACAATCTCCTGCAATCCTATCCCTAGATTTCTCTCTCTAATAAGTGAAAAAACTTTTTGAAATGTCGAAGTAAATTTAATGAAGTTTAGGGGAATAATGAATGGCGAATCAAAAAATGAATCTTAGATTAAACTATAAAAAAACTGCTTGATATATTTTGTATATATATCTTATATTACCAAACCCTGTGATGTTCGTCAATTCTAATATTAAGAAATGTAATGATAAATTTGAAAAATTAAAAATATTCTTAATGTTTCTTAATACTTTGATTTTAGTTTTATTTAAAAAACTTTTTTAGTAAAATTGTTTTGGAAATTAGATTTAATGAGTAAAAAAATGGACAACCTTAAATACAAAAGAATATTGCTTAAAATAAGCGGAGAAGCGCTTATGGCAGATCAGGGATTTGGTATAGACCCTGAAACAATCAACAAAGTTGCTGTACAAATAAAAAAACTTAAAGAATTAGGCGTAGAAATAGCAATAGTAGTAGGTGGCGGAAATATTTTCAGAGGGGTGCAAAACAGCACAAAACTTGGAATGGATCAGGCTTCTGCTGATTACGTTGGAATGCTTGCTACAACTATGAACGCCCTTGTTTTGCAAGGTGTGTTTAAAAAAATGGATGTTCCAACAAGAGTTTTAAATGCTATAACAATGAATCAAATTGCAGAACCTTACATAAGACTTAGAGCTATAAGACATTTAGAAAAAGGACGCGTTGTGATTTTTGCCGGAGGAACAGGAAATCCATTTTTTACGACGGATACGGCAGCTGCTTTAAGAGCTTCCGAGATTGATGCAGACGCGATGCTTATGGCGAAAAACAAAGTCAACGGCGTGTACAGCAAAGACCCAAGAAAACATAGCGATGCTGAAAAATTTGATTATATTTCTTATGATGATATGATTGTTAAGGATTTAAAAGTAATAGATACAGCTGCTATTGCTTTATGCAAAAACAGCAATATTCCCATAATAGTTTTTGATTTTGCAAATACTGAAAGTATGGAAAAAATCGTAAAAGGTGAAAAAGAAGGAACATTAGTAGGAGGATTAAGTAATCATGCCTGTTAATCAATTATTCGAACAGGGCGAAGAAAAGATGAGCAAAACTATCGCCGGAACAAAAAAAGAATTTTCAAGCATAAGAACCGGAAGAGCAAATCCGCTGGTTCTTGATAAAATTAGTGTAGAATATTACGGAACACCGACACCGTTAAGACAAATTGCGACTGTAAATGTGCATGACGGTCAAACACTTGTTATCGCACCGTATGACAAAACTATTATAAATCTTATTGAAAAAGCTATTATGAAATCAGATTTAGGTGTAACACCAAATAGTGATGGTATTTGTATAAGATTAACTTTTCCTCAGCCTACAGAAGAAAGAAGAAAAGAACTTGTTAAAACCGTAAAAAAACTCGGCGAAGAAGGAAAAGTTGCAATAAGAAACATCAGAAGAGATTTGACCGATACTCTTAAAAAATTAGAAAAATCTGAAAATATCCCTGAAGATGAAGTAAAAAAAGCTCAGGATAAAATTCAAAAAATAACTGACAAATATACCAGAGAAATGGATGATGTCGTTGCGGAAAAAGAAAAAGAAGTTCTATCAATATAGAAGTATTAATAATTAAAGAAATATAGGTGTCCGGGTGGGATTAATAAAATTTTTTAGTAAAACAAGGGTTTATGTTGCGACAATATTCCTGTCAATTTGTCTTGTCTCATTGATATATGGCGGTTTCCCACTGGCTGTATTCCTTTCAGTGTTGATATATTTTGGTCAGGCTGAGCTTGTTAATATGATGAGAGCGAAAGGGATGAACCCTCCTTTAGGGCTGATTCTTTTTATTGATGCAGTTTTGGTGATTTGTGCGACTTTAAAACAATATAATTATATTGTTCCTGTGTTAGCGATTTCAACGATAGTTATATTTCTTGTGATTCTGTTCAGGGGAGCAAAAGCCACCATAAATGACATTGGAGCATCGTTTCTTGCTATTTTGTACGGCGGTTTTTTGCCGATGCATATTATCTTTTTAAGAGATATAAAAGGCGCTGATATTTTGTTATACGGCAAGCATATTGATCTTGGCATCGGATATATTGTGTTAATGTTTGTTGTAATTTCAGTATGTGATATTGCAGCGTTTTATGTTGGGACTAAGCTCGGGAAAACGCCTTTATGGCCGGAAGTCAGCCCTAAAAAAACTGTTGAGGGTGCTGTCGGAGGAACTGTTGCAAGTATTATAGGAGCTGTTATTGTCGGACATTTTATTGATTTATCTATTATTCATTCTGTAATTTCAGGATTTGTGCTTTCAATGGCGGCTCAATTTGGTGATCTCGCAGAGTCAATGATAAAAAGAGATGCAGGGTTTAAGGATTCCGGTAATTTATTGCCGGGACATGGCGGAATGCTTGACAGAGCTGACAGTTATGTATTTACCGGAGCTGTTGCATACTATTATTTCAGTATTTTTGTTAATAATGGCACTTTGTTGTCAATGTTTATGCCTTTTTAAAGATCAATTCTTATGCTAAATGACAAAAGAAAAACCGAACTCGATGAATTACTAAAAACCATAAATTTAAGAATAGATGACTATTCTTTGCTTGATATTGCTCTTACTCACAGTTCTTACGGCTTTGAAAACAAGATTGTCGAGGCGGAAGACAACGAAAGACTCGAGTTTCTCGGCGATGCGGTGCTTAAGCTCCTGGCGAGCAAGTATTTATACGAGAGATTTCCTGAATATCCCGAAGGAGAACTTACAAAGATTCGGGCAATTCTCATAAGTGATAATACTCTTGCACATATAGCGGCTAAAATTAACCTTGATAAATACCTTAAAATAGGATATCACGAAGCAAGACTTGGCGGCAGGACGAGATTATCGACTCTCGCGTGTACATTTGAAGCTTTATTGGGGGCGTTTTATCTTGACGGAAAAATTGACAACCTTTATGATTTTCTGATTGAACTCCTGAAAGATGAAGTTACAAAGATTGATCAATCAGCTTCCAAATATAATTACAAGGCGATGCTTCAGGAATACGCGCAGGCAAATGGGATGCCTGTTCCTGATTATATAGTCGCAAAGGAAGAAGGTCCTGCTCATAACAAGAATTTCATAATAGAAGTTTGGGTTAACGGAGATAAATTAGGATATGGTGAAGGCAAGTCAAAAAAAGAAGCTCATCAGAATGCGGCAAGAATGGCAGCAGTTGCGTTAGGCTTATTGGAAGGGCATGAGAAATAAAGATATGAGAATGAAAAATATAATAGTTGCACCATCTATTTTGTCTGCCGACTTCGCAAACCTTGAACGAGACATTAAAAAAATCGAACATGCGGGAGCTGATTGGGTTCATGTTGATGTAATGGACGGAAGATTTGTTCCGAACATCACAATAGGTGCGCCTGTAGTCAAATCAATCAGAAAAACCACAAAAATGCCTTTTGATGTCCATTTAATGATTATTGAGCCGATTAAATACGTTGAAGATTTTGCTAAAGCGGGTTCTGACTTTATAACAATCCACGCGGAAGCTTGCGAAGACAATCTTGATGAAACTATTGACCTGATAAAAAATTTCGGGATAAAAGCAGGGGTTTCTGTAAAACCCAATACTCCTGTTGAAGTAATAAAAAAAGTACTTCACAAGATTGATTTGGTTTTGATTATGACGGTAGAGCCGGGATTTGGCGGGCAAAGTTTTATTAGGGAGTGCCTGCCCAAGATTTCTGAGGTCAGAGAACTTCTGGAAAAAGAGAATTTAAACCATATTTATATAGAAATTGACGGCGGAATTAATGCCGAGACCGCAAAGCTTGCAACTTCCGCAGGGGCGAATGCGCTTGTTGCAGGGAATTATATTTACAGTGCGGAAGATATACCCAAGGCCATCGAGGCTTTAAGATGAATTTTTATTTAATTAGACAGATTTTTCGTTTCGCTAAAAATGACAATTTAACAATTCATCAAAATTTATCAAGAAACATTTTGAAAATCTAATTAACTCCAATCGCTAATTAATTTTATAGAAATTTTCTTAAAACCCGCCCCAGCCACCCTTTAAGTGAGTAAAGGGTGGCTGGGGTTAATTACTTGAAAAAATATTCAAAATAGGTAAACCTCCTACTAGATAAAGCCTAAAAGAATTCTATGTCCTGAACTTTCCCACAAGAAAAAGACTATTTTAAAACCATCTTCATAACCTGATGTTTTTAAATTTTTAAGTTTACGAGCATATTTTTTAAGTCCATATTTTGGATAATTGGTATCGTCAATAATTAATCGTCCGTCAGTCTTCTTTGCCAGACGAATAAATTGTGGAATCAGAACAATATCTTTTTTCTTTAGTTCTGAAAGTGCTGTCAGCAACTCTTTAAAGTATTTTTGTGGTATTTCTGATGAACGATAATTGCCGATTTTTAAAATATGGTTGATTATTAAATTAGTTGATTCTATCAATGCGAAAAACCTCTACTTCCAGACTGCGTAACCTGCTAGTAGCAGGTTACGCATATTTTTCAATCTATTTCAAAAAATCAGTTTTAAATTAATAAAACTTAATAAAATATACAAAATATAGCAATTATACAAAATATATTGTTTTTATATAAATAACACACATAAAATATTACCAATAAATCAAATTACTGATTATCAACTTTTGCATGTTGGTATCTTTGCAAAAAACAAAGATGCTTATAAGTAAAAAGATAATTAAAGCAAATTCTTCTGAAAAGCGGAAGCAAGATGTCTGAAGAACGACTCTGTCGGGCTAAAAGACTTAAGCTTATTCTTACTGTCTGCTGATTTGGAAGAATCACATTTATCAACGAAATATTATAAAAAGAAAATTCATACTATTTTTAACGAGGAGGAGTCAAACTATGCTTGGTTTTAACACAACTTCAAACAACATGTATATCAACCAAAATTATGGTTATGGTCAATCTGTAATGAATCCGTATCAACAACAATCTCTACTTTTTACAGGTGATCAATACGCAAAATGGCAGCAACAGCAGCAGCAACAACAACAATCTCTACTTTTTACAGGTGATCAACCATATCGTCTACAACAAACTTCTTATGATCCTAACTATATGATACTCTCAATGCTCAACTCAATATTACCAACAATGTTAGGACTAATTACAAATCAAAGACCTGTTCAACAGCCTGTAATTCAACAACCGCCTATTATTCAACAACCACAACAAAGCAGTTCATCAGGCTTTTTACAACAACTAATTATGATGCTTCTACAAAATATTTTAGGATCAGGATCAGCAACAACAGGTTTAACACCTGTAGAAGTTTATAATGAAGATGTTGAAGTAAGCGCCTGGGGAGATCCTCACTTCGCTATAAACGGTCAACAAGCGTTTGACTTTCAGGGCAAAAATGAAGGCTTATACAAAATGCTTGATAACAGCGATATCGCACTTAACGCAAAATTTGCCGGCGGCGGTGAAGGAGCAGCAACTATTATCAAAGATCAAAATCTTGAATTTAAACAAGCAGGTATAAATCTAGTTTCACACGCTAACGGAACATTTGAAATTCTTCAAGACGGCAAAGAAATTGCGGATGAAACGACTTACAACAAAGATGAAAAAGTTATAGAACTTTTGAAAGAAAAAGATATCAGTATAAGCAAAGAAGGCAATGTTCTAACTGCAAAACATGGCAAAAGATCACTTTCTCAAAAATTAAACGGCGGAAATATCGATAACGTCAAAGATGTTTTGATGAAAGGTGACGAAGGTCTTTTAACTCAAACAGTCGGTGCTATTGACACAGACAAAGATGGCACAACCAAACTCGGAACTGACTTAAACAAAGATGGAAAAATCGATGAAAAAGATGATTTAAAATATGACTTAAAAGATCAATTTATGGTACACACCGCAGCACAAGCAAATAGCTCTGCACCTATAACACCGGAAATTGAAGCCGCAATCAAAAAAGATATCGAAGCCGGAATTAAAGCAGGCTCTGCCGTAAAAGGATTCTCAACCGAGCATGGCTATGATGCAAGACAATGGAACGAATATCTTGGAGCAAAACTCTATACAGTTAAAGAAGATGAACTATTAACAGCAAAATAAATTCTATAAGTAATCTATAAAGCTAAATTTTAACCGCCCTTAAAACGGCGGTTTTTCTTTTCTCTTTGTAATTGAGAAGGAGGTAAAAGCCTATCGTGACAATCTAATAATTTCCTAATATTTTAATTACATCAGAATGGACTTTTTCAATTTCCTGATTAGCATCGATAACTTTTATTCTATTCGGGAATTTTTTTGCTAAATCAAGAAAGCCGAATCGTACTTTTTGATGAAACTCTTTTGCTTCTGATTCAAGTCTGTCTTTTGTTTCACCAACACGTTGCTCTGCAACTTCTATGCTTACGTCAAAAACAAATGTTAAATCAGGCATTAAAGATTTTGCAACAATATTATTCAGCATTAAAATTTCTTCTGTATCTATACCTCTGGCATATCCCTGATAAGCTAGTGAAGAATCAACATATCTGTCGCATAAAACCACTTTGCCTTCTTCGAGGGCAGGAATAATTTTTTCGTCTATATGCTGTGCTCTGTCAGCAAGATAAAGAAATAATTCGCAGTATGAAGCAACTTTTCCGTCATGGTGAAGCAAAATTTCTCTTATTTTTTGTCCTAAAGGCGTTCCACCGGGATCTCTGGTTGAAACAACTTCAAATCCTTTATTCCTGAAAAATTCTGCCGCCATTTTAAGCTGTGTAGATTTTCCCGAGCCGTCCGCCCCTTCAAAAGTTATAAATAAGCCTTTTTTATTCAAAATAAAGTCCTCATATTCTCTTTGTCATTGCGAGGAGGCTCACAGAGCCGACGTGGCAATCTAAAACATTATATAATTAATCATAATTGCTAAAGCTTTAAAGTCTATAACTAAATACAGTTGTATCGACAATCGTTGTTTTACTAATTAATTGTCTTTCTTCTATTCGACAATTAGATTTTTTAGTAATAAAATAGCTGTAAAAGATGCTGAAACAAGTTCAGCATGACAATTAATGATTATCTAAAGGGAAGTGTAGAGAAATGGCTAATTTTATTTCAATATTCAGAACAATTCTTGCATTTGCGGTTATCGCAATGCTTTTTATCAAAGTCAATAAAGTTTATTGGTCGGCTTTTGGACTTACTATAATTGTAATATGGATGGACGGGCTTGACGGGTATATCGCCAGGAAATTCAATGAATGCTCAAAATTTGGCGCGCTTCTTGATATTTTAAGCGACAGAATTGTAGAAAATGTTTTCTGGATTTCTTTTGCGGTACTGGGCTGGATTCCTTTATGGATTCCTCTTGTTGTTATGACCAGAGGAATTATTACGGACGGTTTAAGAAGTCTGGCTCTCGAGCAAGGATTTACCGCCTTTGGTTCTACTACAATGATGAAAAACCCTATAGGCAAATTTATAGTAGCTTCCAACTTCGTAAGATTTACTTATGCAGTATGCAAAGCCGTTGCCTTTGCACTTTTAATAGCCGCCCACGTGCCTGCTGATTATCAATACAAGTCAATTATAACTATTATTGCTTATGCAAGTGTTTATATTGCTGTTTTATTGTGCATAGCAAGAGGGATTCCTGTAATGTTGGAAAGCAAAAGGTTTTTAAAGCCTGAAAATTAATTGTCATTCTGAGCGACCAGTGGGAGCGTAAGAATCTATCCAAATTTTAATATCCAAACAGATTGCCGCGTCGGCTCTTCGAGCCTCCTCGCAATGACAGGAAATACTGGAACATGAATAAAAACTTTTTTAATATCGTCCTATATGAGCCGCAAATTCCGCAAAATACAGGAAATATTGCCAGACTTTGCGCATGTACGGGAAGTTCTCTTTATCTGGTCGGCAAATTAGGTTTTCATATAACCGACAGGCATGTTAAAAGAGCAGGTCTTGATTATTGGGACTCTGTAAATATCAATACTGTTTCAACGTTTGAGGAATTGCAAGAAAAATTTCCTGACAGCAATTTTTATTTTCTAAGCACTAAAGCTTCCAAAAAATATACTGAAATAACTTACAAAAAAGGAGATTTTCTGGTTTTTGGCAGCGAAACAAAAGGGTTGCCTGAAAAAATAATTTTTAACAATCCCAAAAACAGTCTTACTATCCAGATGCTCGATAACCAGAGAAGTCTTAATCTTTCAAATTCGGTTGCTATCGTGATTTATGAAGCTTTAAGACAGACAGGTTTTTAAATTAAGGAGTATTCAAAAATGAAAATTTCTAAAAAATATCGAATTTTTATACTTTCGGTTTTAATTTTTATAAGTTTATTAACTCTTATAAAAACTCGCTTTGACATTGAAAAAAGATTATTTAAAATTAATACCCCCCTTGCACCTCAAGAACTTGCTAAAATTGCTGTAGAGAAATATTTACTGGAAGACAAAATTGTTGTTACTTCAGGCATAAAAGGAGTACCCTCGGGAAAAAAAGGTGTATTTGTTACTATTTCCAATAAAAAATCAGGTTTAAGAGGATGTGTGGGAACAGTTCCTCCTGCTGTTGATTCTGAAAGCCTCGGGGATGAAATTGTTCAAGTTGCAATATTAAGCGCTACAACTGATAAAAGATTTTCATCAGTTTCAAAAAATGAACTCAAAGATTTAAATTATTCCGTTGATATTTTGGAAACACCTATAACAATTAAATCAACGAAAGAATTAAATCCTGAAATATATGGTGTTATAGTTTTTGCAGGCAACAAAAATGGCGTAATTTTGCCTGATATTAAAGGAATTAACGATGCCAAGACACAGATTAAATTTGCAAGACAAAACGGCAACATAAAAGAAAACGAAAAAACTACTAAAATACAAAAATTTAAAGTAAAACGATTCAATTAGTGTGATAATATAAAATAAATTTAAAAAGAGGATATAATATGAAAGGTATAATTCTGGCAGGAGGAAAAGGAACAAGACTTTTCCCTGTAACACAAACAGTTTGCAAGCAACTTCTTCCTGTTTACGACAAGCCTATGATTTATTATCCCCTTTCTGTTCTTATGCTGGCAGGAATAAAAGAAATTTTAATTATTTCTACCCCTGAAGCGACTCCTCAGTTCCAAAATCTTCTTCAAGACGGTTCTCAATTAGGAATATCAATTTCATATAAAATTCAGCCATCCCCTGACGGACTTGCTCAAGCTTTTATTCTTGGAGAAGATTTTATTGGAAAAGATAATGTAGCTCTGGTTCTTGGAGATAATATTTTTTACGGGCAGGGTTTTTCGGGAATGTTAAATAATGCCGTCGAAAGACAAGAAGGCGCAACAGTTTTCGGTTACAGAGTTAAAGACCCGTATAGATTTGGTGTTGTAGAATTTGATAATTCGGGAAAAGTTCTTTCTCTTGAAGAAAAACCTTCCAATCCAAAGTCTGATTATGCCGTAACAGGGCTTTATTTCTACGATAACAAAGTCGTTCAATATGCAAAATCTTTAAAACCTTCACCAAGAGGCGAAATTGAGATTACTGATTTAAATAATGTTTATCTTAAAAATGGAAATTTAAATGTTGAACTGTTAGGAAGAGGTTTTGCCTGGTTAGATACGGGGACTCACGAATCTTTGCTTCAGGCTTCTCATTACATTGAAACAATCGAAAAAAATCAGGGAATAAAAGTTGCATGCCTTGAAGAAATAGCTTATTTAAAGAAATTTATCAGCAAAGAAGATCTTTTAAAACAAGTAAAGTTTTATAATTCCAGTGATTACGGAATTTATTTAAAAAACATTATTTCTTCAGAATATGTGAACGTATAAAAACTTAATCAAGTTTTTTCAACTTGTTTTCCGGTAAATTCACCCTGAATGTAGTAGCAAAAGTTACAGTTCGTCCTGGGCTTATAAGAAAATCAATTCCAACAAGTCCTTTTGAAATTCCTATCATAGGCACAATTAAAGGTGTTATGCCTCCAATATTAAATTCATAATGCTCATATCCATGCAATGCCATTAATTTATATTTAAAGTCCATATTAACATCTTGCAGCAGGTTTTTTTCATAAATTTTTCTGGTAATTCCTGCATAATATGTCTGGGCATGATAGCTATTATTGTAAGTTCCTAATGTATATCCATCTAGATCAATAGCAACAAGCTTATTAGACTCATTCATCTGATCTCTGTCTTCTCTCGTATGATAACTAAACATTAATAAGTTTAAAGCGTTGTCACCCGGCTCACCTTTTACAAATTCCCAGCTGTTTTTCAAAAATTGTTTATCTTTTAATTTTTTATTTGTTGAAACATTCAGCTTAATAATATCAATCTTTCCATTGCCATTATTATTGATATTATTTGCAAGTTGTAATTTTTTTGACATTACGGGCACAGGGAATAATGCCACTAATATTAATATTAATATTAAATTTTTTATTTTTTTCATTTGACCCTGACTTTACTAATTAGCAGCTATCTTACTTATATTAAAATAGATAAAAAGAATAATTTCAATACATATATGTTTTTAATAAAAAATTTTTAATAATAGGTTTCAGGATTTTTAGGTTTTAATTTTAATGCATTTGAAAAATATTTTACCGACATCGAATAAAACAGACTATTCTTAGTGTAAATAAAAATGATTTACTGCCTTGTATCACTCTATTTATTTTCTTTGGGGAATGATTCGCAGTTTCTACACGATTTTTCGCAGGTATTTTTGGAAAATTCCCAGCATCTTTTTTCCATCTTTTTTAAAGCCGGACAATTTTCCCTTTTTTCTCCCTGACAATTTTTTAGTTTCCAGCACGGCGCGTACTCAAGAAGTCTTTTAACTCCTTCAATACTAATATTTTCATCATGAATCATGCTTCTTAAACATTGAATCCAGGCTAAATCACTTTGAGAAAAAAATCTTTTTCCTCCTTGCCTGCAAGGATTTATAAACCCTTCCGCTTCATATATTCTTAATGTTCTCGGGTGTACGCCAAGAAGATGCGCAGCTACTCCTATTGGATAAACGGGTAAATTTTCGTCTACTTGCATATTTTATCCTTGCAAATTATAGTTTTCTTTAAATATGTATCTTTAATTTTATATTAGACTTGACAATTCAAATTGTCAAGTTCATAATGTTTAAAGAAAAGAGGTGTTGCTCATGAAAATAGCTATTACATCAAGCGGTTTAGATTTAGAAAGTGGAATTGATTTAAGATTTGGCAGGGCGTTTGGGTTTATAATTTACAATCTTGAAGATGATACATTTGAATTTACAGATAATAATCAGAATTTAAATGCTGCACAGGGTGCAGGTATTCAGGCGGCTCAAAATGTCGTTAATCAAAACGTTGATGCAATAATAACAGGAAATTGCGGTCCAAAAGCTTTTACTGTTTTATCATCCGCCGGAGTAAAAATTTATGTCGGCGCAGAAGGAACTGTAAAAGATGCGATAGACAAATTCAGAAATAATGAACTTCAAGAAGCTGAATCTGCTAATGTAGAAGGTCATTGGGTTTAACTAAAGCGGGCTTTTAAAATACAGAAAGGAGAAAACATTATGCCAAGAGGTGATGGAACAGGACCAATGGGTAAAGGACCTGCAACAGGAAGAGGTTATGGAAATTGTTTGTCCTATGGTTTGCCTGTTTTTGCGGGAGCAATTTCAGGATTTGGCAGAAGTAGAGGATTTTGCAGAGGTCTTTGTTTTTTGGGATCGGTAATTGCAGGACTTGCAGCCGTTTTATATTTTTCAGGCAAAGATAAAAGAAAAATTGCAACAGAAAAACAAAGACCCGATATGAATCAATAGGTGTTTTTTAAATTCAAATATGCCTGAAAGAGTGTATTTCTTAGAACAACAAGAACAAAAGGAGAATTAATTATGCCAAGAAGAGATGGAACAGGTCCAATGGGAATGGGACAAATGACAGGCAAAAGAATGGGCGTTTGTGCAGGAATCAGAACAGGTCAAGGCTGCGGAAATGGTCGCGGGATGGGAAACGGCAGAGGTTTTAATGCTCAATTTAGAGCCAATAATCTTGCACCGCTTCAACAAGATGAAGTTTCTTTATTAAAAAATCAAGCCGCTATTCTTGAAAGTACTTTAAGCAATGTTAAAGAAAAAATTTCTAAACTTGAAGAAAAAGAATAAACTACAACGATAAAGGGCAGAAATTCTCTGCCCTTTACTCTTTATAAAGAGGTAAGGATTGAGATGAAAATTGCAGTAGCAAGCGGCAAAGGCGGGACAGGCAAAAGTACTGTTTCAACCAATTTAGCGTATTTGCTTTCTAAAACATATAAAAAAGTTTATTTGTTGGATTGTGATGTTGAAGAACCGAATTGTCATATTTTTTTAAAACCGGTTTTCAGTTTTAGTGAACCTGTTTATGTACCCGTTCCGCAAGTTAATGCAGAAAAATGCGTTCAATGCGGTAAATGCGCCGAAATCTGCCAGTACAATGCTTTGGCGTTTGTCAAAGGGAAGGTGATTGTTTTTCCTGAATTATGCCATGGCTGCGGGAGTTGCGGATTAATTTGTCCTTCAGGCGCAATTACAGAAACAGGAAGAGAAGTTGGTGTTGTTGAATCAGGATTTGCATCAGGGTTTAATTTTATTCACGGAAAATCAAGAATAGGCGAAGCAATGTCACCACCGCTTATTAAAGCTGTTAAAAAACAAGCGGATAAAGAAGATTTTATAATTCAAATTCTTGATTGTCCTCCGGGAACATCTTGCCCTGTTATTGCTGCCGTTAGCGGCTCTGATTATGTATTTATGGTTACAGAACCCACACCGTTCGGGCTTTATGATTTAAAGCTCGCTGTTGATGTTATGAGAAAAATAGGTTTGCCTTTTGGAATAATTATAAATCGTTCGGAAGAAAACGATAACTTAATTGAAGATTACGCAAAATCGGAAAATATAAAGATATTAACTAAAATCCCTGATTCCAGAGCTATTGCTGAATGTTATTCAAGAGGCGAGCTTGTTTTAAAGCATTTACCGGAATTTAAAGAAGCTTTTGAACCGCTTATAAATATTATTAGGGAGAGAATGTAATGACAAAAGAACTTGTAATAATAAGCGGAAAAGGCGGAACAGGCAAAACAAGTTTAGTTGCAGCATTTGCAGCGCTTGCTCAAAACAAAGTAATGGTTGATTGCGATGTTGATGCTGCCGATTTACATTTGATTTTAAACCCTCAAATTGAAATAACAACAGAATTTTATTCGGGTAAAACTGCTGAAATTAATCCTGAGATTTGTGTAAAATGCGGACGTTGTATTGAAGTTTGCAGATTTAATGCCGTTTCAGAAGACTTTGTTGTTGACGGAATAAAGTGCGAAGGCTGCGGAACTTGTTTTTATCAATGTCCTGTAAACGCAATAAAATTTGAACAAGTAAAATCAGGTGACTGGTTTGAGTCCAATACCCGTTTTGGCAAACTTATTCACGCAAGACTTGGTGTTGCCGAAGAAAATTCCGGCAAACTGGTATCGCAAATACGAAATCATTCAAGACTCATTGCAAAACAAAATAATAACGATTTAATTATCGTTGACGGTTCTCCGGGAATTGGCTGTCCTGTTATAGCTTCAATTTCAGGGGCGCATCTTGTGGTTATAGTAACAGAGCCGACTTTATCAGGTTTTCATGATGCTGAAAGAGTTCTTGAACTTACAAAGCATTTTAAAATTCCTGCAAGTATTTGTATAAACAAATACGACTTGAATTTAGAATTAACAAAACAAATAGAAAATTTTTGCAGGGAAAAAAATATTGAGATTGTCGGCAAAATTCCATACAGCAAAATCTTTACACAGGCAATGATAAAAGAACAAAATATTATTGAATATGAACCCGATGGTGAAGTTTCAAACAAAATAAAAAATATGTGGCATAAAATAGAAAATAAATTAATTTAAGAAAAGGAGAATAAAATTATGAAATTTGCAATCCCTACAAACAATGGAAAACTATGTCTTCACTTTGGTCATTGTGAAGTATTTACATTTATTGAAGCAGACGAAACTTCAAAAACAATTATTGATAAAGAAGAAATAACACCGCCACCTCATGAACCCGGTATTTTGCCTCCTTGGGTCGCTAAAAATGGCGCAAATGTTATTATTGCAGGCGGGATGGGTATGAGAGCTCAACAATTATTTACAGAACAGGGAATTAAAGTTATTGTAGGCGCAAGTGAAATAGATCCTGAAAAATTAGTTCTTGAATATTTAAACGGAACATTGGTAACCGGTGCAAATACTTGCGATCATTAATTAGTTGACGTGGAAAATGTCAAATTTAGTTCAAATGATACAGATTAAAGCAGATAATTAAAAGAAACATTCAACATAAGAACTATGACTTAGTTTGAACTGCTATTTTAAAGCTTTTAAAACAGCACTGGTAATATCTTTTCCGCCATATAGTACACTGCTTTTTACTAAAATAATGTCATAATCACCTGTTTCGCCGATATTATTTATCGTAGCAGTTACATTTTTATTTATGTCAGAAAGTTGTTTTTGATATTCCGTATTTATTACTTTTTTCTTGTCTTGTAATTCTTTATTATATTTTTCTTCTAATGCTTTCTTTTTGACGGCATCTTTTTCATCGGCAATCTTTTTTCTTGCATCTTCAACAAATTTTTTCAATTCATCAAGTTTTACTTTTTGCTGGTCTTTTAAAATATTTACCTTGTCATAATTTTGTATAACATGGTTAACATCAACCACAGCAATATTAATAATATTATTTGTTTTAGACGGAGCAAGATTGCCAAATACGGTGCTTATTCCTAAAACTAAACCGGTAATTAAAATAAATTTTGAAAATAATTTCATTTTTGGAATCCTTTCTTTTTGTTTGAATGAAATGTAAATAAAATTTACATTTGAAAAATCATTATATATTTTAAATTTCTTGTTTCATATAAAATTAAAACATAAATTTACAATATGAATAAACTTTTTATAAATTTATAAATGAGGCGTAATCTTGTATTTTTTAATAGTAATAATATGCTTTTGTTTATTTAGTTGTCCTGCTTATTCAGCAAACCAGCAATTACCCGGAAACCTGGAAGCGGGAAGCGTTCAACAACATGACATTAATATTTTGGAGCAAAGAGACAAAGAAAGTCAATTATTAATAGATAAAAAAAATGATGATTCGGAAATTGATATAGAAGATCTTAAATATAAAAAAGCTCCTCTTCCTGATAATTCAGAAAAACCAACAGTATTTATTAATAAAATAAACATTAATTCCTCTTCCATACTTTCAGAAG
The DNA here is from genome assembly GCA_003499955.1 of Cyanobacteria bacterium UBA9971. Taxonomy (GTDB): domain Bacteria; phylum Cyanobacteriota; class Vampirovibrionia; order Gastranaerophilales; family UBA9971; genus UBA9971. Next base: position 20,757 of record DNRP01000124.1, read on the forward strand.
AGGAATTGAGTAATATAAAAACCGTATATGTTAATAAAACACTGAGTATTGATGATATTAATACAATGCTTATTGAAATTAACAATTTGTACAAAAAAAAGAATTTTATAACTGCAAAAGCTGTATTGCCCGCTCAAACAATTAAAGGCGGGATTTTAAATATTGAATTGATTGAAGGAAAAATCGGTAAAGTTGTTGTTGAGGGAAATAAATTCACTCGAAAACCATATATAATAGGTAAATTTTCTCAAAAACAGGGTGATGTATTTAATATAAAGAAGTTGGAACAAGATATTATTCGTTTTAATGACGTCAATGACGTCAAATTAAAAGGTAAAATCAAAGCGGGTGAGGCTTTTTCAGAAACAGATATTTATTTAAAAGCTTATGAACCGAATCCTTTTCATTTTGTTCCTACTTTTGATAATACAGGAAGAGAGTCTATAGGTATCTTAAAAAGCGGCATAGCTATTGCTCATGACAGTTTATTAGGGTATAGGGACAAATTGACTCTCGGCACAAGTCTTGCTCATGGAACAACAGCCGCTTATGCAAATTACGGAATCCCTGTCGGAAACAAAGGAACAAGATTAAACGGATTATTCTCTTATAACCATATTAAAATTATTGAAGGAGATTTTGAACCCTTAAATGTAACAGGGGATTCATTTATTTATGGAATTAATATTTCTCAACCTTTAATATCAAACAAAAAAGTAAAATTATACGGCGATATCGGATTTAATTTTAAAGAATCTACAACATATTTTGATAAATTCAAAACACAGGACACACCGCTAAGAACTTTAAGTACAGGATTGAGCGCAGATGTAAATGACAAATACGGAGTTTGGCATACAGGACATAGTTTTTCAACGGGTGTCAAAATACTTGGCGGACATAAATCGTTTTTTAAATATGAGGGTAACATGTACAGAGTGCAAAGACTGCCTAAAGGTATCATAGGCTTATTCAGGGCAAGCACTTTATTATCACCGAATGATAATCTGCCTTCCACAGAGCAGTTTCAAATCGGTGGTTCGTCAACAATAAGAGGCTTTTCTGAAGGACTTCTTATCGGAAATAACGGATATTATACAAGTGCGGAATTTATTGTACCGTTATCCTTTTTACCGGAAAAATTTTGTAAAATCCCTTTAAGAAAAATGATTAAAGGCAATCTTTTTATTGATCATGGCGCAGCTTACCCTTATAAGGCTGATGGTAGACCCGCTAATCAATACGATTATTTAACAAGCGCAGGCATGGGGCTTAGGATTAATTTTTCTGACTACATAAGCGGAGTGTTTAACTGGGGATTTGGGATGGGAACACGCGAATCCAACCAGCCTACGGCAAGATTTCATTTTAGCCTGCAAGCTAATCCTTTACAATTCTTAAATAAAGAAACTCTTTAAAGCAATTTTTTATTTTAGGGTTGTTATAAATTATATAAAATTAAAAATGGGGAACAGGACATAAATAATGTCAAGAAGACAAAAAATCAAAAAATCAAAAAAAATAAATTTTAATATCAGCAATCAAAGGCTGATTGCTTCAACGCTTTTGATTGCTTACACATCTTTCATTGTTCAACCGATTGCATTTGCACAACAAATAGTTGTTGATGGTCGCACAAATACTACTGTTAATGTAAACGGAACAATTTCAAACGTCAGCACTTCAACAGTTCACGGTGTAAATGCGTTCAACTCTTTCAGCAGGTTCAATGTTTATGAAGGAAATACGGTTAATTTAGTAGTTCCAAACAGCGCCGCAAACCTGATTAACCTCGTCAACGGTGATACCAGTTATATTAACGGGATTTTAAATTCCATTAAAAACGGACAAATCGGCGGCAATGTTTATCTTCTTAACCCTGACGGAGTTATTTTCGGCAAAAACAGCAGTGTAAACGTCGGTTCATTAAATGTATTTACTCCGAGCAAACAGCAAATGGATAAATACATGGACTTGAACGGAAATATAAATGATGTTGAAGTCGGTAAATTGTTGGACGGCGAAGTTGCGCTTACTGACAGCGGTTTAATCATTGCCGATGGCAAAATAAATGCCATAAATAAGATTGCGATGGCTGCCGGAAATGTAAGTATTAACGGAGATGTATTATCAGGAGCTGTTTTTAACAGTAATAAAGTCGATTTTAATGATGTTGTAAATGTAAATGGCTATAATTCAGGCAAAATGGATATGGCTGTTGAAAACGGACAAATCGTTATTAAGGCTGTCAATGATGTAGAAATAAGCGGTAAAGTCGTAAATGACGGTGCAAATAGCCTTAATGCCGGTGATATCAATATTAATGCGGGAAATAACATAAAATTAAACGAAAATTCCGTTATTTCCGCAAAAGGCATGGGCGAAAACTCAAACGGCGGAAACATCAATATATGGGCTGATAATAATTCAACTTTCAACAAAAATGCCCTTATAGACGTAAAAGGTGGAATTATTTCCGGTGATGCGGGCTTTATTGAACTCAGCGCAAAAAACAGTGTGAACTTAAACGGCGGTAAATTTGAGGCTTATGCTTATAACGGCAAAAACGGCTCTATTTTAATTGATCCAGATGAGCTTGAAATAACTTCGGATTACATTACTGCCGGAGCTGACTTGACTTTGCAGGCAGATAAATTTATTGATATAGCCGAAGGGATTACTGTATCTACAAGAAAAATTGTTGATCCGTATAATGCTAACCATTTAACAGCAAACTCAATAGGAAATTCAGGAAATTTAACTCTTGAAGCTCCCGAAATTACTGTAAACAGTGGGGCTAAGCTGCTTAGTTTTGCAAATAACGGATATAATTCAGGTGATATTACTTTAAATGCAAATGCAAACAGAAATTCGCCCGTATATGCAGACATTAATTCTTTAATTGATATCGGTCAAAATGTTGTGATGAAAGGGAATAATATTTCTCTTAACGCTACAGCAGACAGTACACATTATTTTGACGAAGATACTTCAGAGTTTATAGAAACTCCTCTTGATTATCTGGATAATTTTTCTGTTTTTGCAGGATATTCAGAGGTTAAAGCTGAATCAAAAATTAATATCGGCAATGGTGTAAATATAACCAGTGAAAATGATTTTACTGCAAATGCAGAAACAAAAGCCGAGGCAAGCATAACTACAACTACAACCGGAGTTGGCGTTTCTGTAGCAAAAGTCGATTCTGATGCAAATATTATATTAGGTGATAATGTTTCAATTAATTCAGGAAAAGACATAGAAATAAGCGCATCTAACGAATCAAAAGTCAATTCTTCCGTAACTGCCTATTATTTTGGGGATCATGCCGGTTCATCTACTAATATAACCATAGCTTACGGAAACATGAAGGCAGACACGAAAGTAGATATATCAAGCACTTCAAACTTAACAGCCGGTTCAAATATAAACATAAATGCAAATACCGATAAAAATATGAGCGTTTCCGCAACAAGCAATTGCCTTGAAGACGGAAAAGCAGGAATATCAGTTGCAGTATCAACCTCGGAAGTTAATAATACAGCCGACGTTGGCGGAACATTAAAAGCAAAGAACATCGAAGTTAAATCCAACGTAACTGTAGTTGATAAATATGATAACTATGATGCCAATCCTGATAAAAACTTTGAGGCAGGCAACTCAACAAAAGCATCTACGGATGTTGGCAGCGGAATTGGCGGCAAAATCATGGTTCCTATTGCTAAAAATACAGGATTAAAAGGCAAAATGTCAAGCTGGTTTGGAGATAAAGACAAATCTACGACAAAATCCAATTCCGGCGGAACTAAATTGGCATTGGCAGGCGGAGTTGCTTACGCTGATCATACCAACAACTCTACAGTTAATATAAAAGATAATTCCGTTTTGGAAGCTGTAGATTCTGCAAGCGACTCGGGAAATATAATTTTAAATTCCGAAACAAAAGAAATGGTTGAAGTTTCGGCAAAAAGTTTTGTTAACCCCCAAAATGAAACACAAAAATCAAATGCGGTTTCGGTAGCTGTAGCAATATCAACATTTAATAACAATTCTGAAACAAAAATCGGTGATGGTTCAACATTAAACGCTTCTCACGATATTGAAGTAAAATCACTGCATAAAATGCCTTATCACATTACCTGGCACGAAATTAACGGTATAAGCGATATTGTTGAAAAATTAAACGGTGATTTGGGCATACAAAACGGTATATTTACTACATGGGCAAGATCAACTGTCGGAACAAGCAATGGTTCAGGCGGAACAGGAGATGGCATAGGAATAGCCGGTGCTGTTAATATTGCAGACTTTAACTCTACAAGTAAAGCCATTATTGGCAATAATGTATCAATAAATCAGGATGAAGACATAAGAACAGACTCTCAAAAGCTTACTGTTGATGCCAAAAGTGATGCGCAAACTGTTAATTTTTCAGGAATAGTAGGTTTAACTTTCTTTGGAACTGATGCGGGAAAAGGCGGAGCAGGCGGTTCTTATATTGATATCGGCTATAATAATGATGTGCAGGCAATAATAAACTCAGGTTCAATTATTGATGCAAATTACTTGCAGATTAATGCTGATTCAAGTGTAAATAATTTGTCAATTGCCGCATCTGCATCAAAAGCAGGAAAGTATGCTTTTGCGGGGAGCTTCGGGTTTTTGGATATTGACAATACTACTTTAGCCCAAATTGACAGTGCTTCAACTATTAACGTTAGGGATATTGACGGTTTTTCGGAAGATGATGAAATAGAAAACGGGCTTGAGCTAACGGCAACTGATTATTCCAAAGCAATGAACATAACAGGCGGTGTCACAAAATCAGAGAATGCAGGTATTGGCGCATCTCTTAGTGTTTCGGAAATAAAAAGGGATACACAGGCAATATTAGGTAAAAATCTTGACGATGAAACAGTCAAAGACAATCTTGATTTAACAACTGATTCGGATATTTTGCTGGAAGCTGAAAATACAGGCTTGATTAGCACATGGGGACTGGCAGGTGCTATTGTAACAAATGATCCGTCTGGTGTAGGCTCTGAAGATGTTGCAAACAAAGGCGGAGAATCAGGTTCAGGAAAATTTGGTCTTGCGGTTTCAGGTGATGTCGGAATTTCCACAATAGATGAAACCATTAAAGCTTATGTTAACGATGTAACTCTTGATACAAAAGCGCATAATCTTAGTTTAACTGCAATATCAGATAACAATATTGAAGCGGTTTCAGGCTCGGCAGCTCTGGCTGTATCAAAGAGCAATGGTCAATCCGTTGGAATTGCAGGTTCATACAGTTCTAATGAAATTGACTCTGACATAGAAGCATTTATTTTAAATACAGATATTGAAAACTCTAGTGCTGGCGGAGATATAGCGATTACAGCTGATTATACAGGTGATATTTGGGCAATTTCGGCGGGAGCTTCAGGAGCAATAGGGAAAGCAGGTCTTGCTGTTGCAGGATCTGTATCCATAAACGACTTAAATATCAAAAATTCGGGCTATATTAAGGACAGTAATATAGAAGATATTAATGATATCAGTTTAACATCAACAAATGATGCAAATATTGAAGCATACGGCGGTGTTTTAGCAGGCGGAAGCACAGCAGGGGTAGGAGCGGCATTTGCTTTAAATACCATAGGAGAAGATGAAGATAACACAAATTCAGCCTATATTACAGGTTCAACAATATCTAACTCTGGAAATATAAGTTTAACAGCCACTTCTAATAACACAATTGAAACGATTACCGGCTCTGTCGGAGTCGGAAAAACCGCCGGTATTGCGGTAAGTGTTTCTTTAAATGAAATAAATAATAATACGAGCGCATATATTGATGATTCTTCCGCAACATCCGGCGGAAAGATAGAAATTAAAGCAAAAGATACTTCTATAATAAACGCAAAAGTTGCAGCAGCAGCATTAGCAGGAAGCATTTCAGCAGGAGCTTCTATTGTCACAAATGACATTGAAAACGAAATAAAAGCTTATATTAATTCATCAAATATTGACGTAACAGGTGATATAAGTTTATCTTCAGAGTCTGATAATACTATAGAAGCTTTATCTATAGCGTTCAGCGCTTCAGGGAAAGTCGGACTTGCGGGTTCTGATGCAAGCAATGAAATTAACAATGAAACCAAGTCATACATAACAAATTCAAACGGGATAAAAAAAATAAAATCTAACGATGGAGATATAACTTTATTTGCGGAAGATATTTCTGAGATAAAATCCATTGCGGGTGCGGCTGCTATCGGAGGAAGTGTTGGTTTTGGCGGTTCAATTGCGGATAACACAATTTCTAACGAAACTTATTCTTATGTTGATAACTCTTCTCTGGAAGCAGGCGACTTAATAAGATTAACAGGCTTGGAAAATGAGCTTATTCAATCAATATCTGCGGCCGGAGCAGGTGCAGGAACTGCAAGTGCGGCAGGTTCTGTATCATTTAATGATATTGATAATAAAGTAAAAGCTTATATTGCTAATTCAACAGCAGTTTCTGACGGGATTTTAGACTTATCAGCCACCAATTACAGCACTATAAAATCAATAAATGACTCTCTTGCTGTCGGTGGTTATATAGGAGTAAGCGGCGGCAAAGTTGATAATGAGATTAACAATGATATTTTAGCTTTTATAGAAAATACTACTGTTGATTCAGACGATATTACATTAACGGCTAAAACAGAAAGTACAATAGAAACAGGTGCTATAGGAGTTGCAGGGAGCGGAGGCGTTGCAGCATCAGGTTCAGAGGCAAAAAATATTGTTCAAAATGATATTAAAGCCTATATTTTAAACAGCAACGATATTAATTCTTCAGGAAATATAACTATACTGGCAGAAGATACTTCGGATATTGCTTCTATTGCAGGAAATGCGGCTTTTGGCGGTGTGGGAATCGGTATTTCTATTGCAAATAATGATATACAAAATGACATAGAGGCTTATATTTCAAATTCTACAGTTGATGCAGACGGAAAAATAGATATAGACGCAAAATCAACACAGGAAATAGAAGTGTGGGCTGTTGCAGGAGCAGCTTCGGCAAGTTTTTCCGGTGCGGCATCAACCTCTGATATTGATATAGAAAATAATGTTAAGGCTTATATAGCAGATAATTCCGATATCAAAGGCATTGAAGGTATTGATATAAACTCTTTAAATACAACAGAAAATATCGTTGCCAAAACCGGCGGTGTTGGAGTTTCGGCGGGAGCGGCATTTGGCGGGGCAAAATCCACTATTGATATTAATAATGCAACATTGTCTTATATTGATAATTCAATTGCCGATGCATCGGCAGCTAAAGATATCAGTATTATTGCGGAATCTGTTGAAAGCACTGATAACAAAGTTTTAGCCGGTGCTGCAAGTTTATATGCCTCAGCGCAGGCTTCATATTCCGAAACAAATTCAAGAACTTCGACTAAAGCATATTTAGGGAATGATGTAACAATTTCAGAAGCTGATGATATTGTTATCAAGGCAGACAGAGATGTTGACCTCTATTCAGAAGCTCTTGGAGGGGCAGCGGGCGCAGTAGCAGTAGGCGGATCTATAGCAAGAACAAATATACTGGGTGCAACAAGCGCTTATATCGGTTCTTATACTGATATTGGTCAATCCGGCTCAAAAGC
>DNRP01000124.1:28644-34145 GCA_003499955.1 Cyanobacteria bacterium UBA9971
AAATCGTTTGCTTCTATTGATTCGGCAATAAATGCTTATATCGGGCAAAATGCTTCAATAGAAACACAAAATGATATTTCTTTAACTATAAATTCGTATAATGACGCTCAATCAGATGCAACAGGCAGAGCTTACGGTCTAATTGCAGGCGGTTATACAGAAGCAAAAACAAAAATTCTCGAAGACCACAATGTTTATATCAAATCCAATACTGTTTCAGGTAAAACTATCAATGCCAAAAATATAAAACTTATTTCAAAAGCAACTAAAAAAGCTGAAACAAACGCTGATGCAGGAAGCGGAGGATTGGGTTCAGGGGTTGGCTCGCTGGCAGATTTATATGTAGACTCAAATAATGATATTTATACTGAAAATAACACGAATTTAACACAAAATAACATAAATACCGGTGAAACATTCGTTATGGACGCGGATTCAACGCTTTCTTACAGGACAACCAATAATAACAGCTCAACAGGTATTATTGCAGCCGGAGTTCCAAGGATAGAAAACACTATTTATTTGGATAGTGATTTGACAATCGGTAATTATAACAATATAACAACAGGCGGTGATTTAACTATTGACGGCTACAATAAAATATCTGATTTCGGCTCTGGATACAGCCTCCATGGTGGAGCTTCGGGCTTTGGAAGTTTTGGGGCAGGGGATTCCGATACAACCGCAGATTCCACTATTAATGCTCTTATCGGTGATAATTCTACACTTGATATAGGCGAAGACTTAAACTTATTCTTAAATGCTGACTCTATTATTTCGGAAAGTGCTGAATTGGTCGCAAAAGGCGCTATTTCTGTGGCTGATATTGATTTGAGCATAGATATTGACAATGTATTGTCCGCTGTTTTCGGTGCAAATTCTACAATTGATACATATAGCGATGTTAAAACATACTTAAAATCAAATACAAACGCGGATGCTTATATTATTTCCGAATGTAAAAGTTTAGCTCCGATTGCAGATGGCAGCGCAAAGGCTAATGTTTACAGCAGAAACTTGATTGATATTAGGGAAGGCGCAACAATCAGACCGAACAAAGACGCTTATTTTGTTATAGGTAAAGATATAAAAGGAAATGCTGCTTATAATAAAGCCAAAGCAACTGCAAAAGGCGAATCATCAGGTTTGTTATGGGGATTTGGTTCTGTACATGCTGATGCTGACGTAACAATTGATAATGATATAAAAATTGCAGCAGGCGCAAATTTAACGGCCGGTGAAGATGTAAACTTGATATCAAATACCGGAACAACTTATGCTGACGGTTACAGCAGGTCAAAATCCAAGTTTTATTTATTGTTTGGTATTCCTATTACAAGATATAAGCATGGCGGAAGCAGTGACACATCTACAAGTAACAACATAAAAATTGACGGTACCGTTCAGAGCGGTCTTTATCACAACAGAAAACTTACAATAGCTCTTGACGGCACTATAACAGAAGATGGCGTTAACCTTGACGGAACTGAAGAATACGAATACAACAGAACAGAAGAGCTACAGGTAGAAATAGATTCTATTACAGACGATATTGTTGAAAAAAATGACGATCTTGATGTTGCTGCAACAGATAGAGATGCTGCACAAACTACTTTGGATACAAAAAATACGGAATTAGACGGACTTAAAGATGACAAAACAGCTCTTGAATCTGATAAAAATAGCAAAATTTCGACAAAAGAAGATAAGATAGACCTTAAAGATGACAAAATAGAGCTTAAAGCTGATAAAAAAGCGCAGCAGGATGCATTAGACACTGATGATGAAGATTATCAGGAAGATTATGATGCGCTTGAGGCTGATATTGATACGCTTGAAGATGATATAGAACAGCTTGATATTGATATTGCTACTTTGGACGGTCAAGTTGAAGACATTGAAGGTCAAATTTCAGAAAAACAAGCAGATATAAACACAAAAAATAACCAAATTGATGAAGCTGAAGCAGATTTAGACAACAAACAGGAGAAAGTTGACAATATTAATACAGACATAGCCAGCTTGGAGGATGATAAAGCAGATTTAGAACAACTAAAAGAAGACAGCGAAGGCGGAACAACTATCTCTGCCTTAAAAGTCAAACCTGCAACTATTGATTCCGGTTATGTAAACATTATCGGAGATTTGAGCGGTAGCGGAACTATCAAAGCGCCGGGCAACGATTTTTCCATTGAAGTTACAAACAGAACCGCAAAAAATATGATTTTTGACATATTAAAAATCAACCAGAACGCAAACGGAGATATTAAGATAAACGGTCAAGCCAAAACAGGAAGTTATAACGGTGTAAACCTTGAAATAACAGGCGATAATTCCGGCAAGGTTATTTCAATTAATAACGCTTATGATCCTGATGATCCTTCAATTTTACTGGAACAGGCTGACAGCTCCGATTTGCTGTTCTCAAAAGACATAGAAAACCTCGGCGGGGATTTGATTATTAAAAACATGAGCGGAAGCGTTATGACGCAAGGGCTTATTAATGCTAAAAATGTCTTTATTTATGTGCCTAAAGGAGATTATATACATGAATTTACCAAAGGACGCTATATTACAGGCGGAGTTGGCGAAGAACCTTCCATTCTTTATGCAGGTGAAAATATTATTATTTCTGCCCAAAAAATAGATATAAACGGCACAGTTCAAAGCGGTACAGACTACAGATCAGTTGTTATTAACGATTTCAATCCTGATACTGATTTGCAGTGGAATGATGTAACCGAAAAAACCGAACTTATTCCTGTCACAACTAAAGGCGAAAATCAGGATATTAACGGGATTAAAGCCGTATGGGATCCTGATACGCAAAAAATAAAACTTTACAGAGCCGATATCAGGGGCGGAAATATAGTTCTTCAAGGCGAAATTATAAGCACCGGCAACGGTAAATTAAAAGTTGTTTCCGGTTACGGTGAAATAGATGTGGTTAATAATACTGATTATGACCTTGAAATTAACCAGTTAAACACAAATCAGGAAGTTAACGGCAAAATTTACATCAATAACTTTAAAGTAAGTAATGCTGATGCTGATAAGATTGTGAATAAAGAAATAACACTTAACAAATACATGGAAGACCATAATCTTGACGAAAATGAAATAAATATTTCGAGAACTGATAATGGGGAAATTCAGGTAAAAGATTATGATGATAATGAAATAAGTTCGTCAAATGTAACAATTTTTGATTCAAACACCGCGCAATATAAGCCGAATAATGATGCTTCATATCAGAAACCTGCTACAGGATATTACTGGTACCAGTATTATGTACCAAGGTCTTGGTGGACAGAATATTGGCACGGAAAAAAATATAATTGGTCACTGGCAAGCTATTCTTATACAGATACAATAGCAGCAAAACAGCCTATAGGTATTGAATTTTTAGGAAAAGAACAGGGTAAAATAACCATTGCCAACAACGGAAGTTCCGATATTTACCTGAAAGAAAATGTTATGAATAATTCAGGGGATATAAATATTTCTAATATCGGGGGAAATATTTATAACATGGGGAATTCTACCATTCAGTCTAAAAACATTAATTTAAATGCTAAAAATAATATCGGTGATGCCGATAAAGCTATTAAAACCGATTTAAGAGATGGAAGTTTAACTGCGCTTTCTTCAAATGCAGGGCTGATAAATATAGAAGAAATATCCGGTCAAATGCTTGTTGATAAAGTTTCTACAGCAGGAGATGTTATTTTAACCGCTGACGGTGCTATTCGAGCTACAGGCAACTTCAATCCGGGTATAACAGGTCATAATTTGAATTTAACATCTAAAACTGCCGATGTCGGCACGATTTCTCAGGATTTATTAATTTCTACAACAGGAAGTTTAAGTGTTGACGGGAAATCAAGTGTATTTATCAAAGAAGACGGCGGAGATATCAAGGCAAACCTTATTAAATCCGAAGACGGAGATGTAAAAATAACAGCTGCTTCCATAGACAGAGATTCTGACAGAGATGCAGGTCTGGTAAATATTTCCGCAAAAAATATAACTTTGGACATTACGGGAAATGCAGGAAATCTTTCTGCGGATGAATTGGCTTTATTTATTGATACACCGGGTGATTTAGAGATTCAGGCAGGAACAGACATACATATCAATGCCCTGAATGATATTAATATCAATAAAGTTTATTCCGATGCAGGAAATGTAAAATTAGTTTCAACAGGTAATATTACAGCCAATAATTTACAGGTCAATTCGGCAGATCTTGATGAAAATAATGAAACACACGTAAATGTGGCAAATATTAAAGCCAATAATCTGGATTTAATTTCTTATGATGAAAAAGGCATAAAAAATGGCGGAATTAGCAATGTTAATGTGGATTTAACAGGGATAATAAACGCACAGGCTGCACAGAGCATAATTATAAGCAATACAAATCATGTAATTCCTGATGCTGCAAAAAATGACATCAATTTAGCCCGAACCTATGCAGATGATTTAAGAATCGGAACAATAACTTCCGAATCAGGTGATGTTGTCCTTATTTCAGAGAGGTCAATACTTGACGCTAAAGCCGGTGAAAATTTAAATATTGATGGCGCAAATGTCACATTAACAGCTAATTTGGGAAGTATCGGAACTTTAGTAGATGACCTGAATATCAAATCAACTGGATATTTAACAGCATCTTCTTATGAAGAAGCATATATAACTTCTCCGAACGATTTAAAACTGTTATCAATAGACTCTTCCGCCAAAAATAACGAAAATCCCAAAATGCTGGAAAACGTTGTACTCAAGACAACAGGCAATATTATAGATGGCAGTGAGTATGAAGATTACAATATTGAATCTAAAAACATAAAATTAAATGCAGCAAAAATCGCAGCGGAAGATAATTATTTAGAAGTAAATTCCGACAGTGTCAATGCAACAGCACCTTTAGGCATATATATTAATGAAACGGACGGGGATTTAGCACTTACAGCAAATTCAACCACAGGAAATATTATGATGCAGGCTGATAAAGGCGCGCTAAATGCTTCTGTTATTGCCGGAGGTTATTTAAGAGCTTCAGCCAAAAATAATATTAAAATTACTGAAACGACAGGTGCTATGAGTCTGGATACAATTGAATCAACCGATGGAAACATAGAATTAATTGCACTGGCGGGTTCAATTACGGATAATAACTCGGGCAGCAATAATTTAACGGGTGCTGATATAACTTTAACTGCCTCAAACGGTGTAAACAGCGATATGTCAGCAACAGGAAATGTTGTTATAACTGCAACAAACGGTGATATTGACGCTGATATTCTTGCAAGCATTAATTCAACTTTAACAGCAGGCGGAGGCAACATTATTACAAATACAACAGCAAGCGGGGATTTGAATATGAACTCCGTTGACGGTGAAATTAACGCTAAAATTAACGTAGCTGGAACTGTGACCTCAACTTCAAAAAACAATACTGATATCGAAGCCGTAACCGGTGATATTAACGTAAAAAC
>DNRP01000124.1:34303-34481 GCA_003499955.1 Cyanobacteria bacterium UBA9971
AGCTGATAACTCAATCTTAGATGCATTAGACTCAAGTCTGGATACTTCAACAAATATTTCAGGCAAAAAATTGACCTTAACCGCGGTAAACGGCTCTATCGGTTCTTTAATAAGGGATTTGATTGCAACAGCTACTGATACAATTAATATGACCGCTAAAAACGATATAACAGTTGCT
>DNRP01000111.1:0-2494 GCA_003499955.1 Cyanobacteria bacterium UBA9971
GTTTTAAAACCCTGCCTTCATTCTGATCGGGAATATAAAATCGATTTTAACAATATAAGTGCTTCTCTCAAACAAACAATTCTGGAAAAACCTGAAAAAGGTTTTTTGTGTTCACTAAAGCAAATGGCGGAAATAGGCGGATAATGGATAATTTTTCACATCTTGACGGACAGGGAAAAGCCGTAATGGTTGATGTTTTCCCGAAAAATATAATAAAAAGAACAGCAATTGCTTACGGAAAGATAATTTTAAAGAGCAATACTATTCAGCTCTTGAAGGATAATATGCTAAAAAAGGGGGATGCCTTATCCGTAGCCAAAATAGCGGGCATAATGGCGGCAAAAAAAACTGATGACCTGATTCCCCTGTGCCATGGACTTAATTTAGAACACGTTGATATTGAGTTTAAGTTAGTTAAAGATGGTGTTGAAATTAAAAGCTTTGTCACTATATCGGGAAAAACAGGCGTAGAGATGGAAGCACTTACTGCGGTTTCGGTTGCGGCTCTTACAATCTATGATATGTGCAAAGCTGTTGATAAAGAAATGAAAATAGAAAATATTTATCTTGTTGAGAAGAAAAAATATGAATAAATTTAAAATTTTATCAATAAATATCTCAAAGAAAAAAGGAGAAACTAAAAACCCTGTTTCGACTGCTGTTTTAGAAGTGGATTTTGGGATAAAAGGCGATGCTCATGCCGGAAATTGGCATAGACAAGTTTCTTTTTTGGCGCAGGAAGACATAGAAGAAATGATTAAAAAGGGTGCAATTATTAAATACGGTGATTTTGCCGAAAATATAACTACAGAGGGCGTTGATTTGGCAAATTTGCCCGTTGGGACACAATTATTTATTGATGAAACAATTCTTGAGGTAACTCAGATAGGCAAAGAGTGTCACAATAATAAATGCGCAATTTTTCAGCAGGTGGGGGATTGTGTTATGCCTCGCAGCGGGATTTTTGCAAAAGTAATAAAAGGTGGAGAAATTAGTAGTGAAAGTAACTGTTATTACTGTATCTGACAGGGCTTTTAAGGGAATTTACGAAGACTTGTCAGGTTCTGCTATCGAAAAGATTTTAAAACAGCATTTTGATAATATTGAAATTTCTAAAATCATCGTCCCCGATGAAGAAAAACAGCTTTTAGAAGTTCTGGATAACTCCCTGAAGTCTGATTTTGTCATAACCACAGGTGGAACAGGACTGTCTGAACGTGATATTACCCCTGATGTTTGTGAAAAGTACTGTGATAAAGCATTATCGGGAATCGCGGAAATACTAAGAGCCGAGTCTTATAAAGAAACCCCCAATGCAATGCTTTCCCGCGGATTTGCAGGAATTAAAAACAAAACTGTGGTTGTAAATTTCCCCGGTTCGGTAAAAGCGGTAACTTTATGTACAAAAACATTAATCCCTATTATGGAACACACTGTTAAAATGCTGAATAATGAAGCACATTAACTATTTTGTAATATATTTTGTTTTTTAACTTGTATTTATGATAAAAATTCTTTTTTTATAGTATCTTATATATAAACTGAAAGACCATTGCATAATTTCAATTTTTTAACTTTTTGTCATCCTGAGCGAAGCGAAGGATCTGTCTAAATATCAACGCCAGACATATTCTTCGGACTAAAACCCTCAGAATGACATCAAGGCAAAAAGGACATTTTTTATAGTTGTGCATTAGTCTCACTGATTAAACTTATGAGAAGGTTGGACTATGCAAAATAAAAATCGTTTGTTTATATTATGGATAGCTATTGGATTTTTTCTGATAAATTGCTTAAACATGCCGGTATATGCAGAAAATGGAAGCATTGCTATTCCGAAAGCAACTGTTGTAAAGACAGAAACTAATAATAAACCGCAAAACAATATAAGCAATATAGAAAAAATTTTTTATAATCCTGATAAAACAGAATATTTAAAACAATTTGGCTACGAAATTTTTAACGATAAATCTGTATTAACAGATAGCAGCAGAATTTCCAAAGATTATAAACTTAATATTGGCGACAGGCTTGATATTCACTTCTGGGGCGATTCAATTGATATGATAAACCTCAGCGGCAGCGAGCTTATTAAAAATTCAAACGACGTTCAGGTCGATAAAGAAGGAAATATCTTTATTAAAGGTGTTGGAATAATTCCCGCAAAAGGAAAAACAGCATCTTCGGTGGAAAAATCCATTATGTCAGGAGTTTCATCCAAATTTGACAGCATAAAAGTTAAAGCTGTCGTGGCTGATTCGGGAAAATTCCCTGTAATTGTCACAGGAAACGTTAAATATCCCGGCACAGTGTTTGTAAACACCCGTTCAAACATTCTTGACGCTCTAAATTTTGCCGGCGGCATTCAAAAAAACGGCTCTCTTCGAGAAATAATTTATATTAATTCCAAAACAAAAAAAAGAATAACTGTTGACTTGTACGCCTTGATTTTAAATGGAAATTATAGCCAAATTACTTTCGGAGAAGGCGATTT
>DNRP01000111.1:2646-8670 GCA_003499955.1 Cyanobacteria bacterium UBA9971
TTTCAATATAAAAAAGGACTAAAATTATCTGATGTGCTGAAATCAAAAGACGAACTTTTATCAGGGACTTTTACCGATCAGGCTGTAATAGAAAGAGTCTTCGGAACATCAAAAGAAATTGTTTCAATACCTGTTTCACTTATAGATTTTTTTAACGGCTATACAAACCCCGAATTAATGCCGCAGGATGAAATAAAAATCTTTCCAAACACAACGATGGAAACTATAAGCGTTTCCGGTTGCATACTTAACCCCGGAATAATCCCTTATAATGAGAATATGACCTTGAAAAATGTTCTCGCTTCCGTCAGATTCACTGTAGATTCTTCAAATTTTGAAAATGTGAGCAATACCGATAAAAAAATAGACGAAATACAAATAAAAAACATTGTTGCTGAAATTACGAAAAAAAATAATCAAAATATTATAAATACTACTGAAAACAATAGTAATAATAGTCAAATCCCGATTAACACCGTTGAAAACGCTGTTAATAACCAAAATAATGTAAGTATTGCCGAAAATCCCGTTAATAATAAAGAAACAACAAAAGTGGTTTATTTGTATGACTTGCTTGTACAAAATGATAAAACACAGGACTTAATTTTAAAGGCAGGAAACAGAATACTTTTTAGAGAGTTGAAACCAAACGAAAATTTGGAAACAGTTCAAATATTAGGACATGTTAACACTCCCGGAATTTATAAATATTCAGATAATTTGAAACTTAAAGACGTTATTAATATGGCAGGCGGAGTTAATAATAACGGTAATCTAAAAGGAATAATTTTCTTGAGAAAATCCGTTTCTGATACGCAAAAACAAGTTCTCGATGATTATATTTTGAAACAGCAGGAAAATTTCTCCGATAAATTGACTAAACTTGAATTTTCAGATCAAAAACAGATTAATGTTAATGTTCAAAGCTATATTAATAATCAGGAAAATCTTATTGATATGTTGAAAGAAAAAGCTCAAAAAGGTTATGGACGAATTAGCCTGAACATAAATTCTAATGATATTAATAATTTGCCGGAAGATGAAAATTTAGATATACAGCCTGGTGATGAGATCTTTATTCCGCTTTTATCAAAATACATTATGGTTTTAGGCGAAACAATGAACCAGACAGCAATTAACTACGATAAAAACAAAACTGTTAAAGATTATATAAATAATGTAGGCGGTTTTACACAACAGGCTCATAAAAATGCAATGTATATCGTTAAAGCAGGTGGTATGGCAGAAAGAGTTAAATTTGCTTCAAGAAAAAAACTTGAACCGGGAGATACGATTTTAGTACCAAGAAAAGAGCAATCTCCGGTTAATTGGACTCAAGTACTTAAAGATTTTGTAGAAGTTTCCGCGCATGCATTAAGCTCGGTATATGTACTTACAAAGATATAAATTACTCTAAGGGCAGGCTAAAACAGAAAGTTGTACCTTTTCCTATTTCTGTTTCGTACCAAATTTTTCCTCTATGGGCTTCAATAATTTGTTTTGCCAGATATAGTCCTAAACCTGCCCCGATTTTTCTTTCAATTGCAATTGCCATAGCATATCTTTCAAAAATTCTTTCTCTTGTTTTATAAGAAATGCCGGGGCCGTTATCTATAACACAGGTTATTATTTTGTCTTTTTCTTTGATGCTTTTTATAATAATATGACCGCCTTGTTGAATATAAGTAATGGAATTTTCTAATAAAGTATGTAAAACCTGACTTATTTGTTCTTTATCCATTATTATAGAAGGTAAGTTTTCATCTATTTGAGTTTCAATAGATATTTGTTTTGAATCAGCTAAATCTTTTAATGAATTTATTACTTCAGTTATTGGAATACTTAAATGATGTAACGATAAATCCAATTTTTGTTTTCCTGATTCAAAGTTGTAGCTGTTCAGCAATTTTTTTAAAAGAGTAGTTAATCCTTCATTACTTTTTAAAATATCAGTTATAATACCTCGAAATTTACCTATAGGCTGATCATCAGGTCTTGAAGTAACGAATTCCAGGGCTTTATGCTCTCCTACAAGCGGCACCTGAAGATCATGTGTCAGAGTTAAGATAAAAACATTTCTTAATTCTTCCAGTTCATCTCTTTTTTTGATTTCCCAGACAACTGTTACAGTTGAATTAACAATTGATTTTACAAGATTCATTTCATCTTGATTCCAATCTCTAACTTTGTTTGAGCAAAGTATAAAAGCGCCCAATAATTTTATATCGTGATTATATCTGATTAAAGGAACCAATAAGATTGATTTTACGTTGAAAGATTTAAAAAAGTTTTGAAGTTTTTCATCATCTTTATTATGTTCTTCAGTATTGTTAATAATTGAAATACCTTCTTTGTTTGCTGTTTCAATTAAATTCATAAGACATTTTTCCTGAATCATATAATCAGGTATAAAAGTAATATCGGATCGTTTACGATATTGATGTTTTATTGCAGGTTTTTCATTTTCTAATGCCGGAATTTCAACAAAAAAAGCTCTTTCAGTATTAAAAATATCAGCTAGTTTTGTGACAATGTATTCATATACTTCTTCAACAGTTTGAGAAACTTTGATTTCACTTATTATTTCTCTTAAAATCTTTTCATTTTCAGCCTGTTCTTTAATAGTTTCATAAAGTTTTGCTTGATAAGTAGCAACTCCTGTTTGAACAGCAAGAATTTTAATTAAATTTATTTCATCATCCGAAATATCTCTTTGATTTTCAAATGTAATTACAAGATTTCCTAAAAACATTTTTCTATAATATATGTTTATAGCTGCTGATGAAGTAAATCCGTATTCTCTGTAAAATTTCTCAGCACCTGTTCCTCTTAAATTATTCTCAGCAAGATATTTTTCCAGATCATTAAAAATTATATCGTTTCCCTGAAAGTGTTTGTCTCTTATAAATTCTGCAAATCCGGGAATGTTTTTAGTAAAATCTTGACCAACAAAAGTTTTTACATTGTCTGAGGATCTGTATTCTGACTCTTTTGAAATAATATAATTGTCTGTTTCATAATCATAATAAGCAATAGTTACCCTGTCTGCTTTTAAAAGCATTGCAATTTGATTAACTATTTCGTGTTTTATCTCATCAAAGTTGAGAGTACTTCTTATTGTTTCAATAATTTTTCTTAAGAAAAATTCTCTTTCAGATTGTTTCTTAAGAGTTTCATAAAGATTAGCCTGATAGAGAGCGATACCTGCCTGATCAGCAACAACTCTAATAAATTCTATATATTCATCAGTTATTCTAATTTTAGCTTTTGTATAGTGTATAGACAATACTCCATAAACTTTTTTACCGTAAAATAGAGCAATGCCAAGACCTGTTTTTACTTTTATTTCTATCATCCATTGACCTTCCGGTGTGTCCTGAAGATTGTTTTCTTTGATATGTTTTTCAACATCTTCAATAAATACCGGTTTAGTCTGTTTATGTAAATCCGTAAAAGCTTCAACTTTTTTACTTGAAAAATCAAATCCCACACAGCTTATTTGATCGGGAGAAGATAAATATTCGGAATATTCATCTAAAATTTTAGGCGTATTTGTTTCCGGCTCAAATGAAACCAGAAAAACTCTATCTGCATTGAGAGTTTTACCAATTTCATTTACAAGAATTTTTTTAGTTTCATTGATATCCAGAGTACTTCTCATTGCACTTATAATTTTTACCAATAAATTTTCTTTTTCGGATTTTTCTTTAATTGCTGTAAATAATTCAGATTGTTTAATAGCTATATATACTTGATCGGCTATATTTTGAAGTAAAATTACATCATTTTCTGTCCAATGTCTGTAATAATAATATTCTGATATAAATAATATTCCTAATTTATCTTCTCCTTTTTTTATAGGAACACCGATATTAGACTTGACCCCTATTTGTTTATAAGATTCTTTAAAAAAGTCAGGCGTATTAGATTTTGAAATATCATCATTAACCAGGATTTTTCCTTGATCAAGTACTGTTTTTCCAATATATTCTATGTTTCTGATATCGTATTCAATACCTGTTACGCCTTTTATATCAGGTCTAATTTTAAATTCTCTTTTTATTATCCATTCCGAATAGTTTTGTTTATCTGCATATTCAATAATTGTAGCTCTTTGTACATTAAAAACTCTGGCTACTTCATCACAAATAATTGACAAAGTTTCATTAATATCAAGAGAACTTCTGATAGTATTTGTGACTTTAAATAAAAGCTGTTCTTTATCTAATAATTCCTGAATTTTTGTCTGCTTTTCAATTAATTCCTTTGAATAAGCCCATTCTCTATCAAGAATTTCGTTTAATTTTTCACTTAATTCTCCGACTTCATCATCCGATATTATTGGTATTTTTTCTGATTTTTCCCCGGGTTCATATTTATTCATCGTTTCAATAATATTTGAAAGTGGCAAAGAAAATTTTGTAGTGAATATATATCCGATAATTGCAGAAATTAATAAAAATTCAATGAAAATATATGAAAATTTCGAAGATAAATAAATTTCTATTATTGTCAAATGAAACAATGAAAATGTTATATATAACATAATTAAAAATAATGACAGAAAAACAAGCAATTTCTGTTTTATACTTTTAATGTCAGGTAATAATTGAAAATTTTCAATTCCAAGAAAAATAAAGATAAACCCGATTAATTTTAAAAAATGGGAAATAATTTCATTAATTCCAAGAAATCTTGGATTTATACAGAATAATTCAGCTATTCCAATGACAAGTAAGCCTAATATAAACTTTGAAAATATATTTTTATTTGTGTTTATTTTCCTGTCAACCAAAATAAATGACATAAGAAAATATAATGCTTCATCAACAACATTTAAGCTTTGTTCAAATAATAAAATTTTGTGAAAAGCATACCCCGAAAGTAAAGGAAAGATAAATTCATCCAGGCTGATTATTAATATAAATATGCAAAAAAAGAAAAAAGAAGTTATAAGTCTAAAATTGTTTGTTTTTTTTGTAGAAGATTTTTGCATGTAGAAAACAGCAATAAATATTGAAATGGGAATAATAAGTTTTTCAGCCACTAAATAAAGTAATGACGGGTTTGTCTCGAGATTTTGGAAGATTAAAACGTTATACAGGGCACCAAATGTAGAAAATAAATGATAAATATTTAAAAAACTTCCCGCTAAAAATCCCCCCGCAATGACCGTCATTCTTTTATCCCCGATTTGAGAATATAATTTATTGGCTTTCCAGAATATTAAAATAAATACAAAAGTTGTTAGTACCTCAAATACTTTATGACTAAAAGAAGTAAAAGGCACTTTAATTAAAAAAGCAGAATAAAAATTAACATCAAATAAAGTGAATAATGCAATCAAAATAATTAAAATGATATAGAAACTTATTAATTTATTCATTTTAGATACTTATAATTTTGTTCTTAAAAATTCTGCAAGCTGCTGGTCTTTATTTTGGAGATGATAATCAAGCCAGTCTGCCATAGTATGATTTAAATGAATAGCCAAAACATAAACATTGTCTTCTTTATAAATATAATTGTATCTAATTTCTTCGTATACTTTTTTAAATTCTTCGTGAGCTTTTTTATGTTCAAAATATTCAGGATAATTAAGTTCTAACATGTATTTTTCTTCAGTATCAAAATGTTCGACAGTATAAAAATCAATACAGCGGATTTTTTCAAGAATTTTTTCTTTTGTTTCTATACTTTCAATGTCATTAAAAAGCTCATTTATGCCCTTGAAAATTTTTTTGTGTTGAGAGTCGATTATTTCAATGCCGGTTAAGTATTTATCGTCCCAGATTATTATTTTTTTCATAATTAAATCCAAATTAAAGTTAGATGTGATTTCTTTATAATAAGAAATTCCATCGTGGATTTAATCTACCGAATTGGTTATATAAAAGGATTGTTTAGATATTAGCCTCCGCCAAAGAATCCTACTATTTCGATATTATCGTTTTCAGAAATTTTACATGAAAAATATTGTTCTTTCGGTAGAATTTCAAGATTTTTTTCAACAACAAACATTGT
>DNRP01000111.1:8718-13283 GCA_003499955.1 Cyanobacteria bacterium UBA9971
GAGGAGGTGTGCAGCACCGACGCGGCAATCTAAAAATAAACGATTTCAGATATGTTTTTTGTAAAAAAGCTCGATTTTCTTGGATTGCTTCGTCACTATGTTCCTCGCAATGACAAGGATATTATAACAAATCAAGAAATTTATGTACTTGAGGAATTACTCTTACATCACCCAATTTTTTCAGGAATTTTTCCTGAATTTCGAGAATATCTCGCGAAGAAAGCAAGATCTCTTTGTTGTCCGAACTTACGGGCTGCAAAATAAGCGGGATTTTTATAAAATCAGATAACTCTTCGATTTCTTCATCCGAAATTTTACTTGTGATTACAGCTTTTGCAAAAATTTCAAAATTGTCATTGCGAGGAGGAACTTTAGTCCCGACGTGGCAATCTCTTGCAATTTCTATAAATTTTTTATGTTGCTCAAAAGGAAAATCAATACCTGTGGAGGATTTTAACTTTAAATCCATGGAAATTATATCAATATAATCAATAATTTTTTCCAACTCTTCAAAAAGAGTCCCGTTTGTTTCGAGATAAACTTTAGTTTTCGGAAAATTTTTTCTAAAATCAGACAAAAAATCCAATAAAAAATCCGTATGCAAAAGAGGCTCACCGCCGGTCAAACTTATACTATGATGAGAGATTTTATTAAAATTCGAGATTTCTTTAAGAAGCTGCTCTACAGAAACAGGATTTTTTAGTTTTTCAGAGCTTTCTGTTTTTTGAATATTACAGAATTCTTGAGCTTGAAACGGTGTATCGCAGTAATCACAGCTAAGATTACATCCTGCAAATCTTATAAAAATTTGCCGATAGCCGATATAAGGACCTTCGCCCTGAATTGACGAGAATATTTCAATTATGTTTGCGTTTTTATTCATTTATTTTTAAAAATACTTTCTTAATTAAAAACTATGCCATCTCTGGGATTAAACTTGCGGATTTTAGCAAGCTCCATATAAAGCTCTTTTTCTTTCTGCGAAAGATTAGAAGGGATTTCAATTCGTACTGTTATAAGCTGGTCGCCTCTTTTTGCCGTGGTTGCGTCGGGGATTCCCTCGCCGGAAAGACGGAATCTCTGTCCCGCCTGTGTTTCTGGCGGTATGCGCATGCTTAATTGCCCGTCTATGGTCGGAATAAATATTTCTGCACCTAAAGCCGCTTCTGTAGGTGTGATAGGAATTTCACAAAGCACGTTTAAATTTTCAAATTCAAAGATTGAATTTTTGATTATGCTGACGACAAGAAAAAGATCACCGCTTGCCCCGCCGTTTTGTCCCTGATTTCCTTCGCCTGCTATTCTTATTTTTGAACCTTCGGTAACATTCGGAGGAATTTTGACGGAAATCTTTTTATGGTTGGAAATTTCGCCATTTCCTTTGCAGATAGGGCATTGAACACTGTTTAAATATCTTTTCCCTTTGCATTTCGGACAAGTTTCCGTGTGAAGAATGTTAACTTTTCGTACTGTGCCGTTATGGGCTTCAACGATTGTAATACTTATATCTGCTGTTATGTCATCGCCTTTTTTAGGAGCGGGTTTTTGTGTTTCTCTCGGTTTTCCCTGTGACTGCTTAGGCTTTGGAGTTTGCCCTTTTTCAAATACTTTGTCAACAAAGTCAGAGAAAACATCTCCAAAAGGTCGCTTTTCCGCTTCAGACTTTGACTTTGCGGTTGATTTTTTTTGTTCGGTGTATGCTTCCGAAGCTTGTTTTTTAGCCTGTTCGCTTGTGTTTGGCTTCTTTTGAGATACCCCTTTTAAAAGATCATACTGCGCTCTGCGGGCATCATCGCTTAAAATCGAATAAGCTTCGCCGATTTCCTTAAATTTTTCTTCACTAAGCTTGTTTCCCTGATTGGTATCAGGATGGTATTTTCGCGCAAGCGACCTGTAAGCTGATTTTATTTCCTTTTTGTCAGCGGATGTGTCTATGCCCAGTATTTTGTAATAGTCTTTGTCCTTATTCAAAAAACATTCCTTATTTGCTGAATTGTCATTGCGAGGAGAACTAAAGGTTCGACGTGGCAATCTAAGTCCTTATTTATTATTTTACTAATATCTTATACATAATCCAATAATCCTAAAATATGATTGTTTAAATAACTTAAATTGCTAAATGAATTTTCTCCTGTCATTGCGAGGAAGGCTGAAAGCCTGACGCGGCAATCCAAAGAGAAAAATCATTAATTTTTGGATTGCTTCGCTCCCGTTGGTCGCTCGCAATGACATCAAGAATATAGTTGAATTTTAGCTAACTAGCAATTCAAGTTAATTAACTCAAATTGATAAATAACGTGAGTCGCCAATTAATTTTCTGTAAAAAACTAAAAATCGTCATGCTGAACTTGTTTCAGCATCTATCCAATAGAGTATGTTGGTCAGATCCTGAAATAAATTCAGGATGACAATTCCATTATTCATACGGATTTCAACGATTTAGCGACGGAAGTTAAAAAGAAACTTTAACCGGACAGCTTCTTAGTAAAGTAGCCTAGCCCTGAAAGCCGCTGTAATATTTATTTAAAAACAATTGACTTGACGAATTTAAGTTATAGTATAAAAATAGAAAAATATATTTAGAGGTTGAGGTAAAACTAAAGAGGGTTTTTAAGCAGTGGCTGAATTATCAGTGCCAAAGCTGACACCAATAGTAGATATAAAAGTTGATAAACCCGCAATTAATACTGCGGTAAATAATCGCGTTGCAAATACGCCGGAAACACAAACACCTATGAGATTTGCAAATCCTGATATGTTTTCTTCGGAATCTGTTCAAAAAAATATTCCTCAAATGACAGCGCCTTCTAAAAACACCTTAAACAAATTACCGACTTTTATTGATATAAGTGATAAATTGGCTGCTATTTACGGGGAAAAAGAAAAAGATATTAAAGATAAACTCTCTGATACGTTCAAAAAACTTATTTTGAGACCTTTCAATCTGATTTCTGAAGTTGATACTTCGATGAATCAAAATGAACATCATAAAGAGCGAAAAATTAAAGATAAAGAACCCGAAAATAAAAATAATGAAATAGTTGCAGCTAAAAAAGATTTTTCATTAAGTAAATGGATTAATTATAAATTACTTGAAATAACAGGAGAAATCCTGAACATAAGCCGCAAATTCTCCGCGGGTATTAAAGAAAAGCATAATAATATTAAAAAAAAGTTTTATAACGGATTCAAAAAAATAAAAGGAAAAATAGTTTTCAGTCTGGATAAAATAGAGTCTTTATTTGAATCCGATACAAAGAAATAAATCAATTCGATGTCATTGCGAGGAGGCGCGAAGCGCAGACGAAGCAATCCAAAAATAAACGATTTCAGATATGTTTTTTGTAAAAAAGCTCGATTTTCTTGGATTGCCACGGGCTTTAGCCCTCGCAATGACAGTTCCGGAAAGAAACTTTAACCGGATAGCTTCTAAATAAATCAATTAAAAAAAGGATTAAAAAGAACTATAATATATTAGATAATTATTTCATGATGCCAAAATAATAACTCGGGGAAAATGAAAAAATTTTTTAATATTATGTTTGTTCTAGTAACAGTCCTTTCTTTTTTAGCGTTAAAAGAAGGGTCATCTGCTGTATCAGGCGGAAAAATGCTTGTCAGCCCCGTAAATGTTCCGACTGCGCAGTCAAGTTACGGCGTTTATCCAAATACAGTCGATATGATTGCAAATGACATAATTAATTCAATAAACAAATATTCGAGTTTTGATGTGCCGGACATTAATTCCGCTAAAGATTTGGTTAAAAGCTACGGTATGTCAAAACGTTATAAAGAATTTCTCATGAATTATCGTGATAACAGAGTCGTAGATTACGAAACCTGTAATCTTCTCGAAAAAAGACTCGGAGTAGATAAACTTTTGCTGGTATCCGGCGCGTTTGACATTCAGAATATGTTTTTAAACAGATCAAGCGGGAATAAATATTCGGAAATATTTTCAACAATGCTGCCTTTTGGAAGGATATTTTCCAGGGACTTGGTTTTTATAGGATTACCTTTTATCGGCAATAATATTTATAACAGCGTTAACAACGAAAGTCCCATAAACCCTTGTTATAAGCTTAATGTACAACTTGCTTTGATAGATACAGGTACAGGACTTGTATTCTGGGAAAAAACTTATAATCAGGATATTCCCTCTTCGGATTTTGGAAATCCTATAAATTCTTTTGGAGAAAATATCATTTCTTCGGAAAAACTGAAAAAATTCTCTGAAAAAATAGCAAGAGAAACTTCTTATGAAGTATTTATGGCGACAAAAAATTCAGATTATACATCAGTAAAAAGCAGTATAGTTTCATCTCAAGAGAAACCAAAAAATGAAACCGTAAAAGCAGTTAATAAAAAATTACCCACGGATGGTAAAATGACCAGGGATGGTCACCCTTCTTCTACAAATACTAATTATCTTGAAAACAAAAGAAAACAAAGCTATAAAAACTGGGTAAAAGAGCGAACAAAAAATTAAAAATACTTATAGAATGATTAACATGCTGAAATATGAATTCATTTTTTAATATTAAAAAGGGCGAGCGAGCCGCCGA
>DNRP01000111.1:13340-19023 GCA_003499955.1 Cyanobacteria bacterium UBA9971
ATATTTTAAAACAGGATATATTTGCCTATACACAGACAAAACCAATCTGGATAGACCATGAATGGCTATCCGGTGTTGTTTTTTATTACCTCGTCGATAAATTCGGAGATTTAGGCTTAAGTTTGCTGAAAGCTGTCCTTATGTTTTCAGTATTTTTCAGTATTTTTAAACTTAATCAGCTTAAATTCCCCGAACAAAACCATTACAGAATTATTTATTATGCTTTTTTCCTGTACGCAATTTTATTTGGATTTTTAACGACAGTACAGTCACATTGTTTTACATTTGCGTTTTTTGCCTTATGGATGTACCTATTTGAACTAATAAAACGGGGAAACAATAGATTAATCTGGATTTTTCCTGCAACAATGGTTCTCTGGGCAAATTTGCACGGCGGATTTTTTGCCGGACTGGGACTTGTGTTTTTATACACAATAGGAGAGGCAATTAATCGCAGAAAATTCGCAAAATATATTGTAATTNNCCGTTTTTAACAGAATGGATGCCTCTAAATTTATTCGGTTCGTTTAGTGTAGCTTTCGGCTTCAAAATTTTCGCGCTATTCACGCTCTTTTCGTTGTTATATGTGCTTATGAAAAGACAAAAAGAAATAAACTGGTCGGAAATACTTATTCTTTGTGCTACTTTTTGGGTTTCTCTTCAACATATAATGCATAATATATTTTTCATAATTGCCGCCGCCGGATATATTACAGGTTATCTTCATCAGGCATTTGATTTTTGTACCACTGTCATTGCGAGGAGAGTCGCAGACTCGACGCGGCAATCCAAATTATTGAATAGATTGCTTCGTCAGTGCTTTGCACCTCCTCGCAATGACACCTCAAGCAAAATAAAAACCGGCATTAAATCTTTAACAGATTTTATAATTTACAGCTTAATTATTTTAATAGGGACTTTGACTATTCATTTTGTTCCGCTTAAAGTAAAAGTTGACAACAAACAGTTCCCAGTAAGAGCCGTTAAGTTTATACAGCAAAATAATTTATCGGGAAATTTGCTGGTATTATTCAACTGGGGAAGCTATGCGCTCTGGCAATTACATCCGCAATGCCTTGTAGCTGTCGACGGAAGATATGACGGAGTTTATCCCGAATCATTAATAAGTGAAGTGGCAAGATTTCATTATGTAGGTAAAAACTGGAACGAGTTGATGACTAAATATCATACCGATATAATATTGATGAATACTGATTATGCGGTTTATAATAAACTTATTATGCTTGATGATTGGCGAGTGGTTTATAAAGACGATACTTCGGCGGTATTTATTCCGATAACAAAAAATAGAGAGCATTGGATAATGCCGGATGAAAAATTTGATATAAATAATCAAAAATTTAAAACAAGGATTTTAAATTAGTGGTTTTAGATTGCCACTTAGTGGTGCAGCGATGCTGCCGCAATGACATGTACTAGCTGGAGTTATATAAATGCCTAACAAAAAAAATTATATTTTAACAATGATATGCCCTGACGCATCGGGAATTTCCGCAAATGTGCTGAATTTTATTTATGAAAATAAAGGATTTATAACTTCTTCATTCAATTATGGAGATCCGACAACAAAAAAATATTTTATGAGAACAGTTTTTCAGGGAGCCCAGTCAAAATTTAAAAATCTTGAAGACATAAGAACAAAATTTACGCCTATAGCTGAAAAATACTCAATGAAATGGGAAATTGATGATTATAGTAATCACCCCAGAGTTTTAATAGCTGTTTCAAAATTCGGACATTGTTTAAATGACTTGCTGCATAAGACAAAGTCAGGTCAGATACCCATGGAGATAGCCGCAGTAGTTTCAAATCATACAGAAATGAAAGATTTAGTTGAATGGCATGGTATAAATTATTTTCATCTTCCTGCAACTCCTGATAACAAAGCAGAAAACGAAGAAAAAATCCTTCAGCTTGTTGATGGGCTTAGGATTGATCTGGTTGTTCTGGCTAGATATATGCAGATATTATCGCCTAAAATGTGTAAAGCTTTAAACGGTCGCTGTATTAATATTCACCATTCGTTCCTGCCAAGCTTTAAAGGCGCAGCGCCTTATACACAAGCCCATGACAGAGGCGTTAAGATTGTCGGAGCTACAGCTCACTATGTAACTCCTAATCTTGATGAAGGACCTATTATAGAACAGGCGGTTGAAAGAGTTGACCATACTTATACAACTGATGATATTGCCATGACAGTAAGAGATCTTGAAACAATAATACTTTCAAGGGCTGTAAAATGGCATGTAGAAAGAAGAATCCTTCTTAACGGCACTAAAACAGTTGTGTTTAGGTAAATAAAACTAAATCGAATTGCTAATTAGCTAAAAACGTCATTTCTGAGAGAGCAAAGCGAGCGTAAGAATCTGTATTTAAGATTGCTACAGCGGGTTAAAGCTGCCAAAAACACCCTTAACGATGACGATAAAAATTTTTTAGCAATTCGAATTAAATAGCTAAAAAAAATACCCGAAAGCGGATAATATGAGTTTAAAAATACTGTTATAATTTCTATGATATTTATGGAGGCTACGGGATAAAAATGTCTAAAATAAGAATTTTAATAGCTATAGATGAGCCAAACTGGGCAAAAACAATAGTTAATGCCGCTTATAATTTTATAGACAGAAAAAATTCCGAAGTTACATTATTAAATGTAATAGAAACAAATATTGCAGAAGAAGGTTATTTTTACAGCCAGCCGGAAAAATTTATAAAGCATGAAGCTGAGAAAGAAAATTTTACACTTCTGGAAAATTTTCTTGAAAACTCGGATGTTGATTATAAAGGGTTTATATATAAAGAAGGCAATGCTGCTGAAACTATAATTAAACTTACGGAAAATGGTGAATACGATCTTTTAGTGATTGGTTCTCATAATAAAAATGCTATAGAAAGATTGTTGCTTGGCAGTGTGGCGTATAAGGTTACACGTTTTGGAAAAACTTCCGTACTTGTTATTGACAGCAAATGTCATCTTGAAACGAGCGAAATCAAGCCTTTTTCTGTTTTAATGGGTGTTGATACATCGGATGATTCTTTTTATGCAGCCGAAAATTTATGGAAATTTATTGATAAAGATCGTGCCGAGGTAACCCTTTTAAACGTAATGATTGAGCCAAGCCTTATTATTCCTCCCGATGCATATATTTACCTCGACATGAATAAAATAATAGAGGAATCATGTCTGGTTTCAGAAAATTTGCTTGATCTAACCGCAAATAAAATTGAAGAATCCGGGGTTAAAGTTGTAAAAAAATATCATGTTGAAGGTGATGCTGCCGCTATGATTCTTGATGAATCTGAAGAAAATAAGCATGATTTGATAGTTGTCGGCTCTCATGGAGGAGGTAAGCTTTCGAGATGGCTTCTTGGCAGCATAAGCACAAAAGTTTATGAGCATGCTAAACAACCAGTTCTGATAATAAAAAAATCTTAATTTTATCATTTGCCTTGACACTCCTAAAATTTGTCAGCTAGAATGAAACTATAATCAAACACATTCTTAGTTTAGGAGTTTATTTTGGCAAAGCTTGAAAAAATTGCTTTAATAATGCCCAAAGGCGCAATTTATAGGTTTAAAGAAAATAATACGCCGGACTCAATTACTATTCCTGCTTTAGTTTCTTTAATTCCCAAAGAATTAAATATTAAAGTAGAAGTATATGACGAAACTATTGAAAAAATTGAAAAAGAATCAATTAATGCTGATATTGTCGTAATTTCTGCCCTGACTTCAACAATTAACAGAGCCTACACTTATGCGGATTATTTTCGTTCAAAAGGGGTATCGGTAGTCATTGGAGGAGTCCATGCGACTTTTAATCCCGATGAAGTATCAGAACATGCGGATTCAGTGATTTGCGGGATAGCGATTCATACATTTCCTCAATTATTGAAGGATTATAAAGCTGATAAAATGCAAAAAATTTATAAACAAGGAGATATTGATTTCAGAAATATGCCGTTTCCTGACAGAAACGCTTATGTTGAAAAAAATGTCAATTCTGAAGATATAAACGGAATACAGGCAACTTACGGATGTAAAAATGTATGCGAATTTTGCGTACAGCCTTATGTTTGCAATGGTTGCCACCAAAGACCCATTGAGGATGTTATAAATGAAATAAAACAAATTAAGTCGGGATTTTTAGAATTTTATGATCCTAATTTATTTCAGGATGCTGAATACGCTTATAAATTATGTGAAGCAATGATTCCCTTAAAAAAACAATGGGGAACTCCTGCTAATATTCATGTTTCAACCAACAAAGAATTGCTGGAAGTTGCTTCAAAAAGCGGACTTATAGCTGTTTTGGTGGGGTTTGAGTCAGTAAATCAAAAATCTCTGTTAAAAATTAATAAAGGTTTTAACAGAGTCAGTGATTTTTCCGAGGCGGTAAGAAGATTCCAAAATCATAATATTTCAGTATTTGGCAGTTTTGTTTTCGGGCTTGACGAAAATGACATTAATATTTTTCAGGAAACTTATGATTTTCTTCAGCAGGTTCCGATTAATATGCCGAGATTTACTATTAATACCCCATTTCCGGGAACACCATTTTATAAAAAAATGAAAGAAGAAAACAGAATTATAGAAGATAACTGGGCAATGTATGATTGTTCTCACGTGGTAATTCAACCTGCAAATATGTCACCGGAAGATCTTCAGCAAGGTTTTTATGAGTTGTGCAATGCGGTTTATGAAAACAGACCTGATACTAATTTGCATCATTATTATAAAAAATTACCAGACTACACAAGAGACGTGGTAATCGACTGCTCGGATATTTAGATTGCCACGTCGAGCCTTCAGCCCTCCTCGCAATGACAATGATTAGTTTTTCTCAAGAATAATTTGATTATGCGGCTTGTCTACAGTAACCTTAAAATCTTTCATAAAACTAAGTCCTAACAATCCGGCCATATCTCCCGCTGTTCCTGAAGTATGCATAGGAAGATCTGCCACAAGAGCTTCCACGTTATAAGCAGTTAAGCCGTTTATTTCAATTTTTTTAAGAGTTATTTTAGGTACATTAAGATAGCCGCTGCCGGTCATAATTTTCATACTCGGAGCATTAGCTGTTGAAATTTTTAACCTGTTTGCAAGTTCGGTTGAAATTGTTGTGTAAGAAGCGCCTGTATCAAAGATAAATTTTACTTTTGCAGCATCATTTACGTTTACATTATCTATAATCAGAACATTTCCCATTGTGTTAACGTTCAAAATAGCTTTAGTTATTTTTGAAGAAGAACTTGATAAGTTTCCAATCAATTTTAATCCTGTTTTAGAAAGATTAACAACTTCCGGATTGGAAGAAGTTTCAATAATGTTTTTGTATAAAAGTTTTGCATCCGCAGTATTTTTATTTTGAACAAAAGTTATAGCAAGATAATATTTTATAACATCATTATCAGGATTCTCCTGAAAAGCTTTTCTAAAGCAACTTTCAGCATATTTGTAATTGTTTGATTCATAAGCTTTTACGCCATCCTGAAAACTGTCCGCAAGCACAGTTTCCGGTAATAATATCAATAAAAATAATATAAATATGAATAAAATTATTTTAATTTTGAACATAAAAAACTCCGATGTCTTATATAAGATATCGGAGTTTTTTTATTAATCTTTAAAAATAGTTATTTAAATTTATTTTTACCA
>DNRP01000118.1:0-16747 GCA_003499955.1 Cyanobacteria bacterium UBA9971
AGTTTTGAAGCATCCTTCCGTCAAAGAAGTCGTCCTTTGCGAAATTGACGGGGCTGTAATTGAAGTCAGCAAAAAATATCTTCCTTCTATCGCGGGAAAACTTGATGATTCGAGGGTAAAAATAAACGTTGAAGACGCCATTGAATATATGAAACGCCAAAACAAAAGCTTTGACGTGATATTAATAGATTCTACCGACCCGATGGGGCCAGGAGAAGGATTGTTTACAGAAGATTTTTATACAAATGTCAAAAACGCGCTTAAAGAAAACGGCGTAATGGCTGCCCAGAGCGAATCCCCTATAATGAACCAAAAAGAATTGGGGTTAATTTCTAATCTGCTTAAAAAAGTCTTTCCGATAGTCAAGACTTATATTTCGCCGATGCCGACATATCCGGGGTCTTTCTGGAGCTGGACTTTCTGCTCGAAAACAGTAAATCCTCTTGAAATCAAAAACGAAAAAACCGCCGAAGAAATCGAAAAACAGGCTAAGCTTTACAATAGAGAATTCCATAAATCTGTTTTTGTTCTCCCGAACTTTATTCGGGATATTGTAAAACAATAAATTTAAACAATTTTAAAAATTTAATCGGGAATATATTCAAAAAGCTCACCAATAGAACAATCTAGAGCATAGCATAACTTCGAAATGGTATGAAAACCTATCATGGCAGTTTTTTCATTATAAATATCCGATAAAGTACTGGCACTTATTCCTGTAAGCCTGTGAAGTTCTGCTATACGAATTTTTTTCTTTGCCATTAAAACAGCTAAATTATTTTTAATCATAATTTTTAAATTTTAACATTTAAAAAAATACTTGCTTTTTTAAAGCATATTGGCTATGATTATAATGCTATAGGCTTTTAATTTCGTAATGATTAATAACAAAGAGATAAAAAAATGGGTAAAAAGAAACAACTCTATAATTTAAGAATGGGGATTTCTATAAAATCTGAACGAATCAAATTTCTTCTTAAAAATATTATTTTGAATTCTGAAAATACTGTCGAAATTGAAGCTATGGCAAGTTTGGCATCAGAAGAAAATAACCGAATTTCAAAAATGTCGGAAAAAATAGGTAGAATTTTAAAACATTAAATAATTTCATATATAATAAAGTTATTCTTTTTACCATTAAAAGAAAGGGAACAAAAAATTGTTAAAAGTTCCATTTTTACCGAGGAATTGGACAAATTCCACAGAAAATTTTGATGAAGCTGACTGCGTTATGGTCGGGCTTCCTTATGATGGAACGTGTTCTTACAGACCCGGCGCAAGATTTGGTCCTGAACTTATAAGAATTGCTTCATACGGGCTTGAATCTTATTCCCCTATTCAAGAGCGCGACCTTGATGATGTCAAGTTTTATGATGCGGGAGAAATTGAATTTCAGCTAGGCAACAGAGAAGATTCTTTACAAAAAATAGAAACTGCCGCTGAGGAAACGCTTTTGCATAATAAAAAATGGTTAGGAGTCGGTGGAGAACATCTTGTGACTTTTCCCGCAATAAAAGCTTACAGCAAGAAGTATCCTGAACTTTACGTGATTCATTTTGACGCGCATGCCGATGTCAGAGAAGATTATATCGAGGAAAAATTATCCCATGCCTGTGTTATGAGAAGAATTTCAGAAATCATCACTCCTGATAATTTAATTCAGATTGGCATCCGCTCTGGAACTCAAGAAGAATTTGAGTGGATGAAAGAAAATAATACTATCGCAAAAACACAGGAAGAATTTAAAGAAAGATTGAAATTTCCGGAAAATAAACCTGTCTTTTTGTCTGTTGACCTTGATGTGCTTGACCCGAGTTTAATGAGCGGAACAGGAACACCTGAACCGGGGGGAATGACTTATAATGAACTTATGAGCTGGCTGATGCTTCTTAAAAACCTTAATATTGTTGGAGCTGATGTAGTAGAATTATCTCCTCATTACGACCAATCTGGAGTTTCCACCGTCACTGCCGCCAAAGTTATAAGAGAAGTTTTGCTTTTAATGAATTAATCTTTCTCAATCTTAACTTGAAAAAAAGGCGTTATTAGAGTAATTTACTATAGAAAGTAAAATAATTTTGGGCTGGTTATGCAACTTAAAATCCAAAATAAAATAAAAGGACCGCATATAGTAGAGGTTTTAAGCAATATAAAACTTTCTGATG
Organism: Cyanobacteria bacterium UBA9971; assembly: GCA_003499955.1. Lineage (GTDB taxonomy): Bacteria > Cyanobacteriota > Vampirovibrionia > Gastranaerophilales > UBA9971 > UBA9971. Next base: position 2,166 of record DNRP01000118.1, read on the forward strand.
ATACATGGAAATTGACTTTTCAGAATCAAACAATTGCAAAAACCGCAAAACCGGGGCAATTTATTTCGATATTATGCGAAGATTTGCTCTTGAGAAGACCTTTCAGTGTTGCAAATGTCAAAGACGACACATTTGAAATTATTTATAAAATTAAAGGCAAAGGCACAAAATATCTTTCAAGCCTACAAAGCGGCGATTCGGCAGATGTAATTGGTCCTCTGGGAAACGGTTTTAATATAGAAAATAAAAGTTCATTATTGATCGGGTGCGGTGTAGGAATTGCCCCGATTAATTTTTTGTCTGATATATTTGGAAAAACTGGAGTGAAACACACTTTTGTTGAGTGTTCGCAAATTGCTCTTTGTCATTGCGAGCGAAGCAGGGAACCCAATTTTTTGACTAAATGTCAAAAAATAAGGGGGACAATCCATCAACCCTTAATTAATAAATGGATTGCTTCGTCGCAAGCTCCTCGCAATGACAATCATATTATCATTACCGAAGATGGCTCGGCAGGGCTTGAAGGACGGTTGGACGACCATCTGGAAAACATCATAAACGAAGTAAAACCTGAAAAAATTTACACCTGCGGACCAAATCCCGCTATGAAATATATTGTTCAGACGGCAGAAAAACATAAAATTCCTGTGGAAGTTGCGCTTGAACGAGATTTTGCCTGCGGTACAGGAGTTTGTATGGGTTGCGTGATACAAATTAAAGAAAATGACACGATAATAAACAAAAGAATCTGCAAAGACGGTCCTGTATTTAAAGGAAACGAGGTTTTATGGTAATGTCAAATTTAATAAAACTTGATACTTCAGTAAATATCAGCAAATTAAAACTCAAAAATCCTGTTCTGACAGCTTCTGGAACTTTCGGGTATGCCAATGAATATGACGATTTTATGAATGTAGGCAATATTGGAGCTATAGTCACAAAAGGCATCACATTAAATCCAAGAACCGGCAATCCTCAACCCCGAATTAAAGAACTTAAGAACGGCCTTATAAATTCTATCGGGCTTGAAAATATAGGTATACATAATTTTATAGAGAAAAAACTGCCTGTTTTAAGAGAAAACAACATTAATTTTATTATAAATATAGCGGGAGAAAGCATTAAAGAATATGTTGAACTTGCAAAAATATGTCAGTCAAATAATATCGAGGCTGTTGAGCTAAATTTATCCTGTCCCAACGTAAAAAGCGGATGTCTGGAATTTGGCAAAGACGAAGAAACCCTTTACAAGCTTGTTTCTGAAGTCAGAAATTGTTTTAATAATACATTAATCGTAAAATTAAGTTCAAATGTTTCTTTTCCTGAAAAAATTGCAAAAACCGCGGAAAATGCCGGAGCTGACGCAATTTCTGCCATTAATACAGTAAAAGCAATGCATGTAGAGGTAAAGATTGCCGCGTCTGGCTTATCCCCTGCTCGCAATGACAACGCCATCTTTGAATATATAAAAGGCGGCTTGTCTGGAAGCTGTATCAAACCGCTGGCATTGAATTTTATCTATGAAATCAGGCAACATGTTTCTATACCGATAATAGGAATGGGAGGAATTTCATGTTTTCAGGATATGTTGGAATTTTTTGCAGTGGGAGCAGATGCAATTCAGGTAGGAACAGCGAATTTTACACATCCTGACTTAAGTGAAGCGCTCGTTAGTGAGTTAAATAACTTTATGAAACAACAAAATTATGAATCGTTAGCTGAATTAGTGAAAGATTTAAGATATGAATACTAAATCAAAAATTTTTTTGAATTTCCTGAAAAACACTGAAAATCTTATAAAAAATAAAAAATTTTATATTTTTAAAAGTTTATTGAGTTTTATCGAAGACAAAAAAATTTCTGATACTGATTATAGAAATTTAAGTACACAAATAAGGACAATGAGTATGATTGACTTATTAATTAGAACCGGAAGTCTGCTGAAAGGGCATTTTGAATTAAGTTCAGGTCTTCACAGCAATCAATATTTTCAATGTGCAAAGCTTCTTCAATATCCTGAATACGCGGAAAAAGCAGGCAAACAACTTGCGGCACTTTTTGACGCAAGCAAAATTGATGTTGTTTTAGGTCCGGCGCTGGGCGGTGTAATTATAGGCTATGAAACAGCAAAAGCCCTCGGCAAAAAGTCGATATTTACCGAAAGAAAAGACGGCATAATGACTCTAAGAAGAGGTTTTCATATTAATAAAGAGGATAGAGTCCTTGTTATTGAGGATGTTATTACCACCGCAAAATCAACAATAGAATCTATAAAGATTATAGAAAGTTTTGGCGGGAAAATTGCTGGAATAGGCTGCATTGTTGACAGATCAAGCGGACAAACAAGTCTAAAAATTGAATCTTTAATTCAAATAGACCCTGAAATATACTCCCCCGAAGAATGTCCTATGTGCAAATTGGGTCAAAATATTGAAAAACCTGGTAGTAGAACACAGATTATTGAGTAAAAAAGATTTATGGACGATAAAATAAAACAAAAATTAGCGGAACTACAGAAAACACATAACGAATTTTGGAATATAAGTCCTGAAATCGGCAAGTTTTTGAACATGCTTATAAAATCGGGAAATTATAAAAATATCCTCGAGCTTGGGACTTCAAACGGATATTCCGCTATATGGCTTGCGATGGCATTACAGGAAACCGGTGGTCATCTTGTAACAATTGAATATTCTCAAGATAGACAAGATATGGCGAGAAAAAATCTTGAAGACTGTGCCTTAATTGACAAAGTAACACTTGTTCAGGGTAAAATCCTTGAAATACTTAAATGGCTAGATCTCAAACTTTTTTATACGAGCGATAATACTGATGATACCTATATTGATTTTGCTTTTATCGATGCGAGCAAGCTTGAATATATAGAATATTTTAACTTTATTCATCCAAAGCTTAAAAAAAACGGCATGATTGTGGCGGATAACGTGATTTCCCACGAAAATAAGCTGTGGAGTTATGTTGACTTAATGATGGCGCATGAAGATTATCAGACTGTAAAATTAAATTTGGGCGCAGGTTTGCTGGTATCTTTGAAAATAAAATGATAAAATTTATATAATATGGAAAAATTAACTATAATAAAAAATGGCTGTGTTCAAAACCCTGATTGCCCTAAAATAAAGGCGAATATAGCCATACATAAAAACAAAATCATTGATATTTCAGCTTCCTGCGAATTTGAGTTTGCTGAAAATTATGATGTGATTGAATATATTGACGCAAAAGAATTAACTATCACCCCTGGACTGATAGATCAGCATATTCATGGCGGCTATGGAATTGATTTTAATACGGCAAAATCAGAAGATATAGTTTACCTGACAAAAGAACTGCCAAAACATGGCGTAACTTCTCTTGTTGCCACCTTGATGACTGATTCCGAGGAAAATATTAAACGGCAAATAAAAGAAATTTCTATGGCAATGGAGAATCAGCTTGCTGATTCTGCGAAAATAATAGGGATTCACATTGAAGGACCTTTCCTGAATCCTGATTTTAAAGGGATTCACCCCGATAATCATATACTTGAACCCAATATAAATAATTTCAAAAAATTTGAAAACGAAAACATAAAAATTGTTTCTTACGCGCCCGAACTGGATAAAAACCTTGAATTTACTAAGTATTTAGCGCAAAAAAATATTATTCCGTCAGCAGGGCATTCAAAAGCAACTCATGAAGAATTAAAAACAGCCGTAAATGCGGGATTGAAACAAGTTACGCATTTGTTCAACGCAATGCCCCAACTTCATCACAGAAATCCGGGAATCCTCGGCGAAGCACTGACAAACGATAAAATATATACGGAAATTATTGCTGATAATGAACATCTTCACCCGATAATTCTGGATTTAATCTTGAGAACAAAACCAAAATCAAAAATTATTTTTATAAGCGATTCACTGCCGTTAAATCAAAGCACTGAAGACTCTATAATATTCGGCGGGCAAAAGATTTACAGGATAAAAGATCAAGCTGTTAACGAGAATGGGACTTTTGCGGGAAGTTTGTCGTTTTTAGACGAGAATTTGAGAAAAAATATTGATAAAATCAATTTTTCCGACTTTTTAATGTTTGCCTCGCTCAATCCCGCAAAAAATCTGAAGTTAGCCACAAAAGGATTTATTGATAAAGATTTTGACGCGGATTTAGTGCTTTGGGACGAAAATTTTCAGGTTAAACACACTATAATAGGCGGTTTAATTGCGTATTAATTATTCATTGTCATTGCGAGCGAAGCGAAGCAATCTATTCAATTTATAATTTATGTTTTAATTTCAAAAGGAATAGATTGCCACGTCGGGCTTCGCTGCCCCCTCCTTTTTTGATAATTAATCAAAAAAGCGGGTACCCTTCGCAATGACAGCTAAAAATAATTTACGACTTAAAATCGAAAACCTTTATTTGTCTTTTTAATATTAGGAAGTGTAAAATGCTACTAATATTAATTATTTTTATGAAAGTTTGAGACAAAAATAAATGTTTTTTTCTAAAATAGCTGAATTTCTCACTAAAACCAAAATGGGACGGGTTGGAACATACTTTTTAAGTTCTGTAGTAGGAGTAAATATCTTTATGAGCAGCTTAATTTTTGGCGGAATCGAGGATAAGCTTATTTTTTATCCTATTGACAAAGAATTTGCGCAAGTAAGAATTAATGCGGAAGAACCTATTCAAGACACTTATTTTTACAGCAGGGACGGGTTTAAGCTTAACGGGTGGTATATAAAGGCGCAAGNNGTCGCGCAATTTCTTGCTAATAACGGTTATGGCGTATTCATGATTGATTATAGAGGACATGGGAAAAGTGAAGGCGGACCTTATGAACAAGGACTTTATATAGACCTTGAATCAGCTATAAATTATCTTGTGGATTCAAAAAAAGTGGACAGAAACAATTTGGTTCTGTGGGGAAGGTCGATGGGAGGCGCAATAGTTGCAGATGTTGCTTCAAGAAACAACTTTAAGGCTGTAATCTTAGAAAGCACGTTTACAAACTTAAGAGATGAAGCCATTCACCTTACCAGCACAGGTATTTTGGAAAGCAAACTCGGGTTCTGGAGTTCTTTATCAACAAGATTTGTAAGGTATATTCCTTTAATTACAAAATTTTCTACTGATAAGAAAATTTGTAAAATCACATCGCCATTGCTAATCGGCGGGTCTAAAAACGATGAAACCGTTCCTGTTGCAATGTCTTACAAACTGGAATCTCTAAATCCAAAAGCAAAACTATTTATTTCCGAAACAGGAAGCCATCACGAAAGCGAGTGGTTTTTCCTTGAAGTAAAAGAGTTTTTGCAATCAGTGCAATAAATTACTTAACCAAATCAGGTCTAAGCGTTTGAGCTTTTCTCAAATAGATATGCCTGATTTCATCTTTTGATTTTGCTGTATTAAAAGTAATAAGCACCCTGATGCATTTTTGTAAGCTCTCAGGCACGGGGATTTCCTGTGTACAAATCATAGGAACAGTATTCCACCCTAAATGAACACGCGCGGCTTTTGCCGGAAACGCCGCATCCAAATCATGCGTCAAAGTAAAAATCACATTAATTATCTCATCTGAATCGATTGAGTTTTCTTCAATCATTTTTCTAAGAAGTTCAACAGTAGCCTGATATATTTCGTCGTCAACATTATTTTCTACCGTTGTTGCTCCCCTAACAGCTCTGGATATAGGAATATTTTGCATTTATAATTCCTTTTTTGCTTGTTCTATTCTGTTTAAAACATAAGGTTTAATTTTATTTATAAAGATTTTGGCATTTTCTAAATTTCTTAAAACATCTTCTTTTTTGGGTTCTGCTGAAACTGTATAATCAAAATTATCTCTATCAATAATAAGTCTTGAATATATTTTACTTAATTCAGGCGTAAATATTTTTTCTTTATATATGTATTTTTTATTAAACCATCCCATTAATTGATGATGTTTACCTGTTTTAATTTCTCATTATAATTCCCTTATCATTTCATTAGTTAAATTTTAAATCCTATTTTATAAAACTACAAGTTGTTTTTTATTACAAAACTTTATGGCAAAATAAAAAAACATTCTAGAATAGGAAAAAATAATGGACGAAAAAGAAATAGTATACGGCAAAAACCCCGTAGAAGGTCTTTTGGAAGTAAATCCCAAAAGAATAAACAAAATTTATCTGGCAAAAGGCGTAAAATTTGATCCCAAAATTAAAAATATCCTAAGCCTTGCAAGACAAAACAGAATTAATGTTAATGAAATCCCCAGAGAAAAAATGGATAAACTCGCAGACGGAGTTCATCAGGGAATAGCCGCTTCTGTTTCGCCTGTTGAATACACCGAACTGGAGGACTTACTGCCGAAAATTAAAGACAAAAAAGATGCTTTATTAATAATTTTAGACAAAGTGGAAGACCCTCACAATTTAGGTTCAATAATTAGAACCGCCGCCGCTGCGAATGCCGACGGAATTATTATCCCCAAAAGACATTCAAGCCAAATAACTTCCACTGTCGAAAAAGCAAGCGCCGGAACTGTAGAAAAAATCGCTATAATTCAGGTAACTAACTTAAGCGTGACAATAGAAACCTTGAAAGAAAATAATTTCTGGATTATCGGAGCGGAAGGTTCCGCGGAAACCTATTATTTCAATCAAAAATACGATATGAACTGCGCCCTCGTCATGGGCGGCGAAAATCAGGGAATCAGCGCGCTTGTAAAAAAGAATTGTGACATGCTGGTTAAAGTTCCGATGTCCGATAATGTTAATTCTTTAAACGTAGCCAATGCAGCAAGTATATTAATTTATGAAATAGTCAGGCAGAGAATATTAAAAAAAATTGATTGATTGAATGATATACTCATCAAAACAATTACTAAAATATTGATAAATAAACAATGATAATTCTTTAACTACAAATTTCATATTAAATCGACGACATGGATGAAATTTTAAGCAAACACTGTATCGAAAAAATGAAATTTGTAATAGAATATTCTAAGGGAGACTATTAATGGATGCTGCTAAAAAAAGAAGAAATATAGAGGATTTGCCGGTTAAAATGAAAGATAAATCTTATAAAAAAAAGGATGATATATTTGATGAAGAAGCCGAAGATGTTTCTTTTGAGGATGATGCCGAAGACTTTGAAATTCCTGAAGAAGACGAAGTAGAAGAAGTTGTCGTTGAAAAAGAAGTATCAAGTTCTGATGATGCAGTAAAAATTTATCTTCAGCAAATTGGTAGAATTTCGCTTTTAACACCTGATGCAGAGCTTGAAGTTGCAAAACAAATCAAGGAAAATCATTGCAAAAAATCAAAAGAAGAACTTGTTAATGCGAATTTGCGTTTAGTGGTAAGTATTGCAAAAAAATATATCGGCAGAGGACTTTCTTTTCTTGATTTAATTCAGGAAGGAAATATGGGATTAATTAAAGCAGCAGAAAAATTTGATTATACGAAAGGATATAAGTTCAGCACCTATGCAACATGGTGGATACAGCAGGCAATAACACGCGGCATAGCTGATAAATCAAGAACAATAAGACTTCCTGTCCACATGATTGAAACCATAGGCAAAATTAAAAAGGCTACATACGACCTTACAAATGAACTTAACAGAAAACCGTCTAAAGAAGAGATCGCTGAAAGACTCGATATTCCTCTATCAAAACTAAGAGCGGTTATGAAATCCGCCCAATCTACAATAAGTCTTGAAACACCTCTTAATAAAAAAGAAGAATCAACAAGAATCGGTGATTTTCTGATTGATAACAGCTCTACATCACCTGATACAAAAGTTATTCAGGAAAACCTTTTTTCAGAAATCAGGAAAATCCTCGGTCAGCTTAGCCCGAAAGAAAGAGATGTCCTGATAATGAGATTCGGTCTTGATGATGACGGGAACAAAAAAACTCTTGAAGAAATTGGTACAAGATACGGCGTATCAAGAGAAAGAATCAGACAAATTGAAAACAGGGCAATAAGTAAGTTAAAAAGACTTTGTCGTAATAATAGAGGCGTGAAAAGCTTAAAAAACTATATTGGCGAAGAATTATAAAAGATTTAAAAAAAAAGAGAAGCATCGGTTCTCTTTTTTTTTTTGTAAAGAATTGCTAAAAAAATGGCAATTTTTATTTTGTTTGTTTTTTAAGTTGTTATGCTTGTAGTGATTAACTATAAAAAATGTTGATTTTTACAAGGCAGATCTATCTCAAAGAGGACTATTAATGAAAGAAAAAAAATCCAAATTAACATTGTATATTCTGCTCGCCCTTGTTTCAGGAATTATATTCGGGTGTTTTTATCCTAAAATATGCGCATTGTTACCATTTACAGAAAGAATTACAGGCTTAATAGATACTATACTTAAATCAGGGGCTAAAATATTTCTTAATATGATTAAAATGCTCATAGCTCCTCTGGTTTTTTCAACGCTCGTTGTAGGAATTGCAGGGCATGGCAATATTAAAAGCCTTGGAAAAATTGGCACAAAAACAATAACATATTTTTTGGCCGCAACTTCTATTGCGCTTGTAATAGGTCTTTTAGCGGCAAATATAGGTCAACCCGGCAAAGGCTGTATTGTTAATGTTTCCAAATCACAAATGCAGGAACTTGAAACAATAAAAGAAGCAAATAAAGCTAATTCTCCGGCTGATACTTTTGTACATATGGTACCCACAAGCGTTGTGGATGCTATGGCACAAAACCAGATTCTGCAGGTAGTGGTTTTTTCCATATTTTTCTCTTTTGCGCTTGGTTCTATAGGAGAAAAAGGTAAACCTATACTAGAATTTTTAACAGCACTAACGCAAGTAATGTTTAAATTTACGGAATATGTTATGAAATTTGCGCCTATGGGGGTATTTTGTGCTATAGCCGCTACAATAGGAGAACAAGGACCCGGTATACTTGTGTCTTACATTAAGCTGATTGCATGTTTATACACTGCATTATTTGTATTCCTTGCGTTGGTTTTATTTACAGTATGCTCGATAATCAAAGTTCCATTTATGAATCTTTTATGGGCAATAAAAGATCCTGCATTGTTAGCATTTTCAACCGCTACAAGTGAGGCAGCCCTTCCAAAAGCAATGGAAACAATGGAAAATTTTGGTGTTCCTAAAAAGATTGTTGCATTCGTCATGCCGACAGGCTATACGTTTAACCTTGATGGAAGTACTTTATATCTTTCACTTGCGGCTATTTTTATAGCCCAAATGTACAGCATAGAACTTTCATTATGGCAGCAAGTGCTTATGATGTTCACCTTAATGCTCTCCAGTAAAGGAATGGCAGCTGTTCCAAGAGTATCTTTAATCATTCTTGCAGGCACACTCGGAAGCTTTAATATTCCTGTTGCAGGAGTGGCTGTACTTCTTGGAATTGACCATATTCTTGATATGGGCAGGACAACAATAAACCTGATTGGTAACTGTGTAGCTACTGTAGTTGTTGCAAGATGGGAAAATGTATTTGACGACAATAAGATGTTCCATTTTATTGCAAATTTAAAAGAATCAAAATCAGCTAATAATTCAATAGAATGGATGACATTTAATAAAGAAAATGCAATTAACGACTCTATAAAAAACACAAAAGTCTGATATGAGTTTTAAAACAAGAAAAAATTTTATTAATAAAAACATGTAAATGCTATAATTGAAGCGTTTTATACGAAGTGCGATGATTTATGAAAAGAATAAAACTGCTTCCTGAAAATCTTATAAACCAGATTGCTGCCGGCGAAGTCATAGAAAGACCAGCCTCGGCAGTAAAAGAACTTGTCGAAAATTCCATCGATGCAGGCGCAAAAAAAGTTGAAATAGAAATTTCTAACGGGGCAAGAGATATAAGGGTAGCAGATAACGGACATGGCATTCATAAAGACGACTTGGTTTTGGCATTTTCAAGACATGCAACCAGTAAAATTCAAAATCAAAAAGATTTATGGTCAATAAATACTCTTGGATTTCGTGGAGAAGCGTTAGCAAGTATTATTTCTGTTGCAAAAGTTAGCTGCATAACGAGAACTGTTGATGAAAACAATGGCTTAAAAGCAGAATGCAAGGATTCAGAAGTTAAAATTTCCGAAACAGGCTGCGCTATCGGGACAATTATGGAAGTTAAGGATTTATTTTATAACATACCTGCGAGGCTTAAATTCCTTAAACAGACGCAAACAGAAATCTCAAACATAACGGAAATTCTTCAAAATATTGCTATTTCTCATCCTGAAGTTGCTGTTAATCTTGTACACAAAAAGCATTCTGTAATAAAAACCAGCGGAAGTTCTGATTTGGCTGTAACAATAAGCGAAATTTACTCGAAAGACCTTATAAAAGAGCTTTCTGAAATTAATTTTGAAGATACACAATTTAATTTAAATATTAAAGGGTTCATAAGCAATCCTGATTTCACGCGTTCAAACAAAAAAGCTGTTTATGTTTTTGTAAACGGAAGAACAGTAAAATGTCCGATTATTTCAAAAGCCATAGATACAGCATTAAAAGACCTTATACCTTCAGGGAAATATCCTTTTGCGGCGCTCAATATAACAATGCCGGCAAACGAAATAGATGTAAATGTTCACCCGTCAAAAAGGGAACTTAAATATACAAAGCCCAATTTAATATTTAATTTTGTTTATTCAGCGATCAAGAATGCTTTGGAAGGCACTTATCTTAAGTTGCATTCAAGTAATGACGAAACACAATCTTGTCATTCTGAGGGCTTTAGCCCGAAGAATCTATCAAATAATGAAATTAGCGAAATGGATAGATCCTTCGTATCACTCAGGATGACAGAAGAAACTCAAAATAGTATTAATGATTCAAAGATTATAGACTTTTCCAGATTTGCTGATTTAAGAGATGACGAGATTACAGAGATATCTATTCCCGCTAAAAGATATGGGTCGGATGTTTTTCAGAACAAAATAGAACTTAGTCTTGAGAATAATGAAAAAAGCTATGTTGAAAAACCAAAAATCATAGGTCAACTTAATAATACTTATATACTTATAGAAGCAGCCGAAGGTTTACAGGTAATTGACCAACATATAGCCCATGAAAGATACCTTTATGAGCAGCTTAAGGAAAATAAAACCCAAATTTCTCAGCTTTTATTAACTTCTGAACTTATTAAACCTGAAACAGAGCAGATTTTAACGCTTCAAGAAAATACAGAACTTCTTGAGAAATACGGCTTTGAGCTTGATTTTGTTTCTCAGGGCGTAAAATTAAAACGAATTCCTCAAATGTTGGCAAATAAAAATCCCGAAAAAATCATTTTTGACCTTATAGAAGCTATTCAAACAACGCCGGAAAATATGGAAAATGAAATACTGGAAAGAATTGCCTGCCGCGCGGCGGTAAAAGCAGGCGAAAAACTGTCGCTATGGCAAATGGAAGAGCTTATAGTAAATTGGTTGGACACAAAATTCAATAAAACATGCCCGCATGGCAGAAAAATAAGCCATACAATCCCCTCAAAAGAAATAGCGAAATTTTTCGGGAGAATGGTATAAATATATGGAATATTTTATCAGCTTTATAATCGGACTTTTTTCAGGAATTTTAATTGTTTTGCTGCTCGGAATGAAACGATTTATCAGCCTGAATAACGAAATAGCTTATCTTAAAGCTGAAAAACAAACCCTAGAGAATTCTCTGAACAAAGAAACCGAGCTTCAAGAAAGATTTTGCAAAGAATTTGAGGATATTGCGGCAAAAATCCTCAAACAAAACTCCTGCGATTTTTCTAAAACCAATCAGGAAGAAATTTTTAACCTCTTAAAACCTTTCAGGGAAAAGCTTATCGAATTTGAAACAAAAATCGAACAGGCAAAGATTGAAGAAACAAAAGGAATGACGTCACTTGAAACACATATAAAACTTCTTGCAGAAAACAATCAAAAGATTTGTCAGGAGGCAAATAACCTTACAAATGCGCTAAAAGGGCAGGTAAAAACACAGGGAAACTGGGGCGAATTTATTTTGAACAGGCTGCTTGAGATTTCCGGCTTGTTAGAAAACCATCATTACTCTTTACAAGAAACTTTCAAGGATTCTGATAATAAAATTTTGCGTCCTGACGTAATAATTCATCTTCCGGAAAACAGGCATTTAATTATAGATTCAAAAGTTTCGCTTTTATCTTACGAAAGATTTTATAATTCGGAAGAAAAAGATCAGAACCACTTAAAAGATTTTACCAATTCAACAAAAGAGCATATTAAAAACCTGAAAAGCAAGTTTTATCAAGAAATAAAAGATATTAACACTCCTGATTTCGTTCTTATGTTTATTCCGACGGAAGGCGCGTTTAACTTGATTTTTCAACAGGACAGCGAAATTATTGACTTTGCATGGCGCAATAAAATCCTTCTTGTAGGTCCTTCGACTTTGCTTACAACTCTCAAGACCATAGAACTCTTCTGGAAGCACGAAAAACAAACCCAAAATGTAATCGAAATCGCCGAAGAAAGCGGAAAACTTTACGATAAATTTGTCGGATTACTTAATGACCTTGAAAATATTAAAACTTACTTTGATAAAACTTCTGAGTGCTTTGAAACTGCAAAAAGAAAACTCGACGGACGCGGGAATCTTATTAATCAGGTAGAAAAATTAAGGGTTTTAGGAGCTAAAACATCAAAAACAATTTCTGAAAAATACTATAAAGAAGATGAAACACATGCAGAACTTTCACTGTAAAAAATGTAAAATTTTGTGTACTTGAAGCGCGAAAACTATCAATTTTATTTATTTACGATACTTATATAAGTGTTACTTAATTTAAACTACGGGTTGGGAAAATGGAATCTATTATCAGCAACAAACCAAATATATCTGTAAACTTTGGATCATCAGAACATAAAAAACAAAAAAATAACATTCTACCTGCCACAGCGGCCACTGTTGGAATTGCAGGAGCATTCGGGTTGGTTGATGGTATGGCAACTCAAGGAAATCTTGCTGCTAAAACAGGTGTTGCATTAAATAGTGCAAAAAACGTGGGATTCTTTTTAGCAGGCGCTGCATTATGTAATAAAGTCGCTAATACAATCATAAACAAAGTACCTTTTCTTAAAAACTTCAAAGAAGACCATCCCGGTTTAACTTCAATAGGAATTATAATAGCCGAGATTGTAGCAGGAAATAAAGTACAACATTATGGAAATAAAGTACTAACAAAGCTTTTAAAAAAACAACCTATTGAAAAATTGAACGAAGTTTTGCAAAAATCTACTATTCTTACAAATAACAATGCTGAAACAGTAGTTAAAAAGATTAATATATTTGCAACCAACAGCAAAGTCAGGTTTTTAGGAAAAGCCGCAATGCTTGGCATGGGCGTTTTATTTGTTAAAAATATTTTTGACCTTGGAAAAATGGATTACAAGCTTTCTAAAACTAAACAAAGTTAATTTAGTTTGCATTTTGTATAATTTCTAAAACAGCATCAAGCGAATTTGTAGACATGTCTACTTTTTGACGCAGATATGATTCATCTTCAAGCTTATTTAAAAGAGAACCTCTTAAATTTTTTTTGTATTTACCCGCTTCTCTTTGATAGTTTGCCGCTTCTGTTAAATATTTATCAAGTATTACAAGCTGTTTAAACGATTCATAGTTTTTTTCCTGTTTATTGCCGTATTTATCTTTCAAATCAGCGACATACAAATTAAAAACATTTACTTTTGCTGAAAACTGCTGAACTTTATTGGAATTATCCGATTTAATAACCTGTTTCAAGGTTACAAGAATAGGTTCAACTTGTTTTATGTCCTGCAAATACCCGCTGTATCTGTCTATGCTATAACCCGAATAAATCCTTGGAAAAAATGTCTTTGTTGAGGGAAATTCAAACTCATTATTACTTTTTGAAGGAACGGCCTGTTTTACTTGAACTTCTTTTTGTTCAGCAGGTCTGGTTTGTTTTCCCAATTCCGGCAAATCACCGGCATACCCGTATCCGCTCAACAAAAATGCCGTTGTTAAAATTGCAAACAACTGAAAAATTAAAAATATTTCACTTTTGATTTTACGCAAATTCATCTCTATTCTCAAACTTCTCCATAATATATTTTACTGATTTTTTTTTAAACAACAACAAACATTTATAGGAATTTTNNTCATATATACTTTATATATATAGGTGTATTAGTAAGGTGTATTTATAGAGGTATCTGATGAGCTGTTCAATTAATGGCAATAATTGGTATGCTAATTTAATGCAGCAAAATAAAAATATTGTTGTGAATTCTAATAAAAATACAAAACCTTCTTCTGTTTGGAATACTGAAAATAATGATGCGTATAGCCATTCAGCTTCTGATTGGTATAAAGAATTAACTAAATTTAACGAAAAAAAACTTGCCGGAATAAATAATAAACCAATCATAACTTATGATGAAAATGGAAACAAAATAGAAAGTTTCTATGATGTTAACGGACAAACAACTCAAGCTAATTATTATGATAAAAACGGTAAAGTAAAACATTATGATACATTTAATGCTGATGGTTCTATAAAAAATAAAGTAGATAGAACTAATAATACTGATGGCAG